>NZ_JBIWPP010000003.1:137386-575080 GCF_044768335.1 Streptomyces sp. NPDC101151 | reverse complement strand
CACACCCCACCTCGCCGGCGCGGGGCGTGCCCCCGCACAACAACCACAACCACCCCCCCCCCCCGCCGGGCCCCCCCCGCCCCCGCGGGCCGCCCCCCCGCCCCGGGCCGCGTCTCCTCACATCCGGGAGGGCTTCTTCCTGGTGAAGAGCCAGGTGTCGAAGAGCCGGGTCAGGTCCTTGCCGGACTTGCTCTCGCACAGGGCGATGAACTGCCGGGTGTCAGCGTTGCCGTGCCGGTGCTGCCGGGTCCAGGTACGAAGAATGTCGAAGAAGGTCTTGTCGCCGACGGCCTCGCGCACCTTGTGTACGACCATGGCACCGCGTCCGTAGACGGGCGGGTCGGAGACGCGCCCCCCGCTGGGTGGATCCGCCGGCGGGAAGGCCCAGATACCCTCGCTCTCGGCGTCCGTGCCGTCGTAGAAGTCGGCGAAGATCTCCTCGGTGCTCCTGTCGCCCCGCTCCTCCTCCCAGAGCCACTCCGCATAGGTGGCCAGACCTTCACTGAGCCACATGTCCTTCCACTTGCGTGGGGTGACGGAGTTGCCGAACCACTGGTGCGCCAGCTCGTGGACGAGCAGCGCCTCGTCGGGCGCCTCGTCGAAGTAGGGCTTGGTCTGGGTCTCCAGGGCGTAGTCGAGCCCGGGCAGGTGGTCGACGATGGCACCGGTCGAGGAGAAGGGGTAGGGACCGAAGCGTTTGCCGGCCCAGTCGACGATCTCGGGCACCAGGTCTGCGACATCGGCGGCGCCCTCGGCCTCGTCGGGGTCGATGGCGACGTAGACGGGCAGGTCGTCGTCCGTCCAGCCCTTGTGTATCTCGAAGTAGCCGACGGAGACGTGGGCGAGGTAGCTGGCCATGGGCTCCTCGGTGCGCCAGTGCCGGGTCACCGCGTCGCCCCTGTCCTTCTCCGTGATCAGCTTGCCGTTGCTGATCACGTCGTAGGGGTCGCCGTCCTCGTCCTTGGGCACGGTGACCGTGATGTCGTAGGTGGCCTTGTCCGACGGGTGATGGTTGCCCGGGAACCAGGTCGTGGAGCCGGACGGCTGGCCCAGGGCCGTCGAGCCGTCGTCGGTCTCCACCCAGCCTTCCAGGCCTCCGTCGTCGCCCTTGAGCGTGCGGGGGGTGCCGTCGTAGGTGACGACGGTCTTGAAGACTTCGCTGTTTCTCACCGTCTTCGCCGGTGTCACGAGCAACTCGTCGTCCGAGCGGGCGACTTGGGCCTTCGCACCCTGGACCGTGGCGGTGCGTACCCGTAGTCCTGACAGGTCGAGGTCGAAGCGGCTCAGGTCCTGGGTGGCGCGCGCTGTGATGACCGCCGTGCCCTTCAGGTGGTTGGTCTCGGGCACGTAATCCAGTGTCAGTCCGTAGTGCGTCACGTCATAGCCGCCATTGCCGAGCGTTGGGAACAGCCGGTCCCCCACTCCGGCCGTGCCGGGCTTTCCGGCCACGGCTCCACCGTCCCCCGGTGCGGAGCCGGTGCAGGACGTCGTCATGGCCAGGAGGAGTGCTGTGGCCGGAACCCAGCCGGACAGACGGCCCGGGACGGCCGACCGAAGCCGGCTGCCCCTCGCGGTATGCGGTTTCATCTCGTGTCTCCCATCGACGGCAGGACGCGAGACGTCAGAAAGCCGGCAGTGCCTCTTGGTTGCTTCAAGGTCGGTAAAAGTTCTTCGGACCCTGGACCTTCTTGCCCGCTGTCGGCCTTCGGCCTCCCGCTGCCCGGCAACGGCAACGGCTGCAGGCTTGCGCCAGTTCCTTGATGCCGGGGATGCCGTGTATCGCGGGCGTATCGAAAATCGCATACGCCACCGCAACGGCCCTCCGTCTCCCATGGGTGCGTGAACCCCAACGCATCCCTGTCCGATCCGCCCCGCCGCACGCACAGGATCGTGCTCGTCAGCTTGATGATCCTCGGTATCGCGAGCGCCATGTTCGTCGTGCGGGGGCCGCTCATGATGTCCGCTCCGAGGTGCATGGCCGGGCGGTGGCACGGCTGCTTCGACACGTTCAACGGTGTGGTGCTCATGACGTTGGTCACGCTGCCGTTGGCCGCGCTGGTGGTGTGGGCTCTGGCGCTCCGGCGGCGTGCCGCCGGTGTCACATGGGCGTGGCGGAGGTCGCTGGCCGAGGTGGGCATGATCCACGGGACGGTGCCGCTCCTGTGGCTGACCATGATGCCGGGCGCCGGGGCCGGCACCGCCCCCGCCCGGGTGAGCCTGATACCGCTGCGGGACCTGGTCACGATGGGGCCGGTCGGGATCGTCGGCAACCTGCTGATCTTCGCGGCCCTGGGGTTCTTCGCCCCGATGCGGTTCTCGGCGCCGGCGTCCGTGCCGCGGATCCTGGCGCTCGGGGCGGGCTGCTCGGTCCTGGTCGAAACCGCACAGTACGTCCTGCGCCTCGACCGGGTGTCCTCCGTGGATGATGTCCTGGTCAACGCCGCCGGCGCCGTGCTGGCCGGGCTGGCGTCGCGCCGCTGGTGGCGGACTACGGCGCAAGCGCCGTCGGACCGGCCCCGCCCCGCGCCGGCACCGGCAGGCTGAGTCGCATGTCCGGTGTGCCGACGTCGTTGCATACGTCGGCGATATGACCTGCTGCTTAGGCTTCGGACATGCGCGTACTGATCGTGGAGGACGAGCCCTACCTGGCCGAAGCCGTCCGTGACGGCCTGCGGCTGGAGGCGATCGCCGCCGACATCGCAGGCGACGGCGACTCCGCCCTGGAACTGCTCAGCGTCCACTCCTACGACCTCGCGATCCTCGACCGCGACATCCCCGGCCCCTCCGGCGACGAGGTCGCCCGGCGCATCGTCGCCTCCGGCAGCGGCATCCCGATCCTCATGCTCACCGCAGCCGACCGGATCGACGACAAGGCTTCCGGGTTCGGGCTCGGCGCCGACGACTACCTCACCAAACCCTTCGAACTGCGGGAGCTCGTCCTGCGGCTGAGGGCGCTCGACCGCAGACGCGCGTACGCCCGGCCCCCGGTCCGCGAGATCGCGGGCCTGCGGCTCGACCCGTTCCGCCGGGAGGTCTTCCGCGACGGACGCTACGTCGCGCTCACCCGCAAACAGTTCGCCGTGCTGGAAGTCCTCGTCGCGGCCGAGGGAGGGGTCGTCAGCGCCGAAGAGCTGCTGGAACGGGCCTGGGACGAGAATGCCGACCCCCTCACCAACGCCGTGCGCATCACCGTCTCCGCCCTGCGCAAGCGACTCGGCGAACCATGGATCATCGCCACGGTGCCCGGCGTCGGCTACCGGATCGACACCGGTACGGACACCATCGAGCCAGGCAGTACGCGTGGATAGACGCCCCGGGCTCAGCGTCCGACTGAAACTCACCCTCAGCTATGCCGGGTTCCTCGCCGTCGCCGGCGCCCTCCTGCTGGGCGTGGTGTGGGTGTTCCTGCTGCGCTACGTACCCGACACCCCCAAGGGCCTGCTCGGGATCTCACCCAACCGCTATCTCCTCGTGCACACCTTCGCCCCCGCCGCGGCCGTGGCGATGGTCTTCCTGCTCGTGTTCGGCCTCCTGGGGGGATGGATCCTCGCCGGCCGGATGCTCGCACCACTCGCACAGATCACGGATGCGGCACGGAGGGCCGAGAACGGGTCGCTGTCCCACCGGATCCGCATGAAGGGCCGCCAGGACGAATTCCGTGAACTCTCCGACGCGTTCGACTCGATGCTCCGGCAACTCGAGTCCCACGTCGCCGAGCAGCGGAGGTTCGCCGCGAACGCCTCCCACGAACTGCGCACCCCGCTGGCGATCTCGCGGACGCTCCTCGACGTCGCCCGCAAGGACCCCGCGCGGGACCGGGACGAACTCATCGAACGCCTGCAGGCTGTCAATACGCGGGCGATCGGCCTCACCGAGGCCCTGCTGCTGCTCAGCCGCGGCGACAGCGGAAACTTCAACCGCGAGAGCGTCGACCTCTCCCTCATCGCCGAGGAAGCCGCCGAAACGCTGCTTCCCCTCGCCGAACAGCGCCGGATCACGCTCGACGTCACCGGCGGGGCGGCCCGGACCAGCGGCTCCGCGGAGCTACTGCTGCGCATGGTGACGAACCTGGTCCAGAACGCCATCGTCCACAACCTCCCCGCCGGCGGCACCGTGACGGTCCACACCGAGGCGCACGGCGACACGAGCGTGCTGCGGGTGGAGAACACGGGTCGTCGGCTCCCACCGGAACTGGTACCGACCCTCACCGAACCCTTCCAGCGCGGAACGGAACGCGTACGCACCGACGAGCACGCCGGCGTCGGCCTCGGCCTGGCCATCGTGCACAGCATCGTCCGCGCCCATGACGGGACCCTCGACCTCGTCCCCCGCCCCGCCGGCGGTCTCCTCGTAACCGTGCGGCTTCCCGGCACGCCGTAGGCATCGTCCCAGAGCGGGGCCCACTGGATCGGTGACCGGAAGTTCGGTGCAGGCCAGGGCCACCCGTGGCAGCGACTGGTCGGCGGAGCTTCGAGAGGCTTCCGGGTCGGGCGCAGCGGGTGGACCTCTCACCGCTCCCCGGCAGTCGTCCGTCCTGCGCCGGCCTTGCCCACCAGCCAGGCGCCCAGCGCCACCAGGAGGGCTGCCGCCGACGCGTACACCGGCAGCCAGAGTGTCGTCGTGGACGCCAGGCAGTTGTTGACGGCGTGCTGGCTCTGGTCGCTCTGCGCGTACGCCAGCACGGCACTGTACCGGCCGCCCGGGTCATGCAGGGCGGCCTGCGTCTGGAGCGCCGCGTAGCTGCCCAATTGGGCGCACTTGGTGCGGGTGCCGGGCATCGGGAAGAGCCAGGTCCACCGCTGCATGGCGGGCGCCACCGCGAGGGCCACGCACAGGCCGACGACCAGCGAGTACGCCGTGAGGCTCCGTACGTACCCGGACCTCGGGCCGGGCGTGGGGGCCGGCGGGCGGGTGAAGGAGAGGGTCACCGCGAGCAGGGTGACGCCGATGTAGGTGGAGAACCACTGCCACGAGCCGGAGGAGAGCGCGAATGCGAGCACGCCGGCGAGCGCGGTGCCCAGCACCCCGGCCCGACTGCCGGCTCCCCGGTCCACGCCGGTGGTCACGGAGCCCTGGGCACCTGGGCGGCTGCGATCGTCCATGCTCTCTCCTGTCTGGCTCCGGGGCACCAGTCTCCGGCCGCAACGCCCGCGGGCCCTCGCACCATGCCGTTCCGCCCGGCCCCTCGCCCGGTTGGCGGGCGCGCCGTGTCCGACGTACGCGCTCCTCGTCGCGGCCAGGAGACGAGGGTGAGCGCGACCGGGCGCCGACGAGGAGTTGGCGATCGAGGTGGTCGAGTTCTGGGGTTGGGCAGCCTGTCACGGGCGGTCCGAGTCGCGCGGCAGCGGTGCCACCCCACGGGCGGGCCGAATCCGATGCCCCGTCGTCAGGGAGCCGAGGGCGGCTCCTCGTCCGACGCGAGAATCGAGTCCTCCAGCTTGCGCAGCAGCCGCGCGAGTTGGCGACGCTCGGGGGGCGACAGTTCGGCAAGCATCCGGCGTTCGTTGTCGAGATGCTCGGCGAATACCTCGTCCACGGTGGCCAGGCCCTTTTCGGTGAGCCTCGAATAGACCACCCTGCGGTCCTCGGCGTCCCGCTCGCGCACGATCAGGCCGTCCTTCTCCAGGCGGTCTATCCGCAAGGTGACCCCCGCGGACGACACCAGCCCCGAGTCGGCGAGCTGGCCCGCGGTCAGCCGGTACGGCGCCCCGGAACGACGCAGTGCGGTCAGCACGTCGAAACCGGCCACGGACAGCCCGTGCCGCTCTATCGAGGTGGTGAGCTTGGTGTTGTAGCGCAGGAACGAGCGGTGCAGTCGGGCGAGCACCTCCAGGGGGCTCGTGTCCAGCTCGGGCCGCTCCCGCGCCCAGGCCTCGATCACCATCGCCACGGCGTCCCGACGCGCCGCCTTGCGTGCTGCCATCTTCGTCCCCTCGTGCGCCCGTGCCCCGGGCGCACGGTACATAGCACGCCCCTTAGAATCTTAGCCCTAAGGCGATCGTGGAACTGGGGCCAGGCGGCTTTCCGGCTTCGGCTCAGCGGGTGGAGCAGCGCCCGAAGGGTCCCGATGACCGCGCAAGCCCTGCTCAGCAAGGCCGGCATCCGGTGCTGTGACCGGACAGGTTCGCCGGGCCGGTGGACACGGAGCGGATCCTGGCGGGCACAGGGAGACGGGCGATGAGTGACAACTACCTGACGGTGATTCCGACAGACCCGTACTGGCAGCCCAGTAAGGGTGCGGCGGACCGTGCCGCTGCCGAGCTGTCCGGGATGCTTCCTGACGCCGACGCCCGCCCTGGTCCGGCAGCCACGTGGCACGACAGCGTGGAGGTGGTCTTCTGCGGTGCCAACCTGCGGAAGATCTCCTGCCCACGCTGCGGTGCGGAGCTCACACCCGGCTGGTGGGGAGAGGCCGTCTCGGAGCGCTACGCCGAAGGCTCTGCGACGCTCATGGTGCCGGTTCCCTGTTGTGGCGCCGAAACGTCGCTCAACGACCTGGTGTACGACTGGCCGATGGGGTTCGCTCGGTTCAGGATCGAGGTTCTGTACCCGAACCGGACATGGCTGACCGACGAGGAACTGGCCTCCCTCACAGACGCGCTCGGCCATCCCCTGCGACAGGTCCTCACCCACGTCTAGGACTTGTCCGGCCGATCTTGTGGCAGCTTCCTGTCCAAGTCGTGGCGCGGGCGGTGGTCTCATCGACGATCCGGGCGCTCCGGGATGCCACAGCCTCCGCAACGAGTCCGCTGACCCATGCCAACGCCTGCTCGTCCGCCCACAGGCCGAATTTCAGGAGGCGCGTCCTCATCGCATCAGGCCCTGGTGATCGTCGTCATCGCTCATGGCGAAGGCGGTGGTGAACCAGGTGTGGACGGGAGCGAGTGTGGGTGATGCGGGCCATCCGTTGATCGTCGCCAGGAGGTGCCAGTAGCGCTCGGCGTGCGGGTCGGTGGTTGCCTGCAGGCGGGCGAGGAGCCAGCGGCGCAGATCGCCGTCGTCAGCACGCTCGAAAGCGTGGCCGTAGAGTCCGCCCAGTGTCTCGGCCCGGGATGCGTCTTCGGCAAAGGCCGGGAGGATGCCGGCGGATACGGCTTCCTCGATTCGTTCACGCATCGCTTGGTCGAGAGCATCGTGCAGGGCACTGACGCCCTGCGGGGAGGGTTTTTGCGCCTGGTCCTCAGCTGTGCGGCGCAGCGCGATGCGGAGGTCTGCGGTCTGGCAGAGTTCGGCGAGTTCCACCCAGGCCTCGACCTGCTCAGGCGCGGGATCATCGGGGAGCTCGGGCAGAGCGGATCGCATCAGGGCGACGAACTCGGGGTTGTCGTCAAGGTCCCTGAACGCGTCGTCGACGAAGTCGGAGACCAGCCGGTGTCGTTCGGCCCGGGACAGTGTGGCGAGTCGGTGCATGAGGTCCATCTCCATGGTGGTGGGGCCACGGCTGGCGATTGCTCGCAGTACTGCCCGGCGCAGGCCGAGCGTCTGGATCTGTACGTCCAGGGCGTTGGCGTGTGCTTCCGCGACTTCCGGTATGGATGCTTCCCGGTCCAGGACCTTGCGCACGGTCGCCAGGTCCAGCCCGAGGTCGCGCAGGGTGCGGGCCAGGTCCAGGCGTGCGAGTGCGTCGAGGCCGTACAGCCGGTAGCCCGCGGGACTCCGGTCGGTCGGCGGGACGATGCCCTTGTCGGAGTAGAACCGGACGGTCTTCACCGTCAGGCCGGTTCTGCGGGCCAACTCCCCGATGGAATAGAGCGTGTCGCGGTCCATGGCCTCAGCTTGCTGTCTCCCCCCACGGGAGACTCAACCGGGGTCAGGACTTCCTGGCATCGGCATCGGCACTCGGAGCTGCTCGAGGCCTTGGGACGGCGGCTGAACGCGGGTGGACCGGAGCAGTGGTCCCGCTCCGGTCACCCCTGCTCCGGTCCGCTCTCAGGAGTTCAGCTCCTCCAGCGTCCTGCCCTTGGTCTCGACCGCGAACAGGGCGACCACCGTGCCCACTGCCGCCACACCGGCGAGCTGTGCGAAAACGGTCGTCAGGCTGCCGCCGGCGCCGAGGATCGCACCGACCGTGATCGGTCCGAGGATGACACCCAGCCGGTTCCACAGCCCGCCGAACGCGGCACCCTTGGCCCGGTTGTGCGTCGGGTACAGCTCGGGCGAGTAGAGATAGAGGCCCGAGTTGACCGCGTACAGGAAGAAGGTCGTGCAGGAGGCGAAGACGGCGACCTGGAGGCCGGAGGTCACTCCCACGAGTGCGAGCGTGCCGAGGGTGAGCACGGTCCCGCCGAGCGCGGCCGCCAGGGCGGGCCTGCGACCCACGCGGTCGATCAGCAGAGCGACGACCAGCGTGCCGAGCAGTCCGGTGACATTGCTGAGCAGGGTGTAGACGAGGGCCGTGGTCAGGTCGAGGCCGAAGTATTTGGTGTACAGCGACGGCAGCCAGGTGGAGATTCCGTGGTTGACGTAGTACGCGACGAACCAGAGCGCCGAGACGACTGCGGTACGGCGCAGGTATCGCCCGGTGAACAGCTCCCGCAGGCGGCCCTGTGCCCGCTGCTCGGCCACGGCGTCGGACGGGGCGGGCGCGGGGAGCGGCTCGCCCGTCGAGCGCACGACCTCCGCCTCGATGCGTGCGATGACCTCCTCGGCCTCTTCGATGCGCCCGCGGGCCAGCAGCCAGCGCGGGGACTCGACGACCTGGCGCTGCAGCGTCGCGGCGAGCAGGACCGGCAGCGCTCCGAGGACGAACATGGCCCGCCAGCCGAGGTGGGGGACGACCCAGACGGCGACCAGACTCGCGGCCGCCAGGCCGGCCGGGAAGATCATCTCGTAGAGGAGGACGAACCGGCCGCGGCGGTCGGAGCGGGCGATCTCGTTGATGTAGGTGGCGGCGACCGGCACGACTCCGCCGATGCCGAGCCCCTGCACGAAGCGGAACAGTGAGAAGACCTCGATGCCGTTGGAGAGGGCGACGGCGAGCGAGCCCAGCGCGGTGACGGCGACACCGAGGGCGACGGTCCGTACCCGGCCGATCCGGTCGCCCAGCCAGCCCGCTGCCAGCGCACCCAGGAGCATCCCGATGGAACCGGTGGTCACGACGAGTGTGGCCTGCCCCGTGGTCAGACCCCATTGCTTCGTCAGGACGGGGAGCGCGGAGGCGGTCAGCAGCTGGTCGAACGCCTCGAAGAACGTGACGGCGCCGATCAGGAACCGGACCTTCACGTGCCAGCGGGAGTGGGGCAGTCGCTCGAGCCTGGCAGCTATCGCTCCCGGGGCGGCCCGGCCGGCCACAGTCGTCATGAGGGTTCCTTCCGCGAACAGAGAAGTTGCCGAGACAGTAGGTTGAGTTACCTAAGCGGTCAATGGTTAATGGCCTAAATATCTCTGCCACCCCATGGGTGCGCCCGCTGCGGCCACTCATCCGGCCTGGGGGCTTGCGAGGAGATAGTTAAGCGCTTAGATTTCTAGCACTTGATCGAGGCGGTCGAGCGAAGACCCCGCCTCGGCTCCGTGATCCGTGCGATCCAAGCGATCCATGCGATTCGCATGATTCGTGCGATCCGTACCCACCGTCCCGCTGCCCGGAGGTAGTGCTGTGTCTCGCATCCCCACCGACATCCTGATCGCGGGCCAGTGGCGACGCGGCGCGGGCGATCCCGTCGAGACCGTCGACCCCGCCACGGGCCAGGTGCTCGCCACGCTGTGCGGCGCCTCGCCCGAAGAGGTGGCGGAGGCCGCCGAGGCCAGCGCCCGGGCCGCCGCCGACCCGGCCTGGCGGGACCTGCTCCCCCATCAGCGAGCCCGGCTGCTGCACCGCATCGCGGAGTTGACCGAGGCGGCCGCGGGCGAACTGTCCGCCCTGCAGACCGCGGACACCGGCAAGACGCTCGCCGAGACCAGGGCCCTCGCGCTCAGCGCGGCCGGCACGTTCCGCTTCATCGCGGCCGCTCTGGAGACCGCGGAGGAGGCGATCACGCCCTCGCGGGGCGAGTACGTCACGATGAGCGTCCACGAGCCCCTCGGCGTGGTGGCGGCGATCAACCCGTGGAACTCCCCCGTCGCCAGCGACGCACAGAAGATCGCCCCCGCGCTCGCGGCCGGCAACGCCGTCCTGCTCAAGCCCGCCGCCTGGACCCCCCTGGTCTCGCTGGCCCTCGGTCGCCTGATCACACAGGCGCTGGAGGAGTTCGGCCTGCCCACCGCTCTGCTCTCGGTGCTGCCCGGCAGCGGCCGGGTGGTCGGCGACGCCGTGGTCAGGCACCCCCTGGTGGCCCGGATCGGATTCACGGGCGGCACGGCCACCGGCCGGTCCATCGCCACCGTCGCCGCGGACAGGCTGATTCCCGCATCGCTGGAGCTGGGCGGCAAGTCACCGACGATCGTCCGCGCGGACGCCGACATCGAGCAGGCCCTGGCCGGAGTGATGTTCGGGATCTTCTCCTCCAGCGGCCAGTCCTGCATCGCGGGTTCACGGCTCTTCGTCGCCCGCGAGATCTACGACGCCTTCCTGACCGAACTCGTCCAGCGCGTAGCGAAGTTGCGTGTCGGCCCCGGCACCGATCCCCACACCCAGGTGGGGCCTCTCGTGCACCATCAGCACCGGGACTCCGTCGCCGCCTATGTGGACCTGGCACGCTCCGAGGGCGCCCGGGTGCTGTGCGGCGGGACCGTACCGGAAGGCGCGGAATACCGGGACGGCGCGTACTACCTGCCGACCGTCCTCGACGGTCTGCCGAACACCTCGCGCACCTGCCAGGAGGAGATCTTCGGCCCGGTGCTCGTCGCCCTGCCCTACGACGACGAGGACGATCTGGTCCGCCAGGCGAACGACACCGTGTACGGACTGGCGTGCGGGATCTGGACCAGCGACCACCGGGCCGCCTGGCGCCTGGCGCGCCGGATCGACGCGGGCACGGTGTGGATCAACACGTACAAGCAGTTCAGCGCGTCCACCCCGTTCAGCGGCTGGAAGGCCAGCGGCCTCGGCACCGAGAAGGGCCGCGAGGCGATCCGCGCCCACCAGCGCCAGAAGTCCCTGTACTGGGGCACCTCCGACGCCCCGCTCCCCTGGGCCGGCTGACCCGGCACACCCTTCTGCCCGACGGCACGCCCGTCTCTCCGTCTGTCTGGAGACACCCATGCACCAACCACCGCCCGGGCCGATCGCCCGGCTGCGTTCGCTGCGCTATGTCGAGCTCCACACGCCCGCCTTCACCGAGGCCGCCGACTTCTACGAGGAGGTCTGGGGTCTGGAGACGGTCGAGTGCGACACCGGGGCACGCTGGCTGCGCGGCACCGGGGACGAGCACCACGTCCTGCACCTCACGCAGCGGGACCGGGTCGGCCTCGGCCGGATCGCCTTCGCCGTCGCCACCCCGGCCGAGGTCGACGAGGCCGCCCGGCGCCTGGAGGCGCGGGGCATCGTCCCGGTCTGCGGCCCCGGCCCGCTGGACCAGGCGGGCGGTGGCCACGGGCTGCGGTTCACCGATCCCGAGCACCGGCTCATCGAGATCAGCGCCCACGTCGAGGCGGTCACCGCCCGCGGCCGTGACGGCGCGGTGCCCGTAGGGGTCACCCATGCCGTGCTCAACACCGCGGACATCGATGCCTCGGTCGCGTTCTACCGCGATGTCCTGGGACTGCGCGTCTCGGACTGGTCCGAGCACCAGATGGCGTTCCTGCGCTGCAACGCCGACCACCACTGCATCGCCTTCAACCAGGCGGAGTGGGCGTCGCTGAACCATGTGGCGTACGAGATGACCTCGGTCGACCACTTCATGCGGGGCCTCGGCCGGCTGCGCCACCACGGCATCACCCCGCAGTGGGGCCCCGGCCGGCACGGGCCGGGCGACAACACCTTCTCCTACTTCACCGACCCGTCCGGGCTGGTCTGCGAGTACACCTCGGAGGTCGCCCAGATCGTCGAGGACGCCTGGATCGCCCGCGTGTGGCGACGGGTCCCCGAACTCTCCGACCTGTGGGGGACGGCGGGCCCTCCGTCCAAGGAGATCCGCTGCCACATGGCGGGCTCCCCCGACCCCGGCCCGCTCGCCGCCACCACCGTCACCACGCCCGCCACGGGATCCGGATCCGGATCCGTGTCCGAAGGAGTTCGCGCATGAGGACACGCAAGGTCGGCATCGTCGGCTGGGGTGCGATCGGCCGGGTCGTCGGGACGGCACTCGCCGAAGGCCGGGTGCCCGGCGCCGAGCTGGTGTGCGTGATCGACAACCGCCCGCTGGGCGAGGCCGCGCCCGCTGCCCAGGTCACCTTCGCCGAGGCACTGGAGCTCTGCGATCTGATCGTGGAGGCGGCCGGACAGGGTGTCGTACGGGAGTGGGGCGAGCGCGTACTGGGCTCCGGCACCGATCTGCTGATCGCCTCGACCGGCGCACTGACCGACGAGGACCTCGCCGAGCGGCTGCTCGCCGCGGGTCCCGGCCGGGTGTACTTCACGGGCGGCGCGGTCGGCGGCCTGGACCTGCTGCAGGCGGTGCGCTCGCTCGGCCCGCTCAACGAGGTGAGCCTGGTCACGACAAAGCTGCCGGCCACGCTCGAACAGCCGTGGATGGACGAAGAGTTGCTGTCCAGGATGCGTAGCGCGGCCGGTCCGGTCGAGGTCATGTGCGGCACCGCACGCGAGGTGCCGGTGAGGTTCCCGAAGTCGACGAACGTGGCCGCGTCGGTCGCGCTGGCCGTCGGTGACCTGGACGCTGTCCGGGTCAGGGTCGTCGCCGACCCTGGCGCCCATCGCACCACACACGTCGTCGAGGCGTCCGGACCGCACGGCGCGTACCGCTTCGAGGTGGCCCACCTGCCGGACCCGGGCAACCCGGCGACCAGCCAGGTCGTGCCGTACGCGGTACTGCGCAGTCTCGCGACGCTGGCCGGACGCACGGGACAGATCCTGTGACCAGCGCCCCGCAGGTCGGCATCCGTCCGACCGACGGCCTGCACGTGGAGGAGGCCGGCGAGCACGGGCCGCTGCTGCTGTGCCTGCACGGCATCGGCTCCTCGTCCGCGGCCTTCGCGCCCCAGCTGGCCGAACTGTCCGCGTACGCGCGGGTGGTGGCCTGGGACGCCCCCGGATACGCCAGGTCCGCCGACCCCGGAGCCCCCCTCGGCCTCGACGACTTCGCGGACGCGGCGGCCGCCCTCATCCGCGAGCGCGGCACGAACGCGCACGTCCTCGGCGTCTCCTGGGGCGGTGTCATCGCGCTGCGGCTCGCCGTCCGGCACCCGGATCTCGTCACCTCGCTGATCGTCGCCGACTCCAGCCCCGGGTCGGGCACGGACGCGGCCAAGGCCGCCGGCATGCGGCAGCGGGCCGCCGAGCTGGCCGAACTCGGACCGCGCGCGTTCGCCGAGAGGCGCGGGCCCCGGCTCGTGTCGCCGGGCGCCCCGCCGGAGCTGGTGAGCCGGGTCGTCGACACGATGGCCGCCTCCGTACGGCTGCCCGGTTACGCGTACGCAGCCGAGTCCATGGCGGCGGCGGATCTGCGCGGCGAACTCGCCACGATCGCCGCGCCCACTCTGGTCCTCTGCGGCGACCAGGACGCCGTCACCGGCGTCGAGGCGAGCCAGGCCATCGCCGGGGCCATCCACAAGACCGCCTACGTGATCGTCAAGGACGCCGGTCACCTGGCCAACCAGGAGCGGCCCCGGGCCTTCAACGCCTGGGTCCTCTCCCACCTCCGCATCGCCGACCGTATCCCGGAACGTCCGGAAGCGGCGCCCATCCTCGAACAGGAGCTGTGACCATGCCTCTGACCACCACCGAGTACGACAACGGCGGCGACCTCTCCCGGTACACCGACGCGCTCATCGCGACGAAGGACTCCCGCGAGCCCGACTGGAACACCCTCGCCTTCCAGGCGAAGGCCGGCGACCAGTACCGCCGCGCCCAGATCCGCTACGTCGGCTCGGGAGCCACCGGGAACCACGAGGGCGACAACCGGATCCTCCCGTCCGGCGGGTTCACCTTCTCCAACATGCTGCTCCCGCCCGGCGCGGAGGGCCCCGAGCACACCCACCACGACGTGGAGGAGGCCTTCTTCGTCCTGGAGGGCCAGGTCCGCGTGGGCATCCACCGCGGCACGGACGAGGTGGAGTACCGCACCCTCGGCTACCGCGACATGATCGTCGTCCCGGCCGGTGTGGCCCGCTCGCTCAAGAACGAGGGCCCCATCGACGCCCTGTTCTGTGTGGTGATCGGCACGCAGAAGCCGCAGGTACCGACCTACCCGGAGCACTCGCCGATGCACGGCGTCAGCCGTGACTGACCGGCGTACCGTCGTCGTCACCGGCGCGGGCCGTGGCCTGGGACTGGCCATGGCCCGCCGGGCCGGCGCGGACGGTTTCCGAGTCGTCGTCGCCGAGCTGGACCGGGACCGGGGCGAGGGCGCCGCGGCGGGGCTGCGCGACGAGGGTCTCCATGCCCATTTCGTGCACTGCGACGTCGCCGATCCGGCATCGGTCGTCGAACTCGCCTCGTCGGTGGCCGAGTTGGGTCATCTGCACGGTGTCGTCAACAACGCCGCACTCGCCAACGGCGTCGGTGGCAAGGAGTTCCAGGACATCGACGTCGAGGCGTGGGACCGGCTCATGGCGGTCAACACGCGGGGCCCCTGGCTGGTGTCGAAGGCCCTGCTGCCCCAACTCCTCGCCCACGGCACGGGCGGCCGGATCGTGAACCTCGCCTCCGACGCCGCCCTGTACGGCTCGCCACGGCTCGCCCACTACATCGCCTCCAAGGGCGCGGTGATCGCGCTGACCCGGGCGATGGCCCGCGAACTGGGCGACAGGGGCATCACCGTGAACGCCGTCGCACCCGGCCTCACCGAGTGCGAGGCGACCGAGACCGTACCCGCGGAGCGGCACGACCTCTACCGCGCGGGCCGGGCCATCTCCCGCCCCCAGCAGCCCGACGACATCACCGGCACCGTCGCGTTCCTGCTCGGCCCGGAGTCCCGCTATCTCACCGGACAGGTGATCGCCGTCAACGGCGGCTTCACCATGCACTGACCGACACCCCTCATCCCCTCGACCGCACCGTCCCACAGGAGACAACTGCCATGGATCTGGGCCTCGCCGATCGCACCATCGTGGTCACCGGCGGCAGCTCGGGCGTCGGCCTGGCCACGGTCCGCGCCCTGCTCGACGAAGGCGCCGAGGTCGCCATGTGCGGCCGCGACGCCGACCGGCTGGCGAAGGCCGCCGCCGGGCTCCGGAACGACCGGCTGCTGACCGCTGTCTGCGACGTACGGGACGCCACTGCCGTCGAGGAGTTCGTGCGGCATACGGCCGAGACGTTCGGCGGCATCGACGGGCTGGTCAACAACGCCGGCCAGTCCCGGATGAAGAGCCTCGACGCGTCCACCGCCGACGACTGGCGCGACGAGCTGGAGCTGAAGTTCTCCGGGGTGCTCAACCCGCTCCACGCGGCCCGTCCCCATCTGGCCGCCTCGGACGCGGCGAGCGTCGTGAACATCAACGCGGTGCTCGCCAAGCAGCCCGAGACCCGGCTGATCGCGACGAGCGCCGCCCGCGCCGGCATCCTCAACCTCGCCAAGTCCCTGTCGGTGGAGCTGGCGCCCGAGGGCATCCGCGTCAACTCCGTCTGCCTGGGGCTCGTCGACACGGGTCAGTGGACCCGCCGCCACGCGGCATCCGGCTCGGGGACGAGCTACGAGGACTGGCAGGCGGAGCTCGCCGCCGACCGCGGCATCGCGCTCGGCCGGCTCGGCCGGGCCGAGGAGGTCGCGTACGCCGTCGTCGCGCTGCTCTCGCCCCGCGCCTCGTACATCACCGGCACCAGCATCGACGTCTGCGGCGGAGTCGGCCGCTCCATCCTCTGAGGAGACCCATCATGCGTTACGACAGCGGAGGCGATCTCCTCGTCGCCATCCTGCGCGACCTGGGCATCGACACCGTCTTCGGCATCGTCAGCGTGCACAACCTGCCGCTGGTGGAGGCCGTCGACCGTGAACTGAGGTTCGTGCCCGTGCGGCACGAGGCGTCCGCCGTGAACGCCGCCGACGCCTACGGGCGGGCCCGCGGCTCCCTCGGCTGCGCCCTGACCTCGACCGGCACCGGGGCGGGCAACGCGGCCGGCTCCCTGGTCGAGGCGCTCAGCTCGGGCACGTCCGTGCTGCACATCACCGGTCAGGTGGAGAGCACGTTCCTGGGCAGCGGACGTGGCTACATCCACGAGACCAAGGACCAGCTGGGCATGCTGACGGCGGTCTCCAAGTACGCCGCCACGGTGCCGTCGCCCGACGACGCGGGGCGGATCCTGCGCGAGGCGGCCCGGGCCGCGCTCACCGCGCCGGGCGGACCGGCGAGCGTGGAATGGCCGATCGATCTGCAGTACGCGGCCCAGACCGACACCCCCGAGCCGGCCCCGGCCGGCACCGTCCCGACCCCCTCCCAGGGTGAACTCATCGCCGCAGGCACTCTGTTGGCCTCCGCCCGAAGGCCGCTGATCTGGGCGGGCGGCGGTGCGGCCCGGGCCCGTACGGAACTCGCCGCACTGCTGTCCGCCACCGGCGCGGGGCTGCTGACCTCCAACTCCGGACGCGGAGCGGTGCCCGAGGACCACCCGCAGGTCGTCGGGAACTTCGCCACCACCCCGGCAGGGCGGGCGCTGCTCGCCGACGCCGACGTGCTGCTGAGCGTCGGCACCCACTTCCGTTCCAACGAGACCGCCGACTACGGGCTGAGGCTGCCCGAGGCGCACGTCCAGATCGATGTCGACGCCGCGGCACTCGGCCGTGTGTACCCCGCCCGGCACGCCCTGCACGGCGACGCGGCCGCCGTCCTGGCGGCTCTGCTGCCGCACGCGCGGCCCGCCGACGCCGACTGGACGGAGCGTGTCACCGAGGTCCGGGACGAGGTGCGGGCCGTCCTCCACGACAACATCGGCCCGCAGGCGGCTGTCTGCGACGCCATCCGCGCCGCGCTCCCCCGCGAGGCGGTCGTCGCCCGCGACGTGACCATCGCGTCGAGCAGCTGGGGCAACCGGCTCCTGGACATGTTCGACCCGCGCGACAACGTCTTCCCGCGCGGCGGCGGCATCGGGCAGGGGCTCGGCATGGGCATCGGCGCCGCGCTGGCCCGTCCCGACGCGCCGACCGTGGTCCTGGCGGGCGACGGCGGCCTCGCGGTGCACCTCGGTGAACTGCTCACGCTCGCCCAGGAGAGGCCCCGGCTGACGCTGATCGTCTTCAACGACGGCGGCTACGGCGTCCTTCGGAACATGCAGGACCGCTACAGCGAGCGTCGCTCCGGCGTCGACCTCGCCACCCCGGACTTCGAACTCCTCGCACGGGCCTGCGGGCTGCCGTATCTGCGGATCGGTGCCGAGGAGCACGCCGCGCCCGTGATCGGGCAGGCCGTCGCGTCCGACGGGCCGACGTTCGTCGAGGTCGATCTGGCGGCACTGGGCCCCATGAAGAACCCGTTCACCCCGCCCGTGAAGATCCCGGGCCAGTAAGCCAGGAAGGAGGGCGCAGGCCATGAACGAGAGCTCCCTGCGGCTGATCGTCCACCGGATGACGTGGGAGGCCGACGGCGTCCTGTCCGTCGAGCTCGTCCACCCGGACGGCAAGCCGCTGCCCGAGTGGACGCCCGGAGCGCATCTCGACGTCCATGTCGGCGGGCAGATCAGGCAGTACAGCCTGTGCGGCGACCCGCGGACCACCGGCAGCTACCGGATCGGTGTGCTCAACGAGCCCGCCTCGCGCGGCGGTTCCCGCCACGTGCACACCACGCTGCGCCCCGGCCAGCCGGTCACCGTCTCCGAGCCACGCAACCACTTCACCCTGGAGGACGCGGCCGGTTACCTGTTCATCGCCGGCGGCATCGGCATCACCCCCCTGCTGGCGATGGCCCGGGAGGCCGCCCGGCGCGACGCCCCGTGGCGGATGGTCTACGGCGGGCGCACCCGTGCCTCCATGGCGTTCACCGCGGAGCTGACGACCTTGGCCGGGCGCGGTGGCGAGGTGGCTCTCGTCCCGCAGGACGAGCACGGCCACATCGACCTGGACGCGGCGCTCGCCGACCTGCCGGAAGGCACGCTCGTGTACTCCTGTGGCCCGGAACCGCTGCTCACCGCCGTCGAGGCGCGCTGCCCCGGCTGGCGGCTGCGCCTGGAGCGGTTCGCGGCGCCCGTCGTGGAGCGCTCCGCCGACGACGAGGCGTTCGAGGTCGAGTGCCGTACCTCGGGCGTCACCCTCTCCGTGGGCACCGGCGCCTCGATCCTCCAGGCCGCCGAGGACGCCGGGCTGAGCGTGCGCAGCTCCTGCCGCGACGGCATCTGCGGCTCCTGCGAGACACGGGTGCTCGACGGCACCCCGGAGCATCGCGACTTCCTGCTCAGCGAGGCCGAGCAGGCGGCGGGCACGACGATGATGATCTGCGTCTCGCGCTGCGCCTCCGGCCGCCTGGTCCTCGACCTGTGACCCCTCTTCCCCCTTTCCCAGGAGACGCACCATGACCAACTCCGTGACCGGCGACCGGCCGTACCTCGAGATCCACCAGAGCCGTACGCACGAGCCGACCCCCTACGAGTACCAGCTCGCCGCCACGCTCGAAGAGGTCTTCACGCGGGACGGCCATGACCTGGCCGACGTCGTGCGCGGGCTCAACGCCCGCAAGGTCCACGCGCCCGACGGCGCCCCGTGGACGGAACAGTCCTTCCGCGCCGAGATGCACCGACTGGGAGCCTGACCATGACGCTGTCGACCGCCGCCACCGCCGAGCACATCTACGCCAACGGCCTGCGCAACCAGTGGCATCCCGTCGTCCCCTCGCACTTCGTCGCCCCGGGGGCCATGCGCAAGGTGACCGCGCTCGGCGAGCAGTGGCTGCTCTTCCGCCGCTCCGACGGCAGCCTGTCGATGCTCGCCGACCGCTGTCCGCACCGCGGCGCCCCCCTGTCTCTCGGCAAGCACCTGGGCGACCGGGTGGCCTGCTGGTACCACGGCGTCGAGGTGGAACCGGACGGCACCGTCTCGTCCGTCCCCGGCCTGCCCGGCTGCAATCTGGAAGGCAAGAAGCTCGTCACCTCGCTGCCGGTGCGCGAGGCCGGCGGCGCTATCCTCGCGTACTTCGGGGACGAGAAGCACCCCGATCCGGTCGAGCTGACACTGCCCGATCCGCTCACCGAGTCCGGGACGGAAGCCATCCTCTGCTACGCCGAGTGGGACGTGCCGTGGCGCTACGCAGTGGAGAATCTGCTCGACCCCATGCACGGCGCCTTCCTCCACCACGAGTCGCACACGATGTTCGAGGGCGACACGACGGCGAAGTTCCGCATCCGCGAGACCGAGCACGGCTATTTCTTCGAGAAGACCGACCAACGGGGCGTCAACTTCGACTGGGTCGAACTGTGCCGCACCGGCGTCGACTGGGTCGACCTGTCGATCCCCTATCCACCGTCGGCCGGTCCCGGCGGCGCATTCGGGATCGTCGGCATGGTGTGCCCGGTGGACGAGGATCGCTGCGGGGTCTTCTTCTGGCGCTACCGCCGTGTGCAGGGCTGGCAGCGCGACACCTGGCGCTTCCTGTACAGGACACTCATCGAGAAGCGCCACTGGGAGGTCCTGGAGCAGGACCGGATCATGCTCGAGTCCTTGCCGGCGGACGCCGACCAGCAGGAGAACCTCTACCAGCACGACCTGGGTGTCGTCCGGCTGCGCCGCCTGTACCGGGCGCAGGCCGAAGAGCAGGCGGCCGCCGGATAACGGCGCCGGCCGCCTCGATCAGGCCGACCGATCATCCGATCCGGCCCCCCTCGGCGGAAACGCCCTCGCGCTGAACGCGTGCAGTGGCTACTCCCGTCGGACCGACAACTGACGGCCGGTCGTCCCGTCGGTCACGGTCCTCGATCCGAGGGCCGTGTGCAGGGTCGCGCGGACCGGGCCGAGGCGGGCATCGGCCAGGCAGACGATGTCCGGTCCTGTCCTGGTGGTGATCCGCACCGTGAGGAGGACAGCCTCGGGGGCCTCGGATGCCCGGAGATGTGGGGGGCCGTCGCACCCACCCGACTCGGCCATGACGATGAGAGTGCGATCGTCGCCAGTCACCGTGACCGGTTGAGTGATCGCCTCGTTCCTCGTGACGCTTTTCGACCCGGTGGCTCCTGATCCCGAACATCCCGTCAGGACGACCAGGGCCGCGACGGTCACTGACACAACGCGGCGTTCGAGCATATGAGTCTTCACAGTAGACCGACGGTGGTAGGGGCGGATTCGTTCACTTGCAGCGGGCCATGCCGAGGACCGAGGTCACGGCATCACCGGGACCGGAAGTACCGCGCACCGCCCCGAGTGACTCGCGGCTCAGCCGTACCGGCATGTGGCGGACCAGGCAGGTACGGACGAAGTGCTGCACGGTGATGTCGAGTTGGTCGCGCGGCTGCTTCTGGGCTGGACGTGGTGGAAACTCTCCAAGACCAGCTCGTGATCATTGTCCCCACCGTGGACCCTGCCCGTGTCAGTGCTGTCGCAGACTTGCAGCAAGCGATGACCTGGCTGGTCACCGCGTCCTTGTCCCGATCGACCCCAGGACTGCCACCGTGAACGAGCGCGTTCTCACCCCCCGCAACCGGGGCTTCCTCTTCCTCGACTCGCACCCCGAGGGCTGCCGGCAGTCGGTGGCCGGCATGTGGCAGACCTGCCCGTCCCCTGCCGGTGTGCCGGAGGGTGCCGGGCCGGTGGCACTGATCATCGGCTCCTCCGCCGGATACGGCCTCGCGGCCACTCTGGCCGGCCTCAAGCGCTCCGGTATCCGCGGCATCGCCGTGTGCTTCGAGAAGGCCCCGACCGTACGGCGGACTGCCACGGCCGGCTGGTACCGCACCGCCGCCACCGCCGACATCGCCCGCACCGCCGGACGAGATCTGGTCTTTCTCAACGGCGACGCATTCTCCGACACGACGAAGGACCAGGTCGCCGACCTCATCGAGCAGCGTTTCGGCGGCAGGCTGGACTATTTGATCTACTCGGTGGCCGCGCCCCGCCGTACCGACCCCGACACCGGCACCACGTACGCCTCCGTCCTCAAGCCGATCGGCCAGGTGAACCGCACCAAGACTCTCCTCTTCGACGACGAGGGCGTTCCCGAGGTCCGCGAAGTCGAGACCGGACCGGCCGAGGGCGACGACGTCGAGCAGACCGTGGCCGTGATGGGCGGCGTGGACTGGGAACGCTGGATCGACCACCTCGTCGGCCGGGGCCTGCTCGCCGACGGGTTCGCCACCGCCGCGCTGTCGTACATCGGCTCACCGCTGACGGAGGCGATCTACCGGCAGGGCACCATCGGCGTGGCCAAGGCCCACCTGGAGGCCACCGCCCGCACCCTGAACGAGCGGCTCGACAAGACGGTGGGCGGGCGGGCCGTGACCTCCGTCAACGGCGCCGCCGTCACCCAGTCCTCCACTGCCATCCCCGGTATCGCCCTGTACACCGGCCTGCTGCGCGGTGTCCTCGGAGAGGACCTGGTCCCGCCGATCCGCCAACTCGCCGCCCTGTGGGACCAGCTCACCGGCGCGGCCCCGCTCGCTCTGGACGACGAGGGCCGGATCCGCCTGGACACCTGGGAACTCACCGACGACGTCCAGGCGGCCGTCGCCGAACGCTGGGCGGCCGCCACCACGGCCACCATCGCCGGCCTCGCCGACCTCGACTGGTTCCACGCCGAAGTCCAGCGCCTGTACGGATTCGCTGTGCCGGGCGTCGACTACTCCGTCGCAGTGGCCACCGACATCCCCTGGCCCGACGACACACCCTGACCGGAAGAGCCGAGAAGGTACCGCCGTCAGGAGCCGGCAGCGGGCACCCGGCGAGCCGGCTCGGCGGCCAGACGTCGCATGACCGTGCGGTTGGCGCGCTGCATCGTGGCCCGGACGACGGGCGCCAGCAAGCGGTCGGCGAACGGGGCTCGCACCCAGGCGTATGTGAACGAGACATGGCTTCCGCCGGTCGCCAGCGGTTCGATGGCGTAGGTGCCGTGGGCCACGCGCCGGCCGGACGCGCTGACGTTCCGTTCGACGATGCGCCGCGGCGCGTCGGCCTCGACGACCTCGATGGTGACATCGGTCTTCGTTCCGGCCAGCGCGGCGGTGACCCTGGCGCCGGATCCGATGCCTTGGCCAGGGCCGCTGTAGTGCCAGTCGGTCAAGTAGTGGTTGGTGAATCGCTCGTGGTGAGCCATGACTTCAAGGAAGTCGTAAACCTGCTCGGGCATCTGCGGCACGTCGATCGACACGGTGACAGACCTCATGTACCGCACGGTACATGCGGCATGTACCAATTGGTACACTCGGGGTGTGGTGAATACGGACAGCTCGCATCCCGAGGGTGAAGCCGCGCGCGGCACGGACGGGGACCGGCGCGCCCAACTGGTGGACGCGGCCGCCGACCACGTCGCGGCACACGGCATCGCGGACCTGAGTCTGCGCCGCCTGGGCGCCGCGATCGGCGTCAGTCACCGCATGCTGATCCACTACTTCGGCTCCAAGGAACAGCTGCTCGTCGAGATCGTCCGAACATCGGAGCGGCGCCAGCGCGAGCTGCTGTCCCGGCTCCGCCTGGAGCCCGGTCTCTCACCCCCCGATACCGCAAGGCTCCTCTGGCGGCGGCTGACGGACCCTGGGCTGGCCGATCAGGAGCGGCTCTTCTTCGAAATCTGCGGGCACGCGTTGCGGGGCCGCCCCGAGGCCGTCCCGGTCCTCGAAGGGCTCGTGGCGGACTGGCTGGAGCCGCTCATGGCCGCCGAGGTGGCCGCGGGGGCGGACCCTGTCGCGGCCCGGAACCGCGCCAGGCTGGGGCTGGCAACCGTCCGCGGTCTGCTGCTCGACCTGCTCGCCACCGGTGACCGCGCAGGCGTCGACGCGGCGATGGAGGAGTTCCTGCGGATGTACTACGGCGCAGAGGGCGGGAGTCACCGAGCAGACCGAGCGGCCGGGCCGCATCCGAGGCGTTCGGCCTCGACCAGCTGACCCCGGAGGCTGTCCCTCCGTGGCCGTCGCTTCCGAGACGACGTGTGTGGCCATGTACGCCCGCTCGGCGCCTCGCGTGATCCGGGGCGTGCGGGCGAACTCCACCGCCTCTTCAGGGCAGAAGACATCGACCGGCTGCCATTGCCCCGGGGTGAAGCCCTCTTCGGGGTCCCCGGGTGCCGATCACCGTGGCGTCACGGTCACCTGCACGGAGTCCTGTCCCGGGTTGGTGGTGAGTTGAAGCAGCCGGGCATCGGGTGACGACAGGACGTCGGCGCCCTGGCTCTCCACCCGGTAGCCAGAGGGGTAGTTGCTCTGCGGCAGATACACCTCGGTGCGGGCTCCACTGGCGAATGGTTGACCGGAATCCGCGCGGCGGGCGCTGTATTGGATGGTGAACGTCCCGCTCGCGCTGTCGTAGTGCCACTGCTGCGGGGTGCCCGCAATGGCACGTGGATATGGCCTGACGATCGCCGGGTCCATCAGGCTGGGGCCGGTCGGCGGCTCCTGGGGATGGCTGGGTGTCTGATTCTGCGGTTGGGACCAGAACGTCCAGGACGCCATGTTGTCGTCGAACCGATCGGCGAGACGAGTCAGCCTCGCCGAATTTTCGGTCGCGCCGAACTCGGTCACCACCCCGGCAACGCCGTAGAGGACGGCGCGATCCAATCCGTTGGTCACGCAGGTGTCGACCGAGCCGAGGCAGTAGTCGTGAAAGCTCATCCCCGCGTTCGGATCGCCGGTCGGATTGGCATCCAGTTCGGCGTGCCGAAGTCGTTGGTCAGGGACGGCTCGAAGAACAGCAGGTGTTTCGGGTCGACTCGGCGGATGGCTTTCATGGCTTTTGCCTCGAACGGTGCGAGCACATCGTTCTCGAATCGGGGGCAGCCCTTCGGGAAGCATGTCGGGTATTCCCAACCGGGCCACGGCTCATTGATCAGGTCGTAGCCGAGCACGTGCGGCTGGCCTGCGAAGCGTTGCGCGACATGCGCCCACATGGCCGCATAGTGTTCCTGCACCCCGACGCCATCGGGCGCAGCGTGGTCGTGCCAGAAGTTCGCCCACGTCTGGTTCTGTGCGGGGCTCGTAAAGTAGACCAGCGGAAATCCCGGATTCGGCTTCACCGGGAACCCGTCGGCCAACGTCGCAGAAAGAGGTGGTTCCGTCAGCCTGGGGTGAGAACCGCACGATCTGCGACTACCGACGGACTTCCTCGAGCTGCTGCATCAGGGCTCGCCTTGCGTGCCATTCCCGCGCTGAGGCGTGAAGGTTCCCGGTCAGAACTTGCCCATGTGCTCCACGGTGCGATGCCCCAGTTGCCGGCTGAACGTCGCGCAGAAGCCGACGGAGAGTGGCGGCCAGCCCCAGAAGTCGAAGGCGAGGGCACCCACCGCGAAATTGGACTCCCACTGCCACTCGGTGACCGAGACCGAGGCACCGCAGGCGGGGCAGGGGGCACTCCCCTCACCCGTTTCCTTCCAGGCGGCGATACCGTCCTTGAACGGCTGCCAGACCTCCTCGTCCGCCTCGAACTCCTCGGGATAGTTGATGATCACGGTCCTGATTTCGCACCGTGGGCAGACGGCGTACTCCGCATCGTCCGCTCCCTGACCGCCCACGTGGTAGTCGCGCCCGACGACGACGGCCACCGGGCCCGGCAGCCAGTCCGGATCCGATGAGTCGGCAACGGCCCGCGCCCAGTTGGGACCCGGCACATAGCCCTCGTCCACGGTCAGGCTGTACACCCCGTCCCTGGACAGCTCACGCGTGATCAGGCCCTCGGTGACCATCCAGGCGACCATCCGCTCCGCGAGCGGCCCGGCCTCCTCGCCGGTCACCTCGACGTCGACGATCCGCTCATAGAAGTCACCCATCGTCTCCCCCTCCTGTCGATCAATGTCGGAGCACTATGTCACCCGCCTCTGACACCAGCCCGGCATGAGCGAGGGAATCCGGTGTCCTTGGACAGCGAAGCCAGTCGCCCGCCGCGAGCTGACCTGCGGCAGACTGAGCTGGTGGCAGGGGGCAAGTGTCAGCAGCAGTCAGTCACCAGCCGCCTCAGGGATGTTCACGAGAAATGACGGCAGTGCCGTGTTGCCCAGGCGGGCGGGGCGATGGACGCCCGTGACGGGCTTCTGCCGCCCGGGTCCGGTTACCCGCGATCGGGCGAAGGAGCGATGATGCGTTCGTGGTGACAGATGCCGAGTGGGCTCGGATTCGGAAGGGCCTGCGCTTCGGGCAGGTCTTCGAGGGCACGGTTGTGCTGGTTCCTCGGCCCGGTGCGATAGGAATCTTCGTGGACATCGGCCTCAGCGTCGGAGGCTTCGTCGACGTCCTGTTGCTTCCGGAAGAGAGCGATGACTGGCCGGCGGAAGGCACGATCGCCGGCTTCGAGATCTGGTGGGCTGACAGCCGCCGGCAGATCCGGCTGAAGCCGTGCGACTCCCGGTATCTGCGGAGCGACTTCACAGACTTCGTCGAACGCTTCCGTCCCCATTGGCCATCCGACGTCGGCAAGCCCGTTTCACAGACAGGGGGTTGGCAGGCGGTCCATCAGATCGAAGCGCGGCCTGCACCTCGTCGTGGGGCGGAGGCCCAGGGTCACGAGCGGTAGGTGCGGGTCGCCAGGTTGCGCGGATGCCGACCACCACGTCCATATGCTGCTGGTGGCGGTTCGGATGAAAGCCCGTTGGGCGCCGGGATGACGGAGATGCCACCAGCCCCCCCCCCCCGAGCGCTTACCATCGATCCCACCCAGGCGTGGAACCGCGGACCCGCCTGCCCGTCCTGCGACTACATCCCAGCAACCAGCTGGTTTGGCTCAGGACAGCGCCGAGATTCCGCGACCCTGCTGGTCTTTGCCGGCCCGTATCTGTAGGCGCCACCTCACATGGATGCCCGTCTCGCCGGGGGCTTCCGGCCCCTCCGGCACCTGGACGCGCTCCACTTCAGTGAAGCCCAAGCGACGGGCGACGGCGCCACTCGCGGAGTTGGCCTCGTCGTGGTGGATTTCGATGCGATCGATGCCCGGCAGCTGCCCTCCCGCCTGCACGAGGGCAGCCGCGGCCATCGTGGCCAGCCCCTTCCCCGTCCATGCGTGATGGAGCCAATAGCCGATGTCCAGACCGCCTGGTCCGACCCGGCGATGCAGTCCGCAGCTGCCGACCACCACTCCGGCCGAGGTGATCGCGTAGTTGTATGCATCCCCCGAGGTCCACTCCTCCTCGGTGTGGGCAAGAAACCCTTCCCCCTGCCTCCGGTCGTGGGTGGCCGCAAAGGGCATCCACGGCAGCAGGTGATCACGCGACTCGGTGATCACCCGATGCAGAGCATCGATGTCGTCGACACGCCATCGGCGCAGCTCGACCTGGTCAGAGCGAAGCACATCAGCAGGCTGTCCCATGACCGCGATGCTGCCCCAGCCTCACTGGATCGACAACGCAATTGCAGGCATCGAACCCACGGCCGCCCCGTGCTGGCCCCCCACCACCAGGTTCCCGCCGCTTCAGCCTTCAGGTTCAGCCAACCCGCTGGCTCAAATGGAGTTCACGCGGGGTTCCTCGGCGGTCCTGTTGGAGAGAACGGGGCAAGTAAGGAGGTGGGAGCCCTCTCGCTGACTGTCACTCGTCGTCTCAGGTTCTTTGAGGTGCCGGCAGATTCTGCGAGTTCAGCCGGCGACTACGAGGTATTGCGCGATTCAGGAACTCTTCGCCGTCTTACGTCGCTCACCGGCCGGTGGTGTCACGTGCGTTCCGGCTAGGGCCTGTGTGATGTCGTGATCAGCCAGTTGCCTCCAGGAGGTCGCTGATCCAGATCATCGAGGCACGGAGGTGGAAGGCGGCGAGGTAGCTCTCGGGCGTCTTGTCATATCGAGTCGCGATGCCCCGCCAGGCCTTCAGCTTGTTGACCAGACGCTCGACAGTGTTCCGCTCCTTGTGGAGACCGGCGTCGTGACTGACGGGCCGACCGCCCGTGGAGCCAGAGCCCGAAACTGAGTTGCAGCAGAGACGAACCGTGGGCACGTGGTTGGCCCGTGGATTCGGTGGAGTTTGTCGTCGGCCATTGCGTACCTGCTTTTGCCTCACCGCGGAAGGTGTCCGCCACTTGCCGGAGAGGCGATCTCCCCTTGCCCCGCAACAGTGGCTTCCCCGAAGAGGCCGCGCAAGGACATCGGTTCGGATTAAATCGACCGACTGTCGCAATAAATCACCTTCCCGGGCAGGAAGTCAGCCGAAGAGAATCTGGCGCAGTATCCGGGTAAAGTGCTCGGTGAGTCGGTCGGGAGGCATCGAGGCGAGCGGTTCGGTGCGCGCGATATAGCGACTGAAGGCCACTCCGATCATCTGCGCCCCCACCAACGCCACGCGCGTGTCCAAGTCGTCGTCCGGCAGTGCGGATTCACCGGGTGACAGGACGGAGCGGTAGACGATGGCACTGTGCTCCTGCATCGCCACAAGGAGATGGGCGGCGGCGCGTTCGTCGGACGCGGCACTGCGCAGAAGGGCGATCAGCGGGTCGTTGACGGCGTCGGTCTCCAGGCGCCGCACGAAGGCGTCGGCGATCCGGTCCGGCAGCGTCTCGGGGTCACCTGCCGCGACTTGCTCCAGGTCACGATTGCCCGGCACCGCCGCGAGGAAGAGCCGTTCCTTGGAGGCGAAGTGACGTGTGATCAGGCCGTGTGTGACTCCGGCCCGGCGCGCGATCTCCCGGAGCGTCGTACGGGCGTAGCCGCGCTCGGCGAAGGTGTGGCGGGCCGCCTCGATGATGGCCGCCCGGTGCCCCTCGGGATCCCGACGGCGCCTGCGTGGCGGCTCGTCGGCCGACTCGCTCGCCGGCTCTGCGTCGTTCACGGCGCCTCCTTCATGTGATCACTCTACGGCGCTGCGGCACGTCGCCTGTCGCCACTGCTACGTTAGTATCCATGTGGATATTAACGAGCGGGGAGGGAGCCCGTCGTGAGCGTTGGGGAGACAGTGGTGAGCGTTGGGGAGACTGTGGTGAGCGTTCAGGGGCCGGAATCCGCGGCGGTCGTCGAGACCCGGCTGCTGCACAAGATGCATCGGGCGGCGACGTCCTTGCTGGCGGAAGCGGCGCAGAGGCCTGCCGCGCCCTCCGCCGCGCTGGAGGAGTTGCGTGACTTCGTCGTTGCGGCGCTGCGGCACCATCACGAGAGCGAAGACGACGTGCTGTGGCCGCAGTTGACCGCCGCCGATCCCGCTGCCGCCACCGGACTGGCCGAGCTCGAAGCTGAGCACGACGCACTGGACGCGTCGCTGGACGCGCTGGCCGCCGCTCCCGTGCGTGACGACGCCAGCCGGGCGCCGCTGATCTCCGCGGCCGTGGCCATACGCGACCTGATACACACCCACCTCGAACATGAGGAGCCGCTGCTCCTCCCTGCCCTTGAGGCGCACATGTCCGACGACGCCTGGGCGCAGTTCTCCCGTGCGGTCATCGCCTCGGCCCCACCTGTGGGCGCGCACCTCAACATCGGCTTCTTCGAGCAGGTGGGCTCCCCCGCCGAACTCGCGGTGGTCACGGCGAATCTGCCACCGGCCGCCCTGGACCTCGTCCCGGCCATGCGCGAGCAGGCCGAAGCCACCCTGAGAAGCCTGAAGGCCACCAAGCAGGAAAGGACGGTCACCGCATGACCAGCACCCTCATCGTCGGCGGAAGCGGCGGGCTGGGCAGTGTCATCGCCGAGCACTTCGCAGGCCGTGGCGACGACGTCATCGTCACCAGCAGGGACAAGGCGCGCGCCGAGGTCGTGGCCGCCCGGATCGGGGGCAGCACCCGCGGGCTGGCCCTAGACCTCGCCCACCCCGAGACGATCAGCGCCTCGCTGGCGGACGTGACGGAGGTGGACCACCTCGTGATCACCGCTGTCGGCCAAGCGGCAAACACCCTGGCGCAGTTCAGCATCACGGATGCGGTTTCCGCCGTGACCATGAAACTCGTCGGCTACGCGGAGACCGTCCGTGTGCTGCGCGACCGGTTCGCCCCGAACGCCTCCGTCGTACTCTTCGGCGGACTCGCCAAGGAGCGCCCCTACCCCGGCTCGACGATCGTCTCCACCTTCAACGCCGGGATCACGGGCCTGATCAGGACACTCGCGGTGGAAATCGCGCCGCACCGCGTCAACGCCCTCCACCCGGGCCTGATCGGCGACAGCCCCAAGTGGCGCGACGTCCCCAACCCACCCCACTCGGCGCAGACGCCGATCGGACGGCTGGTCACCATGACCGAGATCGCCGACGCCACGGACTTCCTTCTCCGCAACACCGGTGTCAACGCCCACGACCTCCACATCGACGGCGGCCTGCTGGCCACCTGAGCCCACAGGGCGACCGCTACTGAAGCGCGCGGGCCGCCTCCGCCGAGGACCCTCCCGCCTCGAAGCAGTGGGCTCCGGGGACCGGCGGCAGGGCCTGTGTCCAAACGGTGGCATCTACGACGTCAGTGCTCGGCGCCTACCGTCCCGCAGCGGGCCTACCGGAGTTGGCGGTGATCGCTCATTCCAACAGCGCCGGATCGGCCAGGACGTCGGAGTAGCTGCTCCATGGCCCACCGCTGTTGGCGCACTCCGTGGCCGGCGACGCGAGATCGGGAGGCGAGTTCGGCCCGTGGCCGACGGTCCACGGCCGCTTCCGGGTGTGGAGGGACGCCGGTGCCTTCACCGCACTGCTGGAAGGCGTGATCGCCGAGGCCGCCCGCCAGGGCAAGACGGGCAAAAGGGGGCGGCCCGCCGGAACAGAACAGTCAGGACGGCTGTGACGGGCCCGAGCGGGAAGAGCGGCGGCACATCAGGCGACGGCGCAAGCTCCGCTTGAAGGAAGCTCTGCTCGGCAGATCCCGTGGTGGGCTGACGAGCAAGGTTCATCTCGCCGCAGACCGCAAATGCCGTCCCTTGTCCCTCGTGCTGACCGCGGGACAGGCTGCTGACAGCCCTCAGTTCGTCCTCGTGCTGCAGAAGGTGCGCATCCGTCTTCCCGTCCGGCCGGCCCCGAACCCGGCCTGATGCTGTGGCCGCAGACAAGGCCTACTCATCTCGCGCCAACCGCTCTTACCTGCGTAAACGCAACATCAAAGCGGTCATCCCGGAGAAGAAGGACCAGGCCGCCAACCGGAAGAAGAAGGGCTCCATGGGCGGTCGGCCCGTCAGCCACGACGCCGGTCTCCACAAGGAGCGGAACACTGTCCAGCGTCTGGTCAACAAGCTGAAGGCCTGGCGGGGCATCGCGACTCGATATGACAAGACGCCCGAGAGCCACCTCGCCGGCCTCCACCTCCGTGCCTCGATGATCTGGATCAGCGACCTCCTGGAGGCAACTGGCTGATCACGACATCACACAGGCCCTAGTTCGTTTCCTCGGTGGCGGCGGCCCGGGTGCGAAGGCGGCCCAGCAAGGTGCTTCCCACGATCACCAGGCCGATGGAGACGACCTTGGCGACCTGGTAGTAGCCGGCCGTCACCTCCTGAGGGGCGCCCGGCAGCCGGAAGAAGACCCACGCTGCCGCGAGCCCCCCGAAGACGATCAGTGCGACGGCTCCCCCCGTCCCGAGATCCGCCCACCAGGGCCCGGGGGCGTAGCCCCGCTCGCCGCTCTGCTCAGCGTCAGTCTTGGTCACGGTCTGTTCTCCTGTGCCTGTGGGGCGGTCGCGGGGGAAGACGCGGCTGGGGTTCGGGCGGTTGACCGGGCCGAGCGTTCCTTGTCGGGAGACGCCATCCGCCGAGCCGGAGAGATCTCTCGGTTCTCCCCCCGCCGTTCAGGAGACGACGGTCCGGATGAAGCTCGGTGGGAACCTGTTCCGCCTCAATCCTCGCCGGCCCCACAGGGACCAGCATCGACAACGCGACGGACTGGACGAACTTCGTCAAGTGCAACTGGACCGACTACCTCAGCAGCCGGCGAAGCGACAGCGCATCCACGACCCCTACGACGGTGGCGCCGACGTCTTCCGCCGCTCGTCCGAGGAACGGGACCGGATGCGCGATCGGCATGCGCAGCGGCTGTCCAGTTCGTCGAGCCGGGGAAGCATCTTCGGGTTGAGCTTCAGCATCGGACAGCGGATGCAGGCGTGCTCATGCCTGACCGGCTTCCGGTGCGTCGTAGGCGAACCTGTACCCGGTGAAGTCGGCGATGTGGACGTATCCGATGCGCTGGTAGAGGGCGTTGCTGGTGGGGTTGTTCGGGTCGGTGAACAGGACGACGTCTGTCGCACCGGTGGCCAGCGCGGCACGGCTCGCCTCGACCGTCACGGCGCCTGCGTATCCGCGTCCCCGGAGGTGGGCCGGGGTGTAGACCGGGTCCACCCGGATCATGCCGCCGACCATCGAGGTCACGGCTGCCATGGAGACGGGGGTGCCGTCCGGGGTCTCCCAGAACGTAAAGTGTCTGTCGCCGAAACGCGAGTGGGCCCAGGAGCCGGCGTCGATCAGGTCGATGGAGGACTGCTCCCCGACATCGACGCAGAACTCGCGGCACCAGCGCACGACACGTTCATGGTCCTCCCCGCCCGCGATGCGGCCCTGACCTTCTGGGCGCGGCTGCGGTGGCGTGACTGTGCCGAGACGGTAGAGATGCGTCCGCCAGAAAGGTACCGACGCTGCGCCCGTGTGCCGCTGCCATGCTTCGGCGAAAGCGGTCGCGGTGTCATGGTCGGCGATGACGTGGGCAGGTGAGTGGCCGAGGCCGGCCAGGTGAGCGGCGAGGGTGTCGGCCTGCTCGGCAGACAGGGGGGTCAGGCCCAGACGGCTGCGCGGAGTCCGATAGAAGACGGCGCGGATCTCGCCGCCTGACTCCAGCCAGCCGAAGACGCCGGCTTCGGCACCGTGTGCGTCCGCCCCGGATGTTCGCAGTTTCTCGATGTCGGTCAGCGGCGTGTTGTGCAGGGCGGGGCGCGAGTGCAGGAAGTCCTCGGCTCGGGCGAGGAAGTCGTGGATGTCGTGAGTGAGTTGCCAGTCGTCCGGGAGCATGCTTCATGATCCCGGATGCACTCGAGTCGGGGAAAGCCCAGCACTGGATCCGGTGACCTGGCGTGGCCGGCCCTCAGGGCGAGGTGGTCGGAGGTGGCCGTACTCTCCGATGCATCCAGCACTGATCAGCGTGGCCAGTGACTTAGCGACAAAGGACCTGGAGGCACCCGAGCCGGCGGGCGACCGTCCCTCCGGCTCCCCGGCACGTGACTACCGGCCGGGCCGGGGCGGCCGGACCGGCCCGATTCTGGAAGCGCCCGGGCGCGACGCCGGCACCGCCTGAGGACCGGCCCGGCCGGTCGCCGGGCCGTATGCGGGAGGCCACGAGGGTCGGAAGCGGCAGCCAAGCCGGTGGGCGCGGCGTCCGCGGTCTCGGCGACGTCCCGGCCGTCGGCGTGACCGTGGCGATGGGCCGGATCGGCCGGCCGCCTCGGCGATGCCGTGGCACTGGTCCCGACGCGGACGCACGCCCGGCTGCGACCCCGAAGACACGCCGCAGGCTGTGTGAGACCGTGGTGCCAGGAAGGACGCCCACGGATGGGCCGGCACCATGGGTCTCAGGGATATGGCCAACGAGCACCACGAGGATCCGTTCGGCATCACGTCTGCTGCTGTCGTCCTCGTGGACGAGGACGGCCTGATCCGCTACTGGAACCAGGAGGCGGAAACCCTTCTCGGTTATCCGGCGCCCGGTGTGCTGGGGCAACCTTCGGGCGCCGTCTTCACCAGCCAGGGCCCGCTGGCGTCCCTGCTGTCCGCGGCCGAGAAGACCGGGGAGAGCTGGGAGGGCCTGATCACCGCGCGTCACCGGGCGGGCCACTCGGTCAGGCTGGCCCTGCGGGCCTGTCCGCTGCGCGCGGAGAAGGGCTCCGCGTGGCTCGTCGTGGCCTGTGATGCCAAGGACTCGCACCGGTGGGAGCTCGACCAGGCAGTGGTGCGCGGCCTCCTGGAGGAGTCCCCGATCGGCATCGCCGTTCTCGACAGTGAGCTGCAGTTGCAGTGGACGAATCGGGTGCTGGCCGCCATGGAGGGCCTGCAGCCCCACCACGAGGCCGATCTCACGGCCGCGACCGCCGGAGTGCGGCCGGTACCGTCCGCCGTGGACTGGCAGGCGCGGCAGGCACTGCTGTCGGGGCGGGCCACGCCTGCCGTGGAGCATGTGTCCCTCCCGCACAGCATGTCCCGCCGGAATTCCCAGGGCCGCCTCCGGCTGCGCTCGTCGTTCCCGTTGCGGGATGTCAAAGGCAAGACGCTCGGGGTGTGCCACACCGCCGTGGACTTCACCGCCCAGGACCGGGCACGCGAGCGACTCGTCCTGGTCAACGAGGCGGCGCAGCGCATAGGCACCACCCTGGACCTCGACCGCACGGTGCAGGAGCTGGCCGAGGTCCTGGTACCGCAGCTCGCCGACTTCGTCGCGATCGACCTCTTCCAGAGCGTTCTCGCGGCAAAAGATCCCACTCCCGTACCGGTCGCCGGCGACACGCTGCAGCGGGCCGCCCACCTGTCGATCGACGAGGAACTGCCGGAGGCGATCGTCCCCATCGGCCGGCCGACCAGATACCCGCCGAAGTCTCCGCAGGAGCGCTGCCTGGCCACGGGCCGACCGATCTGCGACCCGGTGCTGTCCTCGACGACGTGGTGGCTCACCGGTGATCCTCAGCGTCTGTCGAAGCTCGGCCATCTCGGTGTGCACAGTCACCTCGTGGTGCCGCTCCGGGCACGGGGCGTGACCATGGGGGCGGTCACGCTGCTGCGCTGGCAGAACCCCAACCCGTTCGACGAGGACGACCTGCTGCTCGTGGAGGAGCTGGTCGCCCGTGCCGCGGTGTGCGTCGACAACGCCCGGCGGTTCATCCGCGAACACCACGCGGCCCTGACCCTCCAGACCAGCCTGCTTCCGCCCGAACTGCCGGATCACTGCGCCGTGGAGGTCGCCTACCGCTACCTGCCGACCGACACCGAAGCCGGCGTGGGCGGCGACTGGTTCGACGTCATCCCGCTGCCCGGGGCGCGCGTCGCCCTGGTCGTGGGGGACGTGGTGGGTCACGGGATCCACGCCGCCGCCAGCATGGGCAGGCTACGCGCGGCCGTACAGACTCTCACCGACATGGACCTGCCGCCCGGCGAGCTCCTCGCCCACGTCGACGACCTCGTTCTGCGCCTGGCCGACGAGGCGGAAGCGGTCAAGGACGGCCCGGTGGTGGTCGGCGCAACCTGCGTCTACGCCATCTACGACCCGATCTCGCGCAAACTCAATGTGGCGCGCGCCGGCCACCCCACTCCCGCCATCGCCCACCTCAGCGAGCCCGTGGAACTCCCCGACATTCCCGCCGGACCTCCTCTGGGGCTGGGGGGCCTGCCTTTCGAGTCGGCCGAGATCGAGCTGGAGGAGGGCAGCGTCGTGGCCCTCTACACCGACGGCCTGATCGAGGCTTCCGACCGCGATGTCGATGTCGGCTTCGAGCGGCTCGGTTTCGCGCTGGCCCATCCCGACCGGCCGCTGGAAGAGATCTGCGACACGATGGTCCGTCTTCTGCTGCCCGACCACCCACCCGACGACGTCGCCTTCCTCGTCGCCCGGACCCGCGCCCTGCCCCCCGACCGCGTGGCGTCCTGGGACGTGCCCGTCGAACCACGGGCGGTGCACGAGGCGCGCGACAACACCGCCCGCCAGCTGGCCGAGTGGGGACTGAAAGAGGTCGCTGGCACCACCGAGCTGATCGTGAGCGAACTGATCACCAACGCGATCACACATGCCGCAGGACCCATCAACCTACGTCTGATCTACGAACGGACCCTCATATGCGAGGTGTCCGACGGCAGCAAGACCTCGCCCCACCTACGCCGTGCCCACAGCACCGACGAAGGAGGGCGCGGTCTCTTCCTCGTCGCGCAGGTCGCCCAGCGCTGGGGCACGCGGTACACCGGCACGGGTAAAACCATCTGGGCCGAGCAGCATCTGCCGGGCGCCGGTCCCTTCTGAGGTCCGCCCTCGTGGCGTGCACCCGCGCGAGTTCCGCCGGCGAGCGTCGGGAAGAAGCACGCGACCGGCTGCACCGCGCAGCACCGGCCGGAGCCGGCGAATCCGCGGTTGCCGTCCGTGTACTGCGGAGGTCGGGGCGTTCGGCGGAGCCGGAGTTCCCCGACTCGGGGTGGCTCCTTCCCACTCGGCGGGTACCAGTGGTTCCTCGCCGAGAACGCCGAGTCGATCGCCGAGTTCCGGGCCGGGCAGAGCGCGGCGTTCCGCGCGGAGCGGGACGCCTGGGAGGCGGCCGGCGAGTTCGCCCACGCCGAGGCGGTTACCGAGGCCGCCCCGCCGGCCTCCGGCGTCGTGGTCCCCGAGCGCGGCCATCTGGTCGAGGCCGAGTCTGCCGCCTCCGTCCGGCAGGTCGGCGTCGAGGTCGGCGAGCGCGTGTCGGCCGGGCAGCCGCTCCTGGCCGGCTGCTGGCGGGGAGCCCCACTGGATGACGGGCGCGCCGATCCCGGTCCTGCTGCCACCGCCCGCGCACAGGCGGCTGCAGGAGGCGTCCGGGGCGCTGCCTCGCGCCTCGATCCCCTCGGCGACGGCCCGCAGCATGGTCACCGCATCCGCGGCGTCTTCTCGACGCCGGCCACCCAGCAGTGCGGAGCCGAAGGCCGGCCGGCATCTCGAAGCGCGGAGAACGGCGCCGTCACCTGCCCCCGGATCCTGGCCCCCGGCCCCCGGTGATCTCAGCATGCCGAATGACGGGCCGCTTCAAGCGTCCGGCTCAGAACCCGATGGCCTCGCGGAGCAGCAGAACGACGCCTCGGCCGAGACGGGTTTCCGCGTTGAGGACCAGGAGTTGATTGACGGCGCTGGGCTGCCCGTACGCCACCTGGGCGCGGGCGGATTCCAGCGGGAGGGCGTGTTCCTCGACGCGGCGCAGCGCGGTGCCCAGGTCGGGCACCACCTTCTGCGCCCCGACGATCCAGATCGCGCGCCCGGCACCGCCCGCGTACGCGGGCAACTGGCTCCCGGTGGCCGAGGCGACCACGAGGGAGCCGGTCTCGGTGAGCGCGGCGACGCTGCCCACGACGACGTCGGGGCAGGCGACCAGCCGCCGGATGTCGTCGGCCTCGGTGGCCCGGTCCATGGCCAGCACGCGAGGCTTGACGGCCCGGCATCGGCCGCTCGCGTTGATGTCACCGTCGATGCCGGACAGCCGGAGCGTCTCACTGGCCGCGGTGAACACGCCGGCGTTCTCCGGTATCAGCTCCTTGACCCGGACACGCGCGGCGGCGGCGTCGTCCAGGATCTCGACGGTGAAGTTGTGCGCCGCCAGCGCGGTGGCCGCCCGCTCCAAGCGGTGCGCGGGCGCCGGATCGGTGAACAGTGTCGCCGGAGTCGAGATGGTCATCAGCCCTCCTGGGGTGCGTGTGGTGTACCGGGTCGCGGGCCGCGGGCGTCCCCGGCCGACGGGTCGCCGGGCGCGCCCTCCGCTCGCGGCGCCGACCCCGTCAGCGGGGTGAGGTCGAGGTACCTGACCTCGTAGACCCGCTCGGTGAACCTCCAGCCGTCCGGAGTACGCCGGTAACGGTCGTGGTAGACGGCGTAGTTGAGGCCCTGGCGGCCGTCCCGCATCCGCGCGATCTCCTGCATGTAGGCGCGGCCGGTCGCGGTGTCACCATCGATCCGGATCACACCCGGATGCGTGTTCTGCACGAAGAACTCCCACTCCGCCTGCAGTCGCTCACCCGCGGCGCGTATCTCCTCCGGGCCGCTCATCTCGATGGGGACGTTGGGCATCCGCAGCACGCCGTCCGCCGTGAACAGCGACGCGAGGCGGGCGCGATCACGCATCATCGCCGCGTCCGTGAACTCACCGCGCAGCGCCTCGATCTCGACGCGGTCGGCGATGGCTTGAAAGTCGTTCATCAGTTTCCTCCGTTCCCTTGCCCGGTACGACAACGCAGCCGTGAGAAATGTGAGGCGGCACAACGGATGTCACAGTCCGGTGCGCTGTTTTGTCCAAGAGACGAGGACAGTGGCGAAGCAGAGGCAAGGGAGTACGTGACACCATGACCGACCGAGGCGAGACAGGACATGGTCAGCCCGATCCGGATCTGAGCGCGATCATGAGCGAGCGGCGCCAGTTGATCAATCTGGCGTACCGGCTCCTCGGCTCGCTGTCCGACGCCGAGGACGTCGTGCAGGAGACCTACGCCCGCTGGTACTCCATGGACCAGCAGCAACGGGATGCCATCGCCTCACCCGGCGGCTGGCTGACGACGGTCGCCGGCCGGATCTGCCTCAATCTGCTCGGCTCCGCCCGAGCCCGGAGGGAGCGCTACGTGGGCGAATGGATCCCCGAGCCGCTTCCCGAACGCGGGGAGCGGCCCGACGGGGTCACGGCGGATCCGGCGGACCGGATCACCCTCGACGAGTCGGTCGACATGGCCTTCCTCGTCGTACTCGAATCCATGACGCCGGCCCAACGCGTCGCCTTCATCCTCCACGACGTCTTCCGCTACTCGTTCGCCGAGGTGGCCGAGATCGTCGGCCGTACACCTGCGGCCTGCCGTCAACTGGCCACCTCCGCCCGCCGCCGGATCCGCGCGGCTCAGGCTCCGGCACAGCCGACGACCGCGCAGGCCGGCATCGTCCGGGACTTCAAGCGGGCATGGGAGGCGAAGGACGTCAACGCCCTCATCGGCGTCCTCGACCCCGACGCCACCGTGATCGCCGACGGCGGCGGCCTGGTCGGCGCGGCGCTGCAGCCGATCACTGGTCGCGAACGGATCGCCCACGCCTATCTCAACGTGGCCCGCATCGCGCCCGACATGACGCTGCTGGAGCGTACCGTCAACGGCCGGCCGGGCCTGGTCGCCCAGCAGCACGGCATCACCGTCACCGGCCTCGCGTTCCGGATCGCCGGCGACCGGATCACCCACATCTGGGGAGTACGCAACCCGGAGAAGCTTCGCCCCTGGACGGCGGACTGATGCGGTCGCGGCCCGCGAAGAAGGAGGCGCCGACGGTCAGCTCCGAGGTGCCCCTTCGCCGTCTGCCGCTGTCACAGGTCGAAGAGGCGTGCCGCGTTGTCATGACAGACCGCGCGCAGCCACTGGGTTCCGAGCCCGGTCTTCTCCAGGCCCCGCAGGGCGTCGGCGTAGGTGTACGGGATGTTGGGGAAGTCGGTGCCAAGGAGGACCCGGTCCTGCAGGGCGGCGAGGCGGGGCAGGGCACGTGACGGGAACGGGGCGATCGATTCCGTGAACTCCGTGAAGTTCATGGTGGTGTCGAGCATGACGTTCTCGTAGGACTCGGCCAGGCCGAGGAACTCCTCGTACTCCGGCATTCCGAGGTGTGCGACGACCAGGCGCAGCCGTGGGTGCCGGGCGAGCAGTGCCGCGACCGGTCCGGGGCCGGTGTAGGGACCTGCGGCCGGTCCGGAGCCGCAGTGCGTCACCACGGGCAGGCCGGTGTCGGCGAGCAGCCCCCAGACGTTGTCGAGGAGCGGGTCGTTGGGGTCGTACCCGCCCACCTGCAGATGGCTCTTGAACACTCGCGCGCCCTGTTCCACGGCGCGGCGTACGTCCTCGGCCGCGCTCGCCTCGGCGAAGAAAGTCGCCGTGTGCAGGCAGTCCGGCGTTCGGGCGGCAAAGCCGGCAGCCCAGTCGTTGAGCCACCGCGCCATGCCGGGTTTGTGCGGGTACAGCATGGATGTGAACGCACGGACGCCGAAGCCCCGCAGTGTGTCCAGGCGTTGTTCCTCTTCATCCCGGTACGTGATCGGCCAGGAACGCTGTCCGAGGAGAGGCCCGGCCGTGTCGAAGTAGTTCCACACCTTGTCGAGCACCTGCTGCGGCATGAAATGCGTGTGCACGTCGACGAGGTGGTCCAGCCCGAGGGCACGACGGAACGCGGCCACTTCGGCCCGCTCGCCCGCAAGCCGCTCCTCCTCGGGGGTCCGGACCGTCCCGTGCTGCGATACGCCTTGGCCTGCGATCGCATCCGTCGCCGACATGTTCTCGCCCGCCACCCGACCTCCCAGCTGTGACACTCTCAACGGTTGCGCGCCCTCGCATTCCGTCCGGGAGCGACAGGCCCCGGCAGATTACATCCGGCGCGAACCGGCGTCCTGAGCGCGGTCGGCCGCCGGGCCGAGTCGCTCGCCCACGCCGGGGCGCACCGCGGCCTCGGGCTGCGCACGCTCGACGGCCGCCACTTCGCCGCCACCCCCGCCCCCGTCCCGGCCCCCGGCGCCGGCGCCGGCGAACACGCTCGGTGCCGACAGTCCTGGTCGTCGTGCACGGGAGCGCGGCCGGGACCGCCCCTCCATACATCCGCGCAATCCCCCGAAAGAAGTACTCAAACCCACAGGAGTGATTCGAACGCAGCATCACATCGCAGGAGCGGCATCCCGCCGGGACTGCATCAGCGATGCGAAATCACGTTCTAGATTTCGCCCCCGCAGACCCGTGACGGGGACGACAGACCCCCCGTTACCCGATCACCTGTCCGCATCACACCCTCTGGAGCAGCCATGCATCCCTCACCCCGCCCTGAGCCCGTTCACCCCGTGTTCGAAAATTCGCCTGGTCTTTCGGAGTGCTCGATGCGCCGGATTGACGGTCACGACAGCGGCCGTGGCAGCGCATCACGACCGGATCCGCGGTGCCTGGCATGAGTGAGACCAAGGCAATGCCTCACCCGGTCGTGCGCTGGGTGAAGTCGGGGGAGGAAGCCCTCCTCCGCCTCGCGGCGGCCGATGCCGCCGGCGCCCTCGCCCACGGGGCCCGGCATGGGGACGTCCGTGTGACAGCACACGGCCGACGCGCTGTTGAGCACCTGACACAAGGGGGGCGGGGATGAGCGAGGACCGCCGGCGGGTGCCTGCGGATGTTGCCCAGGTCCTGCTTCGCTCCAGTGGGTTCGCCCTGTGCCTGCGCAGGAGGCCCGCCGCCTCCCTCGCGCCGGGCCGCCGGCTCACCGTCGTCGGAGGCCATCTGAAGGCCGGCGAGTCGCTGGACCGTGCGGCACGGCGGGAGGCGTCCGAGGGGACCGGAGTCCATATCGCGCCCGCGCAACAGGAGTTCTGCGGACTCGTGCACCACCACGAGCCTCTCGGGGAGGACCGGGTCACCGCCGTGTTCGTGGCGCAGTCCTGGACGGGCGAACCGCACAATCGTGAGCCCGACAAGCACGAGGGGCTGTTCTGGGTGTCGATGGAGAAGCCGCCGCCGGACTGTCACCCCTACACCGTCGCCATCTTCGACATGCTCATCCAGGGGCCCTCCTATCGGGCGCTGAACTGGCCGGCACAGGGAGGCACCCGGTGAAGAGGTTCCTGGGACGGGTACGCATGGCCGAGCCGAAGGTCTCCGACGCGGAGCGGGAGTTGTTCGGCGGTCCGCTGCGCTACGACATGGGCTGGTCCGAACACGAGCGTGCACGACTCGACTTGACCATGATGTCCGCCCTGCGCTCCATGCCGGCGCTGGTCGGTGCGACCTTGCGGATGGCATGGACCGCTGACCGACGCGCGTTGTCCGCCGTCGCGATCAGTGAGGTCGGGCAGGGTTTCGCCGCTGCCGTCGGACTGCTCGCCGTCAACGCCGTCATGCATGCCTTGCTCGGCTCGGGCACGCCGGTGGAGCGGTTGCACGCGGTGCTGCCCGGCTTGCTTGCCGCCGCCGGGATCGCGGTGGTCAACTCGGGCCTGGCCGGATGGTCCACCTCGCGGGCGGGGGGCCTGGAGCCTCTGGTCGAGCGGATCGCCACCACCCAGTACCTGGCCGCCGCAGCCTCGGTGGAGCTGGAGGCCATCGAAGACCCGGATTTCCGCCGGTTGATCGACGTCGCCCAGTACGGTGCCGGATCCGCCCGCCGCATGATCGGTGCCTGCGTGGCCGCGCTGAACGGCACCATCTCGTTGATCGCCACGGCCGGAGTGCTCACCGTCCTGCACCCGGCTCTCCTGCCGATGCTGATCCTGATCGCGGCGCCGCGCGGCTGGGGCGCGATGCGGGTGGCGCAGGAGCGCTATGTGTCGGTGATGAGCTGGGTCGAGCACGTTCGGGCCAGTCGCCTCATCGGCAATCTGCTGACCGAGCGCACCGCCGCCCAGGAGGTACGCATCCATGCCGTCGGGCCGTTCCTGCTCAGCCGCTACCAGCGGATGGCCGAGAGTGCCGAGGCCGAGCAGGAGAGGCTGGCGTCCGGCAAGGCCGTCACCGAGTGGGTCGCCGCCGCGATGTCCGGACTGGCCATGGCCGCCACGTACGCGACGATGTTCTGGCTGATCATGAGCGGGCACATGAGCCTGGCCGTGGCCGGCACCGCGGTCATCGCCGTCCGCTCCGGCTCGGCGAGCCTGGGCGCGCTGGTGATGAACGTGAACCAGCTGCACGAGGAATCCCTCTATCTCCGCGATCACTCCCGCTTCCTGGACGAGGCCACCACACGTGCCATCCCCGGCGGGGGCGATCCCGTTCCGGCGCAGGTCGAACAGGTGGTCCTCGACCGGGTCACCTACTGCTATCCCGACCGCGAGGCGCCTGCTCTGGACGGGGTGTCGCTCGCCCTGCCCATGGGTTCGGTCACCGCCGTGGTCGGCGAGAACGGCTCCGGCAAGAGCACCCTGATGAAGGTCCTGTCGGGTCTGCTGCTGCCGCAGAGCGGGACTGTGCTGTGGGGCGACGCCGAGGTGGCCTCCTTGGACCGCGCCCAGGTCTTCGACCGCGTCGCGCTGCTCACCCAGGACTTTCAACGCTGGCCTGTGACAGCCGCGTTGAACATCCGGATCGGCCGGCCCGCCCACGAGGCCACACCCGAGGACCTGCAGCCGTCCGTCGACCACGCGGGCGCCGGTCCGGTCATCGCGAAACTCCCGGCCGGCCTGCAGAGCCTGCTGGCCCGGATGTTCCGCGGAGCCAGCGAACTGTCGGGTGGGGAATGGCAGAAGGTCGGCCTTGCCCGCACCCACTGGCGCAGCTCCACATCCACGGCGGACAGCGTCCTCATCGTGGACGAGCCCACCTCCGCGCTCGATCCGGAGGCCGAGATCGCCGCCTTCGACCGCATCCGCCGGCTCGCCGCCCCCGGCAGGGCCGTCGTGCTGGTCACCCACCGCATGTCCGGCGTCCGTCACGCCGACCGCATCTACGTCCTGCACCAGGGCCGGCTGGAAGAGCAGGGAATCCACGACGACCTGATGGCCGCACAGGGCCGCTACGCCGCGATGTTCGACGCCCAGGCCGCCCAGTACGCCCCCGCACATCCCATTCCGCACCCGACCTCGCCCACCGTCACGGATCCCGCATGACCGCCCCTCGATGCCGTAGAACGCGCGCGACAGGGTCAGGGTCCGCCCTACCTCGTGACCGGCCCCTGACTCCCAACCCCGCGACGAATTCGCCCAGTTACCGCCCCTCCCCTCCCTTCCCTCTCTGCTCTCAGGAGTTCCCGTGTCCGTCGAGGACCTCAACGCCGAAGCCTGGACCGTCTACGGCCGACGTCAGCTGGATCGTGGGTACATGCCACCCGTCCCCGAACGGCTGGAGTGGGGTCCGTGGCAGGGAGTCGGTCCCGGTGCGGAGATCCTCGGGGAGGTCACCGGCAAACGCGTCCTGGACATCGGCTCCGGCGTCGGCCACCATGCCGTGCACCTGGCCCGTACCCACGGTGCGCAGGTCACCGCGATCGAGCTGTCCCGCACCCAGCACCAACGCGCCACTGGTTCACACGCAGGCACTCCCGGTGTCCGGTTCGTGCACGGCGAGGTGATCGAGTACCTCCGCGACGCCGACCCTTTCGACGCCGCGTACGCCATCGGCAGCCTCGCCTTCACCGACCCGTACCGTTCCCTGCCCGCGCTGCGCGAGGGCCTGCTTCCCGGCGCACCACTGGTCCTCTCACTCCTCCACACCGACCTGCACGACCGCGGTCCGTCCACGACCGTCGCACCGCGCGAGCAGATGATCAGGCTCCGGGACGACCCGCCACTGCCCACCCGGATGTGGGTCCTGGCACCACAACTGTGGGAGGACCTGCTCACCGAGCACGGCTTCCGGGTCGAGGCCATCGACCTCCTGCGACCGTCCGACGAGAACAACCCCGTCGTGCACCAGCTCATCCGCGCCCGCCGCCTCCCGGACCGCACCGCACGCATCTCCAGCCGCCCGCGCACCACGCGGCCGCCTGTGCCGCACGCGGCCATCGGTGTCGGCGCCATTGTCCTGAGCGACGAGGGCGTCCTGCTCGGCCGCCACCGTAGCGGCACCCTCGAACTGCCGGGGGGAACCGTGGAGGCCGGGGAATCCCTCGAAACGACCGTGGTCCGAGAACTCGCCGAGGAGACCGGTCTGATCGCCCGGCCCGACGACGTCACGCTCCTGGGCACGCTCGTCGACCACGTCGGTGACGTCGTGCGGGTCACCGTCGGCGCCATCGTCGACGCCTGGCAGGGCCGGCCGGTCACGCAGCCGGACGAGAGTGTCGGCGACTGGGGTTGGTGGCCTCTCGACCAGCTCCCGCAGGGTCTGTTCGTGTGCAGCGCCCAGATCCTCACCGCCTGGCGTCCCGATCTGCCCATCGACCACACCCCGGCCCATTTCACCCCGTACGCCTGTCGCACGGCACCCTCGGCGACCGCGCTGGACGGCGCCGCATCCGTTTGACCCGCGAGGGCGGGCTCCGTTCACCGGACACTTGGAGGTCGACGCGTGGCAAGCCGCTACAGGGGTCCGGAATGCTGACTGGAGTGGCGGATCAGGCCGGTGCGTCTGGTGGTCGCCAGGAGGGGGGTGGCGTCGACGGCGGTGCTCCCGTCCAGGGGGCCGATGGAGTCGGTGAGCAAGGCGTACGGGGCGTCGAGTTCGGCTGCGGCGAGAGCGACGCGAGGTTGGCGGGACCGGTGGTGGCGGCGCAGAACCGGACCTGCGGGTGGACGCTGAGGGTCTGCGCGGTCTCCTGCAGGGCGCCGGGCCGCACGGCGATCCACAGCAGGGCTTCGGCATGCGCGCCGAGCAGCGTGAGGGCCGCGCCTCGCGTCCAGCCGCTCCGGCCGGCCGCGGACCTGGCGAGTGCCGACCCGGCCAGGGCAGCCGGTGCAGGGTCAGGCGCAGTACACGGGTACCAGCGATCTGAGCACGGCCGTGATCTGTGCGCCGTCTGAGGCCGTGGGTACGGCCTCGAAGGCGGCCGTGATTGCGGGGAGTTTCGGGTGCCGGGCGTGGCGCAGTGCGAACTGCTGGGCCCTTCGCCCGGCTTCGGCGACGTGTTCGGGGCCGGTGCACGGCGCACCTTTCGACTCCTCGGACATACGCTCATGGTGCCAGGCATGAACCCGCCCTCCCGTGAGGGGCCGACATCGCGCGGCACCGAACGTCACTGCCCGAGCACCGGATACACCAGCCCTTTGACCAGCGACTTCAAGTCGGCGGACGGTCGCTGCATCACTGCATCACTGCCGCAGGAACGACAATCGGCATCAGCCGCGCTGCCGGCCACACCGCTGAGCCCGCCGGGCCGCACCCGCGGGCCCCTGGCGACCCCGCCATAGTAGCCATGTACAGTATCCGGCATGAGCAAGGCATCCGAAGGCGCCACCCCCGGTTTCCTGGTGTGGCGGCTGTCGATGAAGTGGCGGGTCGCCGTCGACCGGGCGGTGGCCCCTCTCGGCCTCACCCACGCCCAGTACTCACTGGTGGCCTCGCTGTACGGCATGCAGCGCGCGGGCGAGCGGCCGAGCCAGCGGCGCCTCGCCGACCACACCGGGCTGGAACCGCTGTACGTCTCCAAACTCGCCCGGAGCCTGGAGTCCGCCGGGCTCCTGGAGCGCGCCAAGGACCCGCGCGACCCGCGCGCGGTGCAGCTCGCACTCACCGACGAGGGCCGCGAGACCACCCGCCGGGCGATCGGCATCGTTCAGGGACTGCTGGCCCAGCTGCTGGAGCCGCTCGGTGGTCCGGACAGCACCCGGACCGGGGAGCTGACCCGCGACCTCACGGCGCTGCTCGACGCACCCCTCGACCCTTCCGCGTCCGGCCCGCCGCCACAGTAGTGGAATATTGAACTATCCCGTTCCGTTGTGGCTGCCGAAGGAGGTCACGAGTGGAGACGCAAGTGGAGATCACGTACTACGACCAGGGAACCCCCGCCGAGCGCTGGGAGCGCGCGCAGCTGTTCTTCGACGCCCAGGACTACGCGGGCGCGGCGCGGGTACTGGCCGGACTGGTCGCGGAGGTTCCCGAGCAGACCGGCCCCCGGATGCTGCTGGCCCGCGCCTACTACCACTCGGCCCAACTGCGCCGCGCGGAGGCCGAGTTGAGGCTCATCGTGGAGCGTGACCCGGTGGAGCACTACGCCCGGCTGATGCTGGGCCGCACGCTCGAGCGGCAGGCGCTGCACGAGGAAGCGGAACAGCATCTGCGGATCGCCGCCGCGCTCGCGGGTGACTTCCCGAAGGCCTGAATCAGCATGAGCAGGGCCCGGTACCCCGGCGGGACCGGGCCCTTGTCGCGTCTCAACCCTGCGGACGGACCGTCCCGGTGCCACCCGGTAACTGAGTAGCTGCCCTCTTTGTGCACAGGACCGCCCCGGTCGTCGTCTCCATGCGTGGCCGGGGCAGGACCCCGGTGAACGGAACCGGAGGGCCAACCGTCCGCGACTGCTGCACGGCAGACAGTCCAGTGCCGCACCGAACACCGATCGCCCGGTGGTTTGCGGCGCACGCTGACTGATCTCCGCGCGCAGCGGGGCCGTGCGTCCGCACGCATTGAGTCACGCCCGCAGTTGTGCGCGAATGAGCGTGTCGAGTCGCTGCCATGCCGGGGACTAGGCGTTGACCGTGCTCTCGATGAGGGCGGGAATCTCGGAGGCTGCATCCAGCTCGGGCAGTGCATGGGGACCGTAGCGCTCCCGGGTCGCCTCGGCGATCCGGCGGGCGAGGTCGTGGATGCGGGGATCGTCGGCGCTCAGGTCGTGCGCGTGGTCGTAGTCGAGGAACAGCTGCCGCAGTGCGGAGTCGGCCAGGGTCTCGGCTTGGTCGTGAAACAGTGTGTGATCGCGCGGTCCGGGTGGGTGGCGAACACGAGGATCCACAGGTCGCGTTGCAGATCCACCCACCGGGGCGTGAATCCCCAGTGGGGCAGGTGCTTCAGATGGGCCTCGACCTGGTCGGGCAGCGGTGACAGATGCCCGGCGGCGAGCTGGTGACGGCGCGCCTGCGTTGCCTTCAGCCGGCGGATACGGCCGGTGACGGGAGCGCCCGCGGTGCCGCTGATGGCGGCCGGTCTCGCCTCCGGGGCAACCGTTCCGCAGTTCGGTGCGCTCTCCGCGGCCCGCTGGTCGGCCCTGCTGCACGGCAGGGCCGAACTCACCCCGGCCTTCGCACTCGAAACGATCAGCAACGATGTCGCCTTCCTCCTCGGTCCCGCCCTCGCGGTGCTGACGGCAACCCAGTTGCACCCGGCCGCGGGTACGGTGCCGGCGGGGGCGCTCGTCGTCGGCGCCGGACTGGCCTTCGCGGCGCTGCGTCGTACGGCCCCTGCCCCGGTGCCCGCCGCAACGCCCGCCCCGGAGCGCGGGGCCGCCCGGGGCCCGGGAACTCTGCTGACCCGGATTCGCCACCCTACTGGCGGTCAATCTGGCCCTGGGCGTCTTCTTCGGCTCGATGCAGGTCTCGGTGAGCGCCTTCGCCGCCGTTCACCACGCCGCCGCGGCAGCCGGGTTCCTGTACGGACTGATGAGCGCGGCAAGCCTGTCGGCCGGTCTGGCCTACGGACGACACCGCGGGCACACCCCACCCGAGACCCAACTGCCCGTGATCCTGATCCTTCTGGCCTGCGCATCGCTGGTGCCGCTCCTGGCCGACGCCCCCTGGCAGCTCGGCCCGGCCCTCCTGCTCCCCGGTGCGGGCGTCGCTCCGTGCGTCATCGTCTCCTCGACGCTTGTCGAGTCGGTCATGGACCGGTCGGTGCTGACCCAGGCCTTCACCTGGACGAACTCCGCGAGCGCGGCGGGCATCGCCGTCTCTGCCGCCGCGGTCGGCCGACTCGTCGACGGTCCGGGCGGCACGCGAGCCGGCTTCGCCGTCCCCTTCCTCGCCCTGACCGCAACGGCAGCCCCGGCCTGGTCCAGCCGTCACGCGACGGGTATCACGGCGTCCGAGCAGGCGCTGTCGGAGGCCGGCTCGACAGGCGCCGCCCCCTGACCGACAGGGGTGACGGGCCGCGCGCTGGACCAGTGCCCTATGGCGACGGCCTGATCACCGGCCCCGGGTCACAGTGGGGTCGCCGCGCGCAGAATCCGGAACAGGGTGACGGCCGAGTTCGCCGAGGACATCGCCGACACCAGGGCGCCCGCGGCCGCGCACCAGACGGCGAGGCCGACGGAGGTGAAGGCCGACGGCCAGGTGCGGGCCACCGGGGCGGGGGCCAACAGGGCGGCCACCCGGCGCGGTACGGGACCGGTCGAGGCGAGCGCGGCGAGCGTGGGCGCCGGGGTGCCACGGGACAGCAGCGCCGCCTTGCCGATCGCGCGGGCGACCGTACGCCGGTCGCCGACCGCGTGGGCCGCCTCCTCGTCCGCCCAGCGCTCGGCCGTGTACACGACGGCCGTGCGCAGCGGGCGCAGGAAGGGGTTGGCCCGGGCGGCCAGATGGACGGCGAGCAGATGACGGTGGTGGCGGGCTACGAGGTGGGCGCGTTCATGGGCGAACAGGGCGCGCCGTTCGGCGGGGGCGAGCCCGGACAGCAGCCCGGTGGTGACGACGATCCGGCCCCGGCCGCCGGGCAGGGCGTAGGCATAGGGTGTGCGGTCGGGCAGGACGGCCACCGCCGGGCCGGGCTGTGCGGCACGGGGCCCGGCATCGCGTTCCGGTCGCCCGCCCGACGGACGGGACCCGTGGCCGCCGGTGCGTGCGGTCGCAAGGCGCCCCCACGACCTGGACGAGGGTCCCCCCGCGCGAGCGGAGTCGGGCGTGGGGGAAGAGCCGTGTGGGCGGTTCGGCAGCGCGGCGAACCGGCGTGCCGGACGCCGTGGGGTCTGCGGGGTGGTGCCGACAGGCCCCAGAGCCCGGCGGGCCCGGCTGGTGACCCGGCGGTGGCGCCACAGAGTGCGGGCGCAGGCGGCGGCGACCACGCAGAGGGCGGGGACGGCGGCGCGGCCGGCGACCTCGTCCTGCGGGACGGCCGCCCGCACCTCGGGGTCGGACCAGCCGTCCGGGAGCGGGTTGCCGGGCAGCTGGGCGGTGCCCACGACCATCAGCAGGGCCAGACAGAGCGTGCTGCACACGACCATGACCACGGCGAACGCCGTCAGCAGCCGGGTGGCGGTGCGCGGGTGCAGGTGCACTTCGGCGAGCCGCGCGACCGGCCAGGCGGACAGCGGAAGCACCAGCGGCAGGAAGACGAAGACCCCCATGGGCGGTCAGTCTTCCGTATCGCCGTCGCCGGTGCGGCAGGTGTTCCCGTTGTTCACCGAGCCCGGTTCGGCGGCGTCCAGCAGCGCCCGCAGGACCTGTTCGTCGCCGGGCGGCAGGGCGGTGACGAAGCTCGCCAGGACGGCCTCGCGGTCCCGTTCGCCGTCGAGCAGACGGCGCATGCGCAGGGCGGCGAGCCGGGCCACGTCGGCGGTGGGCGTCCACAGGAAGGAGCGGCCCTGCCGTTCGCGGGCGACGACGTCCTTGGCGAGCAGCCGGGTGAGGATGGTGACGACGGTGGTGTAGGCGAGGTCGCTGCCGAGGCGCTCCTGCACCCAGGCGGCGGTGACCGGTCCGTCCGCCTCGCGCAGCGCGCCGAGGACCTGGCCCTCCAGTTCGCCCTGGCCGCGCCGCCGGGCCCGGCCGCCGTCCCGCACCATGTCCCGTCGCTCCCTTTTCTCGCCCTGTTCGCTCCGACGCGCCCCCTCGGCTCACTCGCCGCCCGGAACCGGCGTGTCGGACCACGCTACTTCACGCCGGCCGTGCTCCCGTACGTGCGGCGTCCACGCCGGTGCGGCGGGCTTCTCCGGGTCTCGGGGCGGAAGCGACGGCGGTCCAGTGGTCGGAGCGCGAAGGCGCCGGGTTCCCCGGGGGTGTTGGTGACCTGCGTCACGGGGAGGGGCAGGGGGGGCATGGCATCCTGACGCGATGGCACCTCCCAGTGATCGCGCGTCTTTGACCGTGCGGGTCGAGGAACTCCTGGCGGCCGACGGCCCCTTGCCCATCGTCGCGGCCGGCGACCCGGTACTGCGGCGCGGCACCGAGCCGTACGACGGTCAGCTCGACCCCGGTCTGCTGGCCCGGTTCGTGGCGGCCCTGCGCGCCACCATGCGCGCGGCCCCCGGCGTGGGCCTCGCCGCCCCGCAGGTCGGCGTCCCGCTGCGGATCGCGGTGATCGAGGATCCGGCGCCGGTACCCGAGGAGGTGGCACTGGTCCGGGGCCGGGTGCCCCAGCCGTTCCGCGTCCTGGTCAACCCTTCCTACGAACCCGTCGGCACCGCCCGGGCCGCGTTCTTCGAGGGCTGCCTGAGCGTGCCCGGCTGGCAGGCGGTCGTGTCCCGGCACGCCGAGGTGCGGCTGCGCGGCCAGGACGAGCACGGCCGCACGCTGGACGAGGTGTTCACGGGCTGGCCGGCCCGTATCGTCCAGCACGAGACGGACCACCTCGACGGCACCCTCTACCTCGACCGCGCCGAGCTGCGCTCCCTGTCCACCAACGAGGCGGTGGCACAGCGGTGGGCGCAGCCGACGGCGGGGGCGGCCGCCGAGGCGCTGGGGTTCGAACTGCCCTGAGCGGACCCGTCAGTTGTCGCGGTACGCCTCAAGCAGCCGCAGCCACACCTCACTGATCGTCGGATATGACGGCACCGCGTGCCACAGCCGGCTGACCGGGACACGGCCCGCCACGGCGACGGTCGCGGAGTGGATCAGTTCGCCGACGCCGGGGCCGACGAAGGTGACGCCGCGCAGGATCTCCTGCTCCAGGTCGACCACCATGCGGGCGCGGCCCTTGTAGCCGTCGCCGTAGAGGCCGGCCCCGGCGACGGAGGAGAACTCGACGTCGACGGCGCGGACACGGTGGCCGGCCTGTTCCGCCTCGGCGAGGGAGAGGCCCACGGCGGCGGCCTCGGGGTCGGTGAAGACGACCTGGGGTACGGCGTGGTGGTCGGCGGTGGCGGCGTGCGCGCCCCAGGGCTCGTCCAGGAGGGGATTGCCCGCGGCGCGGGCGGCGATGGCAGCGCCGGCGACGCGTGCCTGGTACTTGCCCTGGTGGGTGAGGAGGGCGCGGTGGTTGACGTCACCGACCGCGTACAGCCAGTCGGTGCCGGTGACGCGGAGGCTGTCGTCGACGTCCAGCCAGGAGCCCGGTGCCAGGCCGACGGTGTCGAGGCCGATGTCGTCGGTGTGCGGGACGCGTCCGGTGGCGAAGAGGATCTCGTCGGCCTCGAGGCGCTCGCCGGTGCCGGTGACGGCCACGACGGTGCCGTTCTCGCGGGTGACGGACTCCAGGGCGGTGCCGGTGCGGACGTCGACGCCGGCCTCGGTGAGCGCCTCGGCGACCAGTTCCCCGGCGAACGGCTCCATGCGGTTGAGCAGGCCCTTGCCGCGGACCAGCAGGATGACCCGCGAGCCGAGGGCCTGCCAGGCGGTGGCCATCTCGGTGGCGACGACACCGCCGCCGACGACGATCAGCCGTCCTGGGGCCGCTTTGCCGCTGGTGGCCTCGCGGCTGGTCCAGGGCTTGACCTCGGCCAGACCGGGCAGGTCGGGCAGCTGGGCGCGGGTGCCGGTGCTGACGGCCACGGCGTGGGTGGCGGTGAGCGTCGTCACGGTGCCGTCGGGGGCGGTGACGGTGACCGTCCGGGGGCCGGCGAGGCGGCCGTGGCCGCGGTACAGGTCGGCGCCGATGCCGTCCAGCCAGCGGACCTGGCCGTCGTCCTGCCAGTTCGAGGTGAAGTAGTCCCGGCGGGCCAGGACGGCGGGGGTGTCGAGGGGGCCCTGCACGTCCTGGCTCAGACCGGGCAGCCGGCGGGCGTCCGCCTGGGTGATGACCGGCCTGAGCAGAGCCTTGCTGGGCATGCAGGCCCAGTAGGAGCACTCGCCGCCGACCAGCTCGCTCTCCACGACCGCGGTGGTCAGGCCGGCCGCACGGGTGCGGTCGGCGACGTTCTCCCCCACGGGTCCGGCCCCGAGCACCACGACGTCGTACGCGATGGATTCCGATTCCGTCATGGGGTCAGTCTGGTGGGTGGTTGGCGCGGGGGCCACACGGGTGCGCGCGCGGACGTACGACCGTGCGCGCACGGAACAGATATGGAATAGGCGGGCGGTATGCCGTGTTTCCGCCGACGGCACAACCCCCACACCAGGAAGAGGGAATCACGCCATGAGCAGCACCGTGGAGCTGACCAAGGAGAACTTCGACCAGACGGTCACCGAGAACGAGTTCGTTCTCATCGACTTCTGGGCGTCCTGGTGCGGTCCGTGCCGTCAGTTCGCGCCCGTGTACGAGAAGGCCGCCGAGGAGAACCCGGACCTGGTGTTCGGCAAGGTGGACACCGAGGCCCAGCCCGAGCTGGCCCAGGCCTTCGGTATCCAGTCGATCCCGACGCTGATGATCGTCCGCGACCAGGTCGCGATCTTCGCCCAGCCGGGTGCCCTGCCCGAGGCCGCGCTGACGGACGTCATCGGGCAGGCCCGGAAGCTGGACATGGACGAGGTCCGCAAGAGCATCGCCGCCGAGCAGGCACAGGGCGAGTAGCCCCCGAGGGGCGGAAGGACCGCGGGAGGGGTGGGGCGCCGCGTCAGGAGAAGTACGGCGGCACGTCAGGAGCAGTGCGAGTGCGGCGGCACGTCAGAAGGGGTACGGCGGCACGTCGGCGCGTACGGTGGTCCAGCGCAGCTCGGTGAAGGCCTCCAGGTTGGCCTCGCCGCCGAAGCGGGCGCCGGTGCCGGACGCGGCGACGCCGCCGAAGGGGGCCACCGCCTCGTCGTTCACGGTCTGGTCGTTGATGTGGACGATGCCGGTCGGGATGCGTTCGGCGAGCGCCAGGCCGCGTGCCGGGTCCCGGGTGACGATGCCGAGGGACAGGCCGTAGGGGCCGTCCGCCGCGAGCGCGGCCGCCTCGGCGGCGGTGCCGAAGGAGCGGACCGGGGCGATCGGGCCGAACACCTCCTCGGTGTAGGCCGGAGTGTGGTCGTCCACGCCCGCCAGCACGGTCGGCCGGTAGAAAAGACGGTCATGGGTGCCGCCCGCGGCGAGTTTCGCGCCGCGGGCGACACTCGTCTCCACCAGGCCGTGGATCTTGGCGAGTTGGCCCGCGTCGATGACCGGGCCGAGGTGCACCCGGTCGCGGTGCGGGTCGCCGACGGCGAGCGAGTCGGCCCTGGCGGCGAGCCGTTCGACGTATTCGTCGTACAGGGAGACGTGGACCAGATGGCGGCCGGTCGTCATGCAGATCTGGCCCTGGTGGAAGAAGGATCCCCAGGCCGCCGTGGAGATCACCGCCTCCAGGTCGGCGTCCTCCAGCACGATCAGGGCCGAGTTCCCGCCCAGTTCGAGGTGGGCGCGCTTGAGGTGGCGGCCGGCGCTCTCGCCGACGGCACGGCCCGCCGCGGTGGATCCGGTGAAGGAGACGACGGGTACGAGCGGGTCCGCGACCAGCGCCTGCCCGACGTCGGCGCCGCCGGGCAGCACATGCAGCAGGTTCTCCGGCAGGCCCGCCTCGGCGAGGACGGCGGCCAGGGCCAGGCCGCCGCAGACCGCGGTGCGCGGATCCGGCTTCAGCACCACCGCGTTGCCCAGCGCGAGGGCCGGGGCCAGGGAGCGGACGGAGAGGATCAGCGGGGCGTTGAACGGTGCGATCACGCCCACCACGCCGACGGGAACCCGGCGGGTGTACGACAGCCTGGGCACCTCGCTGGGCAGCACCTGTCCGGCGGGGCGGGAGGCAAGGGCCGCGGCCTCGTAGCACTCCTGGGCGGCGACATGAAGTTCGAAGTCCGCCTTGCCGGGGACGGACCCGGACTCCCGGACCAGCCAGGTGCGCAGTTCGTCCGCGTGCTCGGTGAACAAGTCCCCCGCCCTGCGCAGCACTTGGGCCCGTACGAGGTGCGGGGCGCGGGCCCACGCCCGCTGGGCGGTGCGGGCGTCCCGAGCCGCCGGGGCGACGTCCTCGGGTGCGGCGAGGGTGAGTGCGCCGAGGGCGTCGCCGGTGGCCGGCTCGGTGACGCTGTACGCGGGGCCCGCCACGGTACGGGTCTGCCAGGACTTCGGGTCGAGCAGCGGCATGTCGGCTCTCCGATCGACGGCCGGGCGGTTCGGCGCGGGGGTGCGGGCCTCGTCCGGGGACACGGGACGAGGCCCCCACCTATTTCGTTGAGCGCGAAACTGCATCGCGGTCATGCCCTTCCGGAACCCTAACCACCACCGGGAGCCGGGTCAGCTGGAGTCGCGCCGGACGAGCGATGCGCCCAGCACCTTGCGCACCTCGGGCTCGCCTCCGGGGTCGCGCACCGCACGGTCGACCAGTTCCGCGAGGTCCCGTCCGGAGGGCAGCTCGATGTGGACGGTGCTGAGCCGGGGACGCAGCAGCCGGCCGAGCATCAGGTCGTCGGCGCCCACGACAGCGACGTCCTCGGGGATGCGCACACCCTCGTCCTGCAGGGCGCGCATCAGCAGCATCGCGTACTCGTCGTTGTAGGCGAACACCGCGTCCACGCCGGAGCCGGGCCACCGGGCGGCGAGCTCGGCGGCTCCCCGCTCCGTGTACGCGAGCGGCAGCGCGGTCACGGTCGCGTCCGTGCCCCGCAGGGCCTGGCGCACACCGGCGAGCCGGGGCCGGGAGAACGCTTCCAGGCCCGGCTCCTCGGGGACTATCACTCCGATCCGGCGCCGGCCGGCGGCATACAGATGGACGCCGGCGCAGTGGCCGACGGCGTCGTGGTCCATCACCAGGGCGTGCGCGCCGTCGACACGTTCGGGGCCGAGGGTCACCACGGCCCGGGCACCGGAGCGCTTGAGGACGGCGACACCCTGCGGGCCGAGCCCCGCACCGGGCACCAGGACGGCGACGGGACGCAACTCGGCCCAGGCCCGGGCGGCTTCGTCGCCCTGCAGCCCGACGGTGCCGTACTGCACGACCGTGTAGTCGAGGCGGCCGAGGGCCGACTGGAGTTCGCTCAGGAAGCGGCTGTAGAGGGGGCCCACCGGGAACGTCGGGGCGGGCATCAGCACCATGCGGCTGTGTCCGGCGCGCAGGCTGCGGGCGGCCGCGTGGGGTACGTACCCCAGTTCGCGCGCGGCGTCGTGGACGCGGCGGCGCGTCGGCTCACTGATCCGCACGGCGCTGGTGTTGTTGAGGACGTAGGAGACGGTTGCGCGCGAGACGCCGGCCAGCCGGGCCACATCGGCACTCGTGGGAACGGAGTGCGGTGCGGGCGCAGCGGACGAGGGCGTGTTCGGTATCTGCACCATGACAGAGCGCATCCTGGCAGAGGCGCGGAGGGGGAAGGACGGCGGGGGAAGGTCATTCGCGATTGAACGAAAGCGGTCGACCTCCCGAGCGAAGTCCTACGAACACGTTCGCTCCGAACTTGTTCGTGACGAACATGTTCGTTACCCTTGGCGCATGACAGCATCCCCGCGCTCCCGTCGCGAACGTCCCGCCAAGGCCGCCCTCACCCGCGAGGGCATCGTCGCCGCCGCGGTGGCGATCCTGCGCGCCGAAGGGCTGCGCAAGGTGACCATGCGGCGGCTGGCGCAGGAGTTCGACACGGGTCCCGCCTCGCTGTACGTCTACGTCCGCAGCACCGACGATCTGCATGCGGCCGTTCTGGACGAACTGCTCGGCACGGTCGGACCGGCTCCGGCCGAAGGCACCTGGCGGGAGCGGCTCGAACGGGTGCTCGGCGCCTGCACGCGGATGCTCCTGGAGCATCCGAGCCTCGCCCGCTCCGCGCTGACCGCCCGGCCGAGCGGCCCGCACTACCTGAACCTCATCGAGACGCTGCTCGCCCTGCTCGACGAGGGCGGGGTGCCGCGCGAGCGGGCGGCCTGGGGCGTGGACCTGTTGCTGCAGCACGCCACGGCGACCGCCGCCGAGCACGCCGGCGAGGAGTCGCCGGGCGACTGGCAGGCGCTGGACCGCGCCTTGCGCGAGGCGTCCGCGGACACCCACCCGCACATCGTCGCCGCCGGCGGCGACCTGCTGTCGGGCGCCCCCGAAGTCCGGCTGTCCTGGGGCTTCCAGGCGCTGATCAACGGCATCGAGCGCACGGCCGTACCCGACTGACCCTCTCTTTCTCCCTCTCCTCCAGGAGGCCACCATGACCACCTCTGCCCGCTCGCTCCCCCACCACCCCATCGCCGTCGTCGGCGGTGGCCTGGGCGGGCTCACGCTCGCCCGGGTGCTGCACGTGCACGGCATCGAGGCGGCCGTCTTCGACCTGGACGCCTCGCCGGCCGCACGCACCCAGGGCGGCATGCTCGACATCCACGACGACTCGGGCCAGGAGGCGCTGCGCGCGGCCCGGCTGCACGAGGAGTTCCTGGCCCGGGTCCATGCCGGCGGTCAGGCGACCCGGGTCCTGGACCAGGACGGGACCGTCCGCCTCGACCTGCCCGACGACGGTGCCGGCGGGCGCCCCGAGATCGACCGCGGCGAACTGCGCGACCTGCTGCTGGATTCGCTGCCGGAGGGCACCGTCCGCTGGGGCGTGAAGGTGACCGGCGCACGCCCCCTCGGCGACGGCCGGCACGAGGTGACGCTGGCGGACGGCCACGCCTTCACCACCGGCCTGCTGGTCGGCGCGGACGGCGCCTGGTCCCGCATACGGCCGCTGCTGTCCCCCGCCCGGCCCGCCTACACCGGTGTGTCGTTCGTCGAGGCGGACCTGCTGGAGGCCGATGTGCGCCACCCCGACGGCGCCGCGGTGGTCGGCGGCGGAATGCTGTTCGCGCTCGGCACCGGCCGGGGCTTCCTAGGACACCGCGAGGCCGACGGCAGCCTGCACATCTACGTGGCCGTCGAGGCCCCGGAGGACTGGCTGGACGGCATCGACTTCGCGGACACCGAGGCGGCCAAGGCGGCCGTACTGAAGGAGTTCGACGGCTGGGACGAAAGCCTGAAGGCGCTGGTCACGGACGCGGACGGCGCGCTGGTTCCGCGGCGGATCCACGCCCTGCCCACCGGTCACCGCTGGGGCCGGGTCCCCGGGGTCACCCTGCTCGGCGACGCGGCGCACCTGATGTCGCCGTTCGCCGGCGAGGGCGCCAACCTCGCGCTGCTAGACGGCGCCGAACTGGGCCTCGCGCTCGCCGCACACCCCGGCGACACCGAGGCCGCGCTGGCCGTCTACGAGGAGAGACTGTTCCCGCGCAGCGAGGCGTCGGCGGCGGACTCCGCACAGAACGCCTCCCTGCTCTTCCGCGCCGACACACCGCAGGGACTGCTCGACATGTTCGCCGCCGACCACGGCTGAACAGGGCTCAGCCGGACCGCTCCGGGCACGCCACCCGTGCCACGAGGTCGTGCCAGCCGGCCTCCAGGCGCTCCATGGGCATCCCGCACTGCCGGGTCAGATGGTTGATCAGGGCGGGGTCGAGATACCCCATCAGCGTCTGGGAGAGCAGCTCGCAGTCGGCGACCGGCACGATCTGCCGCAGCAGCATCGCGACGTGCGTGCGAAGGGCCTGCAACGAGGGATGGGAGAAGCGGCGGGTGGGCTCCGGCTGGGCGGCCAGCTGCAGATCCAGCTGCTCGGCCGAGCGGTACAGGACCGCCACACCGAACGCCTGCAGCCGCTCCAGGGGCGGCGCCCCGGGACCCAGCGGCGGCGGTCCGCCGAGGAAGTCGGCCTGCAGTTGCCGCGCCGAGTGGTCGAGCAGCGCCATCAGCAGCCCGGTGCGGTCGCCGAAGCGGCGGAACACCGTCCCCTTGCCCACCTGGGCCGCGGCGGCCACCGCCTCCATCGTCACTCCGGCCACGCCGTGCTCCGCGATCAGGCGGGTGGCGGCTTCCAGCAGCCTTGCCCGGTTGCGGGCCGCGTCGGCACGCAGGCACGGCTCGTCCGGGGCCGACTCGACCTCCAGCAACTGAGGGGTTTCGAGCGGCTCCTGGGGCTTCGGGAAGGGCGGCAGGGCGCTGGACATGACGACAGCGTAAAGCATCGGGAAGAAACTGGACCGCGGTCCGGTTAGCCTGGTAGAAATTTAAACGGACCTCGGTCCGGATCGTGACAGCGATGTTTCAGCCCCCTTGGAGTACCCCCATGTCTGTTCGTATCCTCGCGCTCGTCGGCAGCCTTCGCGCCGGTTCGCACAACCGTCAGCTCGCCGAGGCGGCCGTCAAGCTCGCACCCGAGGGCGCCGAGGTGGAGGTCTTCGAGGGCCTTGCCGACATCCCCTTCTACAACGAGGACATCGACGTCGAGGGCAACGTCCCGGCCGCCGCCGCCAGGCTCCGTGCCGCCGCCCAGGCCGCCGACGCCTTCCTGCTCTTCTCCCCGGAGTACAACGGCACCATCCCGGCCGTCCTGAAGAACGCCATCGACTGGCTGTCCCGCCCGTACGGCGCCGGCGCCTTCGCCGGCAAGCCCGTCGCCGTCATCGGCACCGCCTTCGGCCAGTACGGCGGCGTGTGGGCGCAGGACGACGCCCGCAAGGCCGTGGGTATCGCCGGCGGCAACGTGATCGAGGACATCAAGCTGTCCATCCCCGGCTCCGTGACCCGCTTCGCCGACACCCACCCGGTCGACGACGCCGAGGTCGCCGCGCAGCTGACCGAGGTCGTCGCCCGTCTGCACGGCAACGTGGACGAGGTCGTGGCCGCCTGACCCAGGCGCCGACGGGGGGCCGGAGTCCGCTCCGGCCCTCTTTCGCGTGGTGGCGGACGATCACCGAGAGTACCGACGCCAGATCTTGGAGCACGCTCGAAGTCAGGCGGCGGCCAGCTGTTCGCCCAGCGGGCTGCGCCGGTAGAGGACGTGCCGTCCGTCCCGGGCGCGGGTGACCAGGCCCGTGGCGTGCAGGACCCGCAGATGCCGGGAGACGGCGCTCGGCGTCACGCCGAGGCGCCGGGCGAGTTCGACGGTGGGGAGCGGTTCGGCGAGCAGCCGCGGGACCGTCGTCCTGGGTGCGCCGAGGAGCGAGTCGAGCGCCGAGGCGTCGGGTCCGGGCTCCGGCTCCCACACGGTGGCGGCGCCCCGGCCGGGATAGTCCAGCATCGGGGGCTCCTCGGCGCTGATCGGGGGTGCCGGCTTGTGCGCGAACAAGGACGCCGAGTCGCTGCGCCTGCTGCGCACGGAAGCGGCCCTGCGCCGCTCCTGCCTCTACCAGGCGACGGTGTTCGCCGGCTTCTCCGCCGCGTGGACGGGCGTGGCGCTGCTGCTCACGGGCCCGGTGTACGGCCCGGGCGCGGACGCGGTCGGGCTGCTGGCGCTGGTCAACGCGGCGACGATGTTCGTCACGCCGGTCGCGGAACGCCAGGTGGACCGGCGGGGCCCGGACACGGTGAATCTGGTGTGCTTCCTGACGGTCGCCGTCTCGGCGGGGGTGCTGAGCCTGGGCTCCCTCGGCGGAACACCCGGACTGGTCGCCCTCGTCGCGGGCACGCTCCTGCTGCCGGACGTCGGCATGCAGTCCCGCATGGTCGCCGACCAGGTCCGTATCTACGCCCTCGGCGCGGAGGTCCGCAGCCGCCTCAACACCGCGTACATGACGTGCGCCTACCTGGGTGGCAGCCTGGGGTCGTGGCTGGGCACACGTGCCTACGGGCGGCTCGGCTGCCGGGGTGTGCGCCCTGGTCGCCGTGCTCACCGTGCTGGGGCTGCTGCGGCACCCGGGCGTGCGGCCCGCACGGCTCCGGGCACCCGTCCTCCGGCGGACAGGTTCCGCCGTCCGCCTGTCCCCGGGCTGCGCGGGCGGCGCGGATCCTGGCCGTGGAAGCCGCAGCCGGTCGCCCGAGTCGCACGCAGCCCGGGACGGACGGTCAGAGCCGTATGAGTCAGGTCAGGAGAAGCCATGCCCCCGGTCCCGCCCCCGCCCCCGCCCCCGTTCGATGCGGAGCTCGCCGCCGCGCTGAAGCCGGTCGAGGAGGTGATCTCGCCCGGCCTCACCATGGACGAGATCCCCGCCGCCCGCCAGGACGTCGGCATCGACCTGCTCGGACAGTTCGACCTCACCATGGGCGGCGCCTTCGAGGCGGAGAACCGTACGGTGCCGGGCCCGGAGGGAGCCCCGGACATCTCCCTCCTCATCTGCCGGCCCCCGTCCGCAGAACCCGCCGCCTCCCTGCCGGTGATCTACCACGTGCACGGCGGCGGCATGGTCCTCGGCAACAACCTGGCCGGCGTGGACGTGCCGTTGACCTGGGCTCGCGAGCTGGGCGCGGTCGTCGTGTCGGTGGAGTACCGGCTCGCGCCGGAACACCCGCACCCGGCGCCGATCGACGACGTGCACACCGGCCTGCTGTGGACGGCGGCGCACGCCAGGGAGATCGGCGGCGACCCGGACCGGATCGTCATCGCGGGCGCGAGCGCCGGCGGCGGTCTGGCCGCGGCACTCGCCCTCCTCCTGCGGGACCGCCAGGGCCCGCGGGTCATCGGCCAGATCCTGACGTGCCCGATGCTCGACGACCGCAACGACACCGTCTCCAGCCACCAGATGGCGGGCATCGGCCTCTGGGACCGCACCGCCAACGAGACCGGCTGGACGGCGCTGCTGGGCGAGCGCCGGGGCGGCCCCGACGTCTCCCCCTACGCCGCCCCCGCCCGCGCGAGCGACCTGTCCGGCCTGCCCCCGGCCTTCCTGGACGTCGGCTCCGCCGAGACCTTCCGCGACGAGGTCGTCGACTACGCGTCGCGCATCTGGCAGTCCGGAGGCGTCGCCGAACTCCACGTCTGGCCGGGCGGCTTCCACGGCTTCGACAGCTTCGCCCCGCAGGCGAGCCTGTCCCGGGCGGCTCGGGCGGCCCAATTGGACTGGGTGCGGAGGCTTCTGGCCAACAGCGATCAACTGCCGCTCTGAGCCGCCTCCTTGATCGCCTCCCGAATTCGGGCGTACGTCCCGCACCGGCAGATGTTCTCGATGGAGTCGATGTCGGAGTCCGTGGGGTGAGGGGTGCGTTTCAGGAGGGCCGCGGCGGCCATGATCTGGCCCGGCTGGCAGAAGCCGCACTGGGCCACGTCGCGGTCCAGCCAGGCCTGTTGGACCGGGTGGAGGGTGTCGCCGTCGGCGAGGCCCTCGATGGTGGTGACCGTGCGGTCCGCGCAGTCGGCGAGCGGGACCACACAGGGCTGGATCTCGGCGCCGTCCAGGTGGCTGGTGCAGGCGCGGCAGACGCCCACTCCGCAGCCGTACTTGGGGCCGGTGACGCCGAGGAGGTCGCGCAGGACCCACAGGAGGGGCATGTCGGCCGGCGCCTGCACGGTCACCGGTTTGCCGTTGAGGGTGAAGGAGTACGAACGCATGGGTGCCTTCGGGTCGTCGGTCGGAGAGTCGGAGAGCCTGAGAGCCGGAGCGCGGGCCGTCGTTCAGAAGGTGAGCGGGAAGCTGCGGGGTGCGGTGCCGGTCGCCCGGGCGTAGGCGTTGGCGACCGCGCCGGATGCCGCGGGGACACCGAGTTCGCCGGCGCCGCCGGGTTCCCTGGTCGAGGGCAGGATGTGGGCCTCGAAGACGAGCGGGGCGTGGCGCTGGCGGGCGTAGCGGAAGTCGGCGTAGCTGCTCTCGCGGACGGCGCCCCGGTCGATGTGCAGGCCCGCCTGCAGGACGACGGAGATGCCGTCGGTCGCGGTGCCCATCAACTGGGCTTCCAGGCCACGCGGGTTGACCGCGGTGCCGACGTCGGCCGCCATCACCACCTTGGTCACCCGGGGATTCTTCGGGTCGGTCGCGTCGATCTCGGCGAGACAGGCCACGCAGGAGCCGTACTCCTCGTGCACGGCGACACCCTGGGCGCATCCCGCGGGCATGGAGCGGCCCCAGTGGCCGGCGGCCGCCGCCTTGGCGAGGACGGCCTTGACCGCCTTGCTCCGCAGGTTCTTCCGGCGGAAGGCCACCGGGTCCTCGCCGAGGCTGCGGGCGATCTCGTCCACGACGATCTCCTCGGCGGTCCGCACGGTCCCGGAGTCCACCGACCGCCAGGCGCCGAGCGGCATGGCCAGTTCGATGCCGCCCGAATCGCCGGACACACGGCCGAAGTTGTAGAGGCCGGTGTCGCTGGGCAGCGGGCCGGACCGGGCGGTGACGCCGCCTTGCGCGGACAGTCCCGCGTCGTCGTACGACTCCGAGACCGAGGCCGTCGCGTGCTCGAAGGCCACCACCCGGCCGCCGGCCACGCCGGCCCGGATCCTGTGGTGGCTCGCGGGGCGCATACGGCCGTGCCGGATGTCGTCCCCGCGGCTCCACATCAGCTTCACCGGGCGTCGGGCCGCCTTGGACACCAGTGCCGCCTCGATCGCCGCGTCGTAGTTCAGACGGCGGCCGAACGAGCCGCCGGCCCGCACGACGTGCACCCGGACCGCCGACGGGCGCAGACCGACCGCTTGGGCGACCGCGTCCCGCGCGTCCATGGGGGTCTGCGAGGAGAACCACAGCTCCGCACGGTCGACGCGGACGTCCGCCACCGCGGTGAGCACCTCCATCGGGGCGTGGCTGACGAAGGCGAACGCGAACTCGCCCGCCACCGGGGTCGATCCGTGCGGCAGAGTGCCGAGCCGGGGCACGGCGGCCTTGAGCCGGGAGCGTATCTGCGCGTCCGACAGGGCGTGGAGCGGGCCGGGCGCCCAGGTGGGACGGAGGGCGTCCCGGGCTTGGAAGGCCTGGTGGAAGGTGTCCGCGACCACGGCGACCCCGCCGGGGAGCCGGACGACCGCGTGCACGCCCAGCAGGGCGCGGGCGGCCCGGTCGTCGACCGAGACAAGCTTGCCCCGGATCGTCGGGGGCCGGGCCACCACGGTGGGCTTCGCCCCGGCCACCGCCAGGTCCCCGGCATACTTCGCCCGCCCGGTGACGATGTCCCGCGCGTCGATCCGGGTCGTCGGCCGGCCGATCACCCGGTGCCGGGACGCGGGCTTCGGCCTGCTCGGGACGGCGGTGCGGTGGATCCGGGCCGCGCTCGCGGTCAGCGAGCCGAAGGTGGCCGTGCGCCCGTCCGGGGCGACCACCATGGTGTCGCGGGTGCGCAGGGTCCACGCGGGCAGGTGCCAGCGCCGGGCGGCGGCGGTCACCAGCTTGGCCCGGGCGGTGGCGGCGAGCTGCCGGGCCGGGCCGTACAGCGAACTCACCGAACTGGAGCCCCCGGTGTACTGGTTGCCCTTGGCGCGGGCGTCGGCGAGCGGAATGCTCACGTCGGCGAGGCGGGCGTCCAGCTCCTCGGCGATCATCATGGCGACCGCGGTCGTGATGCCCTGGCCGACCTCGGCCCGGGGCAGCCGTACGACGATGCGGTTGGCCGCCGTGACCTCCAGGACCAGCATCTCCTCGTCGGTGCCGGTCACCAGCACGTCGGAGCCGGTACGGGCGGGCTCGGCGCCGTCCGCGCGCGCGGGGGCGCAGGCGAGCGGGGCGGCGACGGTCAGCGTGGCCGCGGCCACCGTGTACACCATGAATCCGCGACGGGACGGGCCCGCGGAGGGCGGGGGCTCGGAGCGGTGCACGTGAGGGCTCCTGTCGGCGCGTGGGGCGGGCAGGACACGGCATGTGGGGCGGCACGTGTCCCGGTACGGATCGGTCGACAGGTAGGAGGGGCGCAGCCCCGCGCCGGTTGCCTTCCGGGCCGACCGGCAGGGACCCGCAGGGGTCCATGGAGCGCAAGTGACTCCGATCGGACGTCATGTGACGCATCTTCAACAGCGAGCCCCATGGCGCCCCGGGCGGGTACCGGATCTCCGGTTGCGGGCGGTTCGGGGCAGAGTAGCCTGGATCCGACGGTTCCTGCCTGATCCTGGAGGTAGGCGATGTTTCTCCGACTACTGCGGCGTCGTCGTACGCCGCGGGGGCTTCTCCTTCTCGGCAACGGCCGCCTGATTCGCGGCTTCAGCGGCGGCATGTACGACGGACACGGGTACCAGTCCTGACACCGTCCCCCGGTCGTACGGGACTCGTCACAACGTCCCTGCGGCAGGCCGACCCTGGAGGATGTGCGGTGGCAGAGGACACCGAGGCCCTGGTGGCCGTGCGGCGGATCCTGTCGCCGTACTGCCGCGTCATCAGCCTGTCCGACGGAGCGCTGATCGCGGACTGGAGGCGGACCCGTTTTCTCGGCATGACAACGGCGGACCTCCGGAAGTTCGCTGGCGGAAGCGCCGAGGAACGCGCGGAACTCGTCACCGCTCTCGTCCGTGCCGGGTGCGCGGCGCCCCGCCGGAGGGAGTATGCGGACGCCGAGGTCGGGTTCTGGCTCCGCGGAGTGCACCTGCTGATCCGGACCGTGGGATTCGGACGCGTCCTTCGGCTCCTCTCCTTGGCGGCCCCGGAGTACGCCCGTGCGGAACCTCCCAGGACCGAGGATGTCGCGCGGCTGAAACGGGCAGTGCAGTCACAAGGCCGCACCAGCTGGTTCGTCAACGACGACTGCAAGGCCGAGGCCGTGACAGCTTTCGTCCTGCTGCGGCGGACCGGCCTGCAGGCCGCACTGCACGTCGGCGTACGCGAGCACCCGTTCGCCCTGCACGCCTGGACGTCGGCTGCGGGGCTGTGCATTCCTGACGCGGACCCGCGAGGGCACGCGTTCGCACCGGTTCTCTCCATCGACCGTCGAGGGAGTTGACGTGGAAGCGGTCCGCCTCGAGTGGGCCGGGACCGCGCCGAAACTCCGGACGGCCGAAGACATGGTGAGCAGGGGACTCGTGACGACGGTCTCCTCCGATGCCGGTGTCGCGGCGGTCGTCGGCTGGGCCGGTTCGGTCCGTGACCGCGTGGCGGGCGCGCACCGCCTCCTGGACACCTTCGGCCGGCCGGGAGCCGCACCGCGTCTGCTGAACGGCGATTATGCGGCTGTCCTCGTGTACTGCGACCGCATTCTGCTGATACGGGACGAGCATGCACGTATCCCTCTGTTCTTCAGGGAGTCCGGTGGCCGGGTGAGCGCGGTGAGTACCTCGGCACGCCGTCTCGGCGAGGGCGCGGAGCTGGAACGTCGCTACTTCTGCCGGTACCTGACCGGGAACATGGCGCAACCGCACTCGGACCTCACCCCGTTCACCGGGGTGCACCGCATCCTCGGCGGCGAGGTGGTGGAGCTCTCGGTCGGCGGGCAGCTGCGCGGCCGGGCGGCGGGGGGCGTCTCCCAGGCTCGCGGCCCCGTGGCGCCGACGGCCGACGGAACCCGCCTCGGCGGGCCGGCGAAGGACCTGCGCCTCGCGCTGGAGAACGCCGTCGGACGCCGTATGGGCAACATGACGGCATGCCACGTCTCCGGCGGCGTCGACTCCACCAGCGTCGCGTTGCTTGCAGCACGGCATCTGGCCACGGGAGACGGCCGCACCCGCGACCTCGTCCTGCTCGCGGGGCGTTTCGGCAACGGAGAGCTGGCCGGGGAGCGGCCGTACCTCGACGAGGCGCTGGACGAGATCCGCCGTCACACGCCCGCGGCCCGCCCGGTGATCGTCGATGCCGGCGACGTGGCCGACTTCGACGACTTCTCGCACCATGCCGGAGACGCCGACGAGCCGCATGCGCACGCCTTCCGCGCCCCGTTCTGGAGCAGGCTTCACGCCGCTGCGGCGGAACTGGGCTGTGACACCCTCATGACAGGGTGCGGGGCCGATCCCATTGCGGACGCCAACCCGTTTCACCTGCACCGGCTGGCCCGCACGGGACGGCTCCGGCAGCTGACGCAGGAGGCACGCGCCTGGGCGCAAGGCAGCGAGCGGGGCGTGCGTGACATCGTCCACGCCTACGTCATACAGCCGGCTCTTCCCCTGACAACCGAGCGGATCACCGCTCTCGGGCGCCGCAGGACGGTGCTCGGCGGCCTCGGCCCCTTCGGCCGTCCCCCGTGGCTGCGATCCGGATTCGCGCGGGCTCACGGCTACCGGGAGGCCGGCATCGCGGAGAGCCGCTTCGTCTTCGGACGCGCGCCGGAGCAGTCGCTCTACGACGCGGCCAACTACCTAGCCGCTCCGGACCTGTTGTCCTGGCACCGTGCACCCGAGGACGGGTTCTTCCTCTCGCACCCCTTCCTCGACCCCGAGGTCGTCGCCACGATGCGCCGCCTCCCCGCCGAGGCGGCCTTCCGTCCCGGCCGGCCGAAGGCCGTTCTGCGCGAGGCCATGGCAGATCTGCTGCCGTCCCGGATCCGCGGCCGTGTGGTCAAGATCCCCTTCGACGAGCTGTACGCCCGCGGCCTGCGCGCACACGGCGACGATCTCATCGGCCTGTGCCGCTCCGCGAGGCATCCCCTGGTGGAGGAAATGTTCGACATCGAGACACTGTGCCGGGCCGTGAGGGAGGCTCGGCTCGGCATGGGGGACTCATACGCCTGGGACCGTCTGAACAGCTCTCTCGCCCTGGTGATGTGGCTGGAGGGGCTGGTCAGCGCTGGGTCTTGATGTCCCAGAGCGTCCGTTCGATCGGGCCCGCTCCGGCATCGACAAGACCGTACCGACTGCTGACATCGCGCACTTCCGCATCCGTAGGGGTACGGTCTTCCTGGCCATTTCGCGCGATGGATACCGTCACCCCTGCGCCCTGCTGGCCGAACTGCCAATAGGCAGTGACGTACCGGGGATACCTCGTATGCTTGTCGATGGCGTTATTTTCGCTCACCCTGGCATGGTAGATGACGCAATCGATGTCCTTGCTCTTCGCCCACTTGGCCACCTTTCCGCCGCGCCAGGAGTATTCGACCCGGCCGTAACGATCCAGGCCTACCCGGTCCTTGCGCCCAAAGTTCGCAGTGGCGTAGAACGCCAGGTGGTCGTACGGCGTATCGATGGGCAATTGCACAACTGCCCTGGTGACAAAGCTGTCGTTCGCCTCGATCCAGTCTCCGGGACCCATCCACGGATGGGCGACCACCAATTGGCCCGGCTGGTGGACCTCCCGACGGGAGAGTGGGCTTCTCTCACGGAATTGACGTGTCTGCGCGGCATCGGTACGCCATTGTGTGCGGAGCCGGTCCTCCGGGGTCAGCGGAACCTTCTCCCCCATGGCGTGGAACTCGGCGCCGAACACGTAGAAGCCCACGTCGCTGTGGTTTTCCAGCCTGATGTCGACCGGCACGGCAAATCTCTTGCGGTCCTTGCTCAGCATGGGCTTGCCCACGCCGATGGTGATGAGAGGCCTGGCTCCGCGGTGGAACGGCTGGTAGAGGTTCTGATAGCTGAAATTGGCAATGGCGATAACCGAGGAGACGATCAGTGCCGCGGCCAGCTTCGGAGCGGGCATGTCGCTCACTGTCCGCCACACCATGACGGCAGCCCATGCCGAACCCACCGTGAGCAAGCCCAACAGCACCGGATAGATGATGCGCTCGCCGTCCGTCGATGCCTGAAGCAGGAGCATGGCGTTCACCAAAAACGCCACGCCGGTACAGATCAGCGCGAACAATCCGGAATAGGGCATCGTCCCCCGGGCCCAGTGGTCCACGACCGCGAGAGCGCCCGCCAACGTCATGAGCGACACCAAAATAAGGGCCGCTCCGGTGATACGCCCCGTGAAGGTCAGGGCCCCGGTGAAGTCCTCGATGCCCCACCAGCCCACCGGCAATGCCGTGAGGAGCAGGACCAGCAGGACCCCTGCCATTTCCGCCCTTGCCTGTTTGGTCTTCATCAGGCTCCGTCGTCCCAGTGGGTGACTGCCGGAGTCGGGCCCGGGAGAACGCTTCACCTGATCACCTCCTGACACCGCATCGGAATCCGACCACCATCGTCCGCGGTGATCCACACGCCCACCACCGCATGCCTCCGGTCGGCCCAAGAGCCTGTGCGAAAGTCGTACGCACGCACCCCATGTGACGTTACCGTTCAGTAGACATCGTGCCCGCAGCCTCCGGAGGTGCCCCGCAATGACGCCCGACCGTGCCACAGGCCTCGCGGAGTCCGCTCGCGCGCTCGCCGACGGGGAGGTGACCTCCCGCGCTCTGGTGGAGCGGGCCCTGGCCCGGATCGAGGCCACCCAGCCGACCCTGAACGCCTTCCGGGTGGTACGCGCCGAGGCCGCGCTCGCCGAAGCGGAGGCCGCCGACCGGGAGTTGGCCGCCGGAGTGCGCAGCCCGCTGCTCGGGGTGCCGGTGGCGGTGAAGGACGACATGGACGTGGCGGGCGAGCCGACCGCGTTCGGCTGCCCCGGCGACTTCCCGCCGGTGGCGCAGGACGGGGAGGCGGTACGGCGGCTGCGGGCGGCCGGGGCGGTCATCGTCGGCAAGACGAACACCTGCGAGCTGGGGCAGTGGCCGTTCACGGAAGGTTCGGCGTTCGGGGAGACCCGCAACCCGTGGCACACCGGCCACACCCCGGGCGGCTCCTCCGGAGGCTCGGCGGCCGCCGTCGCCGCCGGGCTGGTCCCGGCGGCGCTCGGCTCGGACGGTGCCGGTTCGGTGCGCATCCCGGCCTCCTGGACCCATCTGATCGGCATCAAGCCGCAGCGCGGGCGCATCTCGACCTGGCCGCGCGGCGAGGCTTTTCACGGCATCACCGTCAACGGCACCCTGGCCCGTACCGTCGCCGACGCCGCCCTGCTGCTGGACGCGGCGAGCGGCAACCACGACCGGGATCCGCACCGGCCGCCGGCCCTCACGGTGTCGGAGGCGGTCGGCCGCGACCCCGGCCGGCTGCGGATCGCCCTGTCGATGAAGCCGCCGTTCACGGCGGTACCCGCGCGCCTGCGCCCGGAGATCCGGGCCCGGATCCTCGAACTCGCCGAGAAACTGGCTGCGTTGGGGCACACGGTCGAGGAGGCCGACCCGCCCTACGGCCAGATCGGGCTGACCTTCCTGCCGCGCGCCACCGCCGGTATCGCCGACCACGTCCGCGAGGCCCCCGACCCCGCGCTGCTCGACCCGCGCACCCGGGAGGCGGCCAGGCTGGGCCGGCTGCTCGGCGGGGCACCGCTCAGGGCGGCCCGGCGTGCCGAGGCGGTCCTGCACCGGCGGATCGGCGGGTTCTTCGGGTCGTACGACGTGATCCTCGCCCCGACGACGGCCGCTCCCCCGCCCGCGATCGGCGCCCTGTACCGGCTGGGCGGGCTGGCCACCGACCGCGCCATGATCGCCGCCTGTCCCTACGCCTGGCCGTGGAACGTCCTGGGCTGGCCCGGTGTGAACGTGCCCGCAGGGTTCGTGGGCCCCCTGCCGGTGGGCGCCCAACTGCTCGGCCCGGCCAACAGCGAGCCGCTGCTGGTCTCGCTCGCCGCCCAACTGGAGGCGGAACTGCGCTGGCACGAGCTGTGGCCGCCGCAGAGGGCGGACAAGAACTCCGCGGCGGCGTGAGGCGCGGCCGGCGGACGCAGGCGCACACGGATTCCCCGGCGGCAGGGGCGCGTATCGCCCGTACGCTGTGACCATGGAGGATGCTTCGATGGTCGGGCTCATGGGGCGGGTGACGGGGACGATCGGACCCGGGCTGGTCGGCGAGGTGATCGTCCGGGTGCGCGGCGGCGCGGAGCACTTCCTCGCCTACGCGGCCGACGGCACCGCCCGGATCGAGCGGGGCACGGTGGTGATGGTGGTGGAGCACCTGCCGCCGAGGACGGTCTACGTCACGTCCGCATACGACAGTTGAGCGGACTCCGCCCCAGGTGAGGGGCGCGAGCGTCAAGATTGCAACAAGGATTCGTCAGCGTCTCCCCGGCGTCTCCCCGCAGGCGCACACTCCCTTCGTTCGGTGCCGAAAGGGCACCATCCAAAGGGGGCGAATGCCGATGCTTGTCGGCGTCGTTGCGGGGGCGGTCGTCGTTGCCGTCCTCATTCTGATCGGTCTGTTCAAGATGATGTGGCGGGTCGCCGAACCCAACGAGGCGCTCATCATCTCCGGGTCCAAGCACCGCACGGAGGGCATCGAGGAGGGCATGGGATTCCGCATCGTCACCGGCCGCGGCACGCTCGTGCTGCCCGGCGTGCAGGCGGTGCGCAAGCTCTCCCTGGACCTGAACGAGACCGAGCTGCAAGTGGACTGCGTGACCCACCAGGGCATCCCGCTGAAGGTGCAGGGCGTGGTCATCTTCAAGGTGGGCGACGACTTCGTGTCGATCGCCAACGCGGCCCGCCGCTTCCTGGACCAGCAGCGGATGATGTCGGAGCGGGTGCACAACGTCTTCGCCGGTCATCTGCGGTCCATCGTGGGCGGGTTGACGGTCGAGGACATGATCCGCGACCGGGAGAAGCTGACCGGGCAGACCCGGGCGGCCTGCGGTACGGAGATGGAGAAGCTCGGCCTGATCGTCGACTCGCTGCAGATCCACGAGATCGAGGACCCGACGGGGTACATCCAGAACCTGGCCGCACCGCACGCGGCCGCGGTCCAGCGGGACGCGCGCATCGCACAGGCGGAGTCCAACCGTCTCGCCACCGAAGCGGAGCAGCAGTCGTTCGCCCGGATGGCGGAGGCCACCCGGGACAGCGAGATCCTGCAGGCCGGCTACCAGGCCGAGCGCGACAAGGCGGCCGCCAGGGCTCGCCAGGCCGGCCCGCTCGCCGACGCGGGCGCCCGGCAGGAGGTCGTGGTCCAGGAGACGCGGGTCGCCGAACTGGAGGCCCACCGGCGGGAGCAGCAGCTCCAGGCGGACGTCCGCAAGCCGGCCGACGCCAGGGCCTACGAGAAGCGCACGCTGGCCGAGGCCGAGCGTGACGCGCGGATCTCGGCGGCCCAGGCCAAGGCGAAGGAGACGGAGCTCGCGGCGGCCGCCGAGGCCACCCGGGTCAAGACGGCGGCGGGCGCCGAGGCGGAGGCCACCAAGACCCGGGGTACGGCCACCGCCGCGGCGACCCGGGCCACCGGTGAGGCGGAGGCCGCGGCCGCGCAGGCCAGGGGTCTGGCCGGGGCCGAGGCGACCAAGGCCCAGGGTCTCGCGGAGGCGGAGGCCATCAAGGCCCGGGCCGCCGCCCTCGCCGAGAACCAGGAGGCGGTCGTCGCCCAGCAACTCGCCGAGAACTGGCCGGAGATCGTCCGGGCGGGTGCGTCCGCCTTCGGCAACGTGGACAACATGGTGCTGCTCAACGGCGCCGACGGCATGGCCGAGTTGTTCGCCAAGGCACTCACCATGGGCGGCACCGGCCTCGGTCTCGCCCGCCAGCTGCTCTCGTCGATGAACCAGAACGGGCAGGCGCAGAGCAGCACTTCACCGTCCCTCAACGGTGCGGTGACACCTCCGCCGCAGCGGGTTCCGGTGGAGCAGGAAGGCTGACCGGTCCGGTCCGGTTCAGTCGGATCCGATTCGTACGGCCGGGGTTCCCTCACCAGGGGCCCCGGCCGTCCGTCGTCAGCAGCCGTACGGCCGGCGGGCTTCGGCGAGCGGCAGCCGCAGCCGCAGCCGCAGCCGCAGCCGCAGCCGCAGGATCTTCTCCGACGCGGACGGGTCGCGTGCCGGTCCGGCGAGCCGGTGCGTGGGCCGGTCGGCGTCGTCCCGGATCCGTTCGAGCCTGCGCATGCCCCGGTAACCCCCTGTTTGTGCTCCCGGCACCCGAGGCCCCCTGATCCGTGAGCGCATGAGACCACTAGGGTGCCTGCGTGAGCACGTTTACCGATGAGAATGTCCCGGGGCGCCACGGCCCCCACGCCACCGTCGAGGCCGACCCGCGCGTGGTCGGCAAGGTGCGCACCGAGTACTCCCCCGCCCACGACGGTGACCCCGACCCGGGCGAGATCGTGTGGACCTGGGTGCCGTTCGAGGAGAACGACGGCCGCGGCAAGGACCGTCCGGTGCTGGTGGTCGCCCGGGAAGCGGCGGGCACCTTCCTCGCGGTCCAGTTGTCGAGCAAGCGGCACGACGGTGACCGGGAGTGGGTCGCCATCGGCAGCGGCCCCTGGGACCGGTCGGGCCGCGACTCGTGGGTGGACGTGGACCGGGTGCTGCGGCTGCACGAGGTGGGCATGCGCCGGGAGGCCTGCGCGCTCGACCGGATGCGGTTCGACCTGGTCCGCCGGCGGCTCCACGAGCGGTACGGCTGGACCTGACGGGCGCCCGGCGCGACGGAGGTCAGGCGCCGGGCGGTGTGCGGTCCGCGAACGCCCGCCGAAAGGCCTCGCGGACCGTCGCTCCCGGTGTGCGGTCCAGGACGCCGAACACCACGTGCTCGAATCTGTGCGCGAATCGGCCGCCGGGCCCGAGCAGCGCCCGGAAAGCGCCCGCGACCTGCGCCGGGTCGTTCTGGAAGACGCCGCAACCCCAGGCGCCGAGCACCAGCCGCCGGTAGCCGTGAGCGGCGGCGGTCTGCAGGACCCGCTCGGCCCGCCGGGCCAGGGCGGCAGGCAGTTCGCCGGCACGCTCCGGTGCCGTACGACGTACGACGCCCGCGTTGGGAGCGGCCGCGGTCAGGAAACCCGCGAGGTAGGGCTCCGGCAGCAGCCGGCCCCGGTCGTCGCGGAACACCGGTACGGCCGGGGAGTGGATCACCCGGTCCGTGTAGAACGGGTCCCGGTGGGCGCGGTGGTGATCGTAGAACTCCCGGGCCTGGAGCAGGCAGGTGTACAGCGCGCAGGCGCGGCACAGGGCCTCTTCCTGTGCCTGGGCGCCGTTCAGATAGCCGCCGCCCGGATTGCGCGCCGAGGAGAAGTTCAGGACGGCGACCGGGGCGCCGGAAAGCCGGCGGGCGGCCTCCAGGCTGCTCTCTCCGGTGACCTCGATGAAGGGCTCCACGTCCGCGGCCTCGGGGACCGGTACCGGCCCGGGGCCGTACATCCGCGTGCCCGCCCGTGCGGCTTCGATCGCCGCGGCGATCGACACGCCCCGGCCGTCCGGTGCCCGGTACGTCCCCGCCGCCACGATCCGCTCGGTCTCCGTGGCGATGCCACGCAGGCGCGCGCTCACGGCGCCACCCCCGTGGGCGCCATGACCGCGGCCCGCGCGGCCTCCCCCGTCGTGCTCATGCACGCATCCTGGGTGATGCTGGTGATGCGGTGCAACGGAGTTTCCCGGCCCCCGGAACGGCCTGGAAACGCGCAAGAAAAGGGAGATTACCGATCCCGAACGTCCCGATGGGCACCCTTGTGCGATTCGTTTCGAGGGTCTTGGGTAGGACGAGTGCCGGTCCGGCTCACCGAAATACGGGCCGGCGACATGGTGGAATCGCAGGAGGATCCCGACATGTCCGATTCAATAAGTGATGGTGGCGACTGTACGGAGCACCGCACAGCCGTCACCGAGGCCGAGGTGGAGGCCCTGGTCCGGGGGATCTGCTTCAAGACCGGCCCGCCCCGCACGCTCGGGGTCGAAGTGGAATGGCTCGTCCACGAGCTGCGGCTGCCGCAGCTCCCGGTGACACCCGAAAGACTCGAAGCGGCCTACGCCACCCTGCGGAACGTGCCCCTGAAGTCGCCGCTGACCATCGAACCCGGCGGCCAGCTGGAGCTGAGTTCGCCGCCCGCCTCCTCTCTGATGGAGTGCGTAGACACCGTCTCCGCCGACCTGGACATCGTCCGCTCGGTCCTTGCCGAGGACGATCTGGGACTGGTCGGCGCCGGCCACGACCCCTGGCACAGACCCCGCCGGTTCCTGCAGGAACCGCGCTATGACGCCATGGAGGCCTGCCTCGACCGCACCGGCACGGCCGGCCGGCACATGATGTGCTCCTCGGCGTCCGTCCAGGTGTGTGTGGACGCCGGCTACGAGGAGCCCGGACCGCACGGACACCAGCGGCGCTGGCAGCTGGCGCACCGGCTGGGCGCGGTGCTGGTGGCGGCGTTCGCGAACTCCCCGCTGGTGGGTCTGGAGCCCACGGGCTGGCTGTCCACGCGGCAGCTGCTCTGGATGGAGATCGGCCCCGGCCGGGCGGGTGCTCCCGCGCCGGACGGGGAGCCACGGGACGCCTGGGCCCGGCATGTACTGGACGCCCCGGTGATGTGCGTCCGCCGCGACCGCGGCCCGTGGGACGTGCCCGAGGGCCTGACCTTCCGTGAGTGGACCCGCTCGCGGTCGCCCAGGCCGCCCACCCGGGCGGATCTCGACTACCACCTGACCACCCTGTTCCCGCCGGTCCGGCCGCGCGGGCATCTGGAGCTGCGCATGATCGACGCGCAGCCGGGCGAGGACGGCTGGATCGTGCCGCTCGCGGTGACCGCGGCGCTGTTCGACGACCCGGAGGCCAGCGAGAGGGCGTACCGGGCGGTGAAACCCCTGGCGGAGCGGACCATGAACCTGCCCGCCCCGCACAATCCGCTGTGGACCGACGCGGCCCGGCACGGGCTCGCCGACCCCGAGCTGCGCGAGGCCGCGGTCGCCTGCTTCGCGGCGGCGCTCGAGGCCCTGCCCCGGCTCGGCGCAACCCCCTCGGTCGTCGACACCGTGGCGGCGTACCAGAACCGCTATGTCGCCCGGGGCCGCTGCCCGGCCGACGACCTGCTGGACCGCGTGCGCGACGCCGAACGTCGCGCCCACGGGAGGAAGGACATCCGCACATGACCGCCCGCGAGACCGAGGCCACGCCACCCGAGCCGGACACCGAGGCGCTGCGCGAGCGTGCGCTCACCTCGCTCACCACCGCCCGCGCCCGCACCACGCTGCTGACCAGCTGCGTCGAGGACCCCGATCTGACCGCCCAGCACTCCCCGCTGATGTCGCCGCTGGTGTGGGACCTCGCGCACATCGGCAACCAGGAGGAGCTGTGGCTGCTGCGGGCGGTCGGCGGCCGGGAGGCCGTGCGGCCCGAGATCGACGGCCTGTACGACGCCTTCGAGCACCCGCGTGCCGAGCGGCCGTCGCTGCCGCTGCTGCCGCCCGCCGAGGCCCGGAGCTATGCGGCCGAGGTGCGCGGCCGCGCCCTGGACCTGCTGGAGGCCGCGGACTTCCAGGGCACCCGGCTGACCGAGGCCGGGTTCGCCTTCGGGATGATCGCGCAGCACGAACAGCAGCACGACGAGACGATGCTGATCACCCATCAGCTCCGCAGGGGGCCACAGGCCCTGACCGCCCCCGATCCCGCTCCTGCTCCGCCCTTCACGGGTCCGGCGGAAGTCCTCGTCCCCGGTGGCCCGTTCACCATGGGCACCTCCACCGAACCGTGGGCGCTGGACAACGAACGCCCGGCGCACCGGGTGGACGTGGCACCGTTCTGGATCGACACGACCCCGGTGACCAATGCGGCGTACCAGGCGTTCATCGACGACGGCGGCTACGACACCGAGCGATGGTGGACGCCGGCGGGCTGGGCGCACATCCGGCAGCACTCGCTCAGCGCCCCGCTCTTCTGGCGCCGCGACGGCAGCCAGTGGCTCAGGCGCCGCTTCGGGATCACCGAGGTCGTTCCGCCCGACGAGCCGGTGCTGCATGTGTGCTGGTACGAGGCGGACGCCTACGCCCGCTGGGCCGGACGCCGGCTGCCGACCGAGACCGAGTGGGAGAAGGCCGCCCGCTACGACCCGGCCACCGGCCGCTCCACCCGCTACCCGTGGGGCGACGCCGACCCGGCGCCCGAGCACGCCAACCTGGGCCAGCGGCACCTGCGGCCCGCCCCCGCCGGCAGCTACCCGGCCGGTGAATCGCCGCTCGGTGTGCGGCAGTTGATGGGGGACGTGTGGGAGTGGACGGCGAGCGACTTCCTGCCGTACCCGGGGTTCACGGCGTTCCCGTACAAGGAGTACTCCGACGTGTTCTTCGGCTCCGACCACAAGGTGCTGCGCGGCGGTTCGTTCGCCGTGGACCCGGTGGCCTGCCGGGGCACGTTCCGCAACTGGGACTACCCCATCCGCCGGCAGATCTTCTCCGGGTTCCGCACCGCCCGCTCGGAGGCCGTCTGATGTGCCGTCACCTGGCCTATCTGGGGCCCGAGGAGCCGCTGGGCCGGCTCCTCGTGGAACCTGCGCACAGCCTGTACCGGCAGTCCTGGGCACCCCGGCGGCAGCGCTACGGCACGGTCAACGCCGATGGTTTCGGGGTGGGTTGGTACGCCGCGGACGATCCGGTCCCGGCCCGCTACCGGCGGGCCGGGCCGATCTGGGCCGACCTGTCCTTCGCCGACCTGGCCCGGGTCGTGCGTTCCGGCGCCGTGCTCGCCGCCGTACGCGACGCGACCCTCGCGGGCGCGGACGGCGAGGCCGCGGCGGCGCCCTTCGCCTCCGGGCACTGGCTGTTCAGCCACAACGGCATGATCGCGGGCTGGCCGGACTCGGCGGCACCCCTGGTGCCCGCCCTGCCCCCGGTCGAGCTGCTGTCGCGTGAGGCGAGCACCGACTCGGCGTTCGTCTGGGCACTGGTCCTGCACCGGCTGGGCACCGGTGCCGACCCCGCCCGTGCCCTCGGCGAAGCGGTGCGAGAACTGGCCGAGGCAGCCCCCGCCTCCCGGCTGAACCTGCTGCTCACCGACGGCGCCACCATCACCGCCACCGCCTGGGGCGACAGTCTCTGGTACCGCACGGAGCCGGGCCGCGGCACGGTCGTCGCCTCCGAGCCGTACGACGACGACCCGCTCTGGCAGGAGGTCCCCGACCGCACCGTGCTCACGGCGAGCCGCGCCGGCGTGCTGCTCGCCCCGCTCGAGGACCCGGCGTCCTCCCCCACTCTCGACTCCGCTCGAGCGGGGGAGCCCCCATCACCTAAGGAGCCCTGTACGTGAGTCCCCTGCACGTCACCCGCACCCTCCCCGAGGACACGACGGACGCGGCGCTGCGCGCCGACGTCCTGCACGGCCTCACCGTCGACCCCAAGTCGCTGCCGCCCAAGTGGTTCTACGACGCCCGGGGCAGTGAGCTGTTCGAGCAGATCACGGAGCTGCCCGAGTACTACCCGACGCGCGCCGAACGCGAGATCCTCGCCGACCGGTCCGGCGAGATCGCCGCCGCGAGCCACGCCCGCACCCTGGTGGAGCTGGGTTCCGGTTCCTCGGAGAAGACCCGCTACCTGATCGACGCGCTCACCGCCCTCGAGGCGTACGTTCCCGTCGACGTCAGCGAGAGCGCCCTCGTCCAGGCCGGGCAGGCGCTCATCGAGGAGCGGCCCGCACTCGAGGTGCACGCGCTGATCGCCGACTTCACCGCCCCGCTGACCCTGCCGAAGACGCCCGGACCCCGGCTGGTGGCGTTCCTCGGCGGCACGATCGGCAATCTGCTGCCCGCCGAACGGGCGAAGTTCCTGTCCTCGGTGCGCGGGCTGCTCGCGCCGGGCGACGCGCTGCTGCTCGGCACGGACCTGGTCAAGGACGAGCGAGTGCTGGTCCGGGCGTATGACGACGCGGCCGGGGTGACGGCCGCGTTCAACAAGAACGTCCTGGCCGTGATGAACCGGGAACTGGGCGCCGACTTCGACCCCGGGGCGTTCGACCATGTGGCGCTGTGGGACGCGGAGCAGGAGTGGATCGAGATGCGGCTGCGCTCGCGCACCACGCAGACCGTGAAGGTGCCCGCGCTGGAGCTCGCCGTGGACTTCGCGGCGGGCGAGGAGCTGCGCACCGAGGTGTCGGCGAAGTTCCGCAAGGAGGGTGTGACCGCCGAACTCGCGGCGGTCGGCCTGGAGCTGACCCACTGGTGGACGGATGCCGATCGCCGCTTCGCGCTGTCGCTGAGCGTGGCGCGGTGAGTCATCCGAGGTTCGGGGTGAGGGCCTCGGTGATCTTCCGGCCGGCCCGGCGGGCCTCGGTGGCCGGGTCCGCGCCGCCGAGCACCCGGGTCATGTACCCCTTGATCGGGTTGTCGGCCTCGACCGCGGCCCACTGAGGGGTGTTGGGGGTCGCCCGGCCGTGCGCGGCGCCCGCCGCCATGGCGGCGACCCCCTCCTCACCCGAGACCGCGCTCGCCAGGGTGGTCTTGTTGGGTACGTAGTTCATGGTGCGGGCGAGTTCGGTGTCCCACTTGGCGCCGGTGAGCGCTCCGATGACGGCGGTCGCGGCGAACTGGTCGTCGGTGTTCTGCGGGACGACGAGGTCGGAGCCGCCGGTGAAGACCGTTCCGGGCCGGGCGGCGGTCTTTCCGGGCACCGGGAAGAAGCCGAGCTTGTCCTCGAGGCCGGGGTTCTGCTGCACGACGGACTGGGCGAGCCCGGGTACGGCGACGATCTGTGCGACCTTGCCGCCCGCGAACACCCCGGCCTGGGGCGGGTGTTCCTCGTCCGCGTCCATGGGCCCCGCGCCGAGCGCCTGGAGCTGCCGGTAGAACTCCATGCCGCGCAGCGCGGCCGGTGTGTCCAGGGTGCCCCGCCACTCGTAGTCCTTCTTCTCGGCCAGCTCGCCGCCCTCGTCCCAGATGAAGCCGGAGAGGGTGTACCAGTCCTGACCGGCGAGGTAGATGCCCTGGTTGCCGCCGGAGTCGAGCTTGCGGGTGTCCGCGAGCCACTCCTCGCGGGTCTTCGGCGGGGCGGTGATCTTGGCCTGTTCGAAGAGGTCCTTGCGGTAGATGACCACCCGATTGGCCGCATACCAGGGCACGCCGTACTGCTTGTTGCCCTCCTTGCCGGGTTCGGCGAGACCGGGCAGCCAGTGCTCCTTGCCCCAGTCGCGCATCGACTCCAGCGTCAGGTCGGCGAGCCGGCCGTCCTCGACGTACTGCGGAACCTGGGTGTTGCCCACCTCGATCACGTCGGGGCCGTCCTCGGAACCGCGCCTGAGCGCCTTGCGGACCTTCTCCACGATGCCGGTCCACTCCTGGATGCGGATGTCGAGGCGCAGGTCCTGGTGGGTGCGCTCGAAGTCCTCGGTGAAGCGCCGCAGGAACTCCTTCGAGGCACTGTCCTTCATCAGCCACACGGTGACGGTGTGCCGGTCCTGTCCGCCGGGCAGGAGGCCGCAGCCGCTGACGAGGGAGCCGGTGACGCAGAGGAGGGCGAGCAGACGACGTCTCACGAGGGGTCCTGTTCTGTCTGGCATGGGCGGTGCGGACAGCGAAAGGGGCCCGACGTGGGGGGACGAGCGAGAGGCTCGTACGGGTGTACGGGATTTTGGTATGGACCAATGCGTAGGTCAAGCGCTACCCGGAGGTACGCGGGCGACGCCTCGCGCGCCGGGCGGGGATACGGCACGGTGGAGTACGGCGTGACACACCGGTCACGGGATACGTGAGGCACGGGCACACCACCCCGGCCCCACGGCGGAGAGGAGCACCCGCATGTCGAACCACACCTACCGGGTCACCGAGATCGTCGGCACCTCGCACGAGGGCCTCGACCAGGCCATCCGCAACGGCGTCGCGCGCGCCGGCCAGACCCTGCGCAACCTGGACTGGTTCGAGGTGACACAGGTGCGCGGCCAGATCGAGAACGGGCGGATCGAGCACTACCAGGTGGGCCTGAAGGTGGGCTTCCGCATCGAGGACGGGGAGTGATCCGACCCTGCGTCAGGTCCGGCCCTCCCGCTCCTGGGCGTCCTCCAGCGCGGCGGACTTCGCGGCCCAGCGGGCCCGTACCACGGTGAATCCGGCGCGCTCGGCGTCGTCGCACACGAGTTCGTCGTCATCGACGAGAAGCCGGACCTGACGGTCGCGGGCGAGCCGGCGCAGGATCTCCAGCTTGGTGAACCGGGCGGGCCTGCGGTCGGCGTTGCTCCGCATCCGGACCCGCCCCTCGGGCAGGCCGTGGGCGGCGAGCCAGTCCAGCGTGTCGCGCCGGCACCGTTCGGGCCGCCCGGTGAGGTACACGATCTCGCACTCCCGAGCCTGGTCCAGAGCGAGCGCCACACCCTCGGCGAGCGGCGGGTCCGCGGGCGCGGCCGCGAAGAACCCGGCCCAGTCGCGCGGCCGGCCCTCCAGGAAGTGCTGCCGATGGCCGGTGTCGGCAAGGGTGTTGTCGATGTCGAACACGGCAACCGGGCGCCTGCTGCTGTCTGTCACGGGGCCACCCTAGCCACGGCCGCCCGGCTCCCTCACCGGGCACGGTCGACGAGGTGCGGCACCTTCTGCCGCGGCGGCTGGTCGAGGCGTACGAGCGCGGTCTGCTGCGCCCCGAGGACGGAACGGCGCATGACGCACGACCCGTCCGGGCGGCTGCCCGTCACCATCCTGTCCGGTTTCCCTTCCGTTGCGAACTCCCCTTCCACCCCGGAGCGGTTGTGGCCCTCGGTGACGGAGCGGCTCGACAGCGGCGCCCACGGACACATCCTGCGCTCGAAGAGCTTGTTCACTCCGGCGAGCCGCCCAGGGGGTGACCGGGGCGGGGCACCGTCGGCACCGGAGCTGGTCCTCATCGGAACCCTCTGGACGCCGATGCGCTCCGGGCGGCCCGACCGGCTGTCTCATGACGGCCGGCGAGGCCCGCCGGCCGGCCCGTTCCCGGCCCCGGACACGTACGGCATCGACGAGACCCGCGACCGCGAGCCCTGACTATCCTGAGGAGGGGGCGGTCCTCTCGCGACGGGCGAGAAGGGAGCCGCGTGTGAGTGGGCGGACGGTCGACGAGGCGGCGACGGACGTACTGCGGCGGGCACGGGACGCCGTGGTCCGGGAGGCATGGGCCGACGCCTACCCGCTCCTGCGCAGCCTGGACGCCGCTCTGCTCACCCCCGACGACTGTGCCGCGCTCGCCGACGCGGCCTGGTGGACGGGCCGCATCGAGGAGTCGATCGCGGGGCGGATGCGGGCCTACTCCGGGTACGCGGCGGCCGGCGCCGACCGGCAGGCGGGACACATGGCCTGGCTGCTCTTCTACGAGCACCATCTGACGGGACACACGGCCGTGGCCGCCGGCTGGCTGCGCCGGGCCCGGCGGCATCTGGGCACCGAGCCCGAATGCGTCGAACAGTGCTTCCTCGCCTGGATGGACACGGAGGAGGCGCAGGAGCGCGGCGCGTTCGACGAGGCGATGGCCTCGGCCCGGCGCATGGCGGCGATCGCGCGGCGCTGCGAGAGCGCCGACCTGTACGCGATGGGCGTCCAGGCGCAGGCGGGGGTCCTGGTGGCCCGGGGCCGGGTCGCCGAGGGGCTCGACCTTCTGGACGAGGCGATGTGCGCGGCCGTGGCGGGCGAACTCAGCTCCTTCTTCACCGGCTGGATCTACTGCCTGGGCCTGCAGCAGTGCATGGCCTGTGCCGACCTGGAACGCGCCGCGGAATGGACCGAGGCGGCCCTGCGGTGGTGCACGTCGATGCCGGCGGAGAACACCTTCCGGGGGCTGTGCCGGGTGCACCGGGTGCAGGTGCTCGAGCTGCGCGGCCGGTGGCCCCTGGCGCTGACGGAGGCCGCGCGCACCTGTGCGGAACTGCTGCCCCACGAGCGGCGGTTGGCGGGCGAGGCCTGCTACCTGACCGGCGAGATCCGGCGCCGGCGCGGTGAGACGGCAGCGGCCGAGGAGGCGTACGGGAAGGCGCACCGGCTCGGCCGCGACCCGCAGCCCGGCCTCGCCCTGCTGCGCCTGGCCCAGGGCGGGGCGGCGGCCTCGGCGGCGGGGCTGCGGCTGGCCGTTGCCGGTGAGCCGGCCGGCCGTGTCGAGCGGTGCCGGCTGCTCGCCGCCCAGGTGGAGGTCTGTCTCGCGCTCGGCCGGACCGACGAGGCGCGCACGGCGGTGGCGGAGCTGGACGCGCTGGCCGTGGAGTGGCAGCGGCGGTGCGGCTCGGCGGCGACCCTGCTGCACGCGAGTGCCGACGCGGCGGGTGGAGCGCTGGCCCACGAGACGCGTGACCTGGACCGCGCGCTGCCTCTGCTGCACCGGGCGCTGGCCGTCTGGCTGGCGCTGGGGATGCCGTACGAGGCGGCCCGGGTGCGGATGACCCTGGCCGCCGCCGACCGCACCGCCGGCGACGACGAGGGCGCCCGGATGGAGCTGCGGGCCGCCCGACAGGCCTTCCAGGAGCTGGGCGCGGCACCGGACGCCCGCCGGGCGGCCGCCCTTCTGGCCGGTCTGCGCGGGGAACCGCCGGGCGGGCTCACCGGGCGGGAGATCCAGGTGCTGCGGCTGGTCGCGGCGGGCCGCACGAACCGGTCCATCGCCGCGGAACTGGTGATCAGCGAGCACACCGTGGCCCGGCACCTCAGCAACATCTTCGCCAAGCTCGACGTGTCCTCGCGGGCGGCAGCGACCGCGTACGCCTGCACACACGGTCTCGCGTGACCCGGAGCCTCGTCCGCATGGGCCGTTCTGCCCATGCGCCCCCGCCGGGGATGGGCCGTTCGGGCGATGAGCGTGCGCCGCCCGGCGCGTAGACCGGGACTGCACCGGCACGCGAGCGGAAGGCGGGTGGCGGTCATGACCATCTCCACGCCGGCCCTGGACGCCCGGCTCCTCGAACCGTTGCGCCGCGCCGTACGGGGCGACATCGTCGAGCCCGGCGACCCTCGCTACGACGAGGCGCGCAAGGTCTACAACGCGATGCACGACAAACGCCCGGCGATCGTCGTCCGGGCCGTCGACGCGGGCGATGCGATCGCCACGGTGGACTTCGCCCGCGAGCGGGGCCTGCCGCTCGCGGTGCGCGGCGGCGGCCACAGCGTCCCCGGCTACGGGACCTGCGACGACGGCGTCGTCCTCGACCTCGCCCGGCTGCGCGGCGTCCGGGTCGACCCGGACGGGCGCACGGCCCGGGTCGGGGGCGGCTGCACCTGGGCGGACGTCGACCACGCCACGCACGCCTTCGGTCTTGCCACCACCGGCGGAATCGTCTCCACGACGGGTGTCGGCGGCCTGACGACCGGCGGAGGCATGGGGCATCTGGCCCGTCGCTGCGGCCTGGCCTGCGACAACCTGGCCTCCGTCGACCTGGTGACGGCCGACGGGTCCTTCGTCGTCTGCACCGAGGAACTCCACCCCGACCTGCTGTGGGCGGTGCGCGGGGGCGGCGGGAACTTCGGGGTCGTCACGTCCTTCGCGTTCCGGCTGCACCCCGTGGCCGACGTCCTCGGCGGGCCCACGTTCTACCCGCTCGACGGCGAGGTGATGCGCCGCTACCGGGAGCTGATCGCCGAGTCCGACGGGCGGCTCGGCGCGCTGTTCGTCCTCGGGCTCGGACCGCCGGTGCCGTTCCTGCCCGAACGCCGGCACGGGCGGCCGCTGTGCGGGGTGGTCCTGTGCTGGAGCGGCCCCGAGGAGGAGGACGACCGGGTACGCGCACGGCTGGCCGGGCTGGGTCCGGTGCTGGGGCAGTACGTCGAGCGCATGCCGTACCCGCTGGTCAACACGTTCTTCGACGAGCTGCTGCCCGCCGGGCTGTGCCACTACTGGAAGGGCACCTTCAGCCGTGATCTGCCGGACGGGGCCATCGACGCGTACGTCGAGTACGCCGCCGCGACGCCCTCCGTCGAGAGCGCGACGGTGATCTTCCCCGTAGACGGCGCCTGCCACCGGGTCGGGCCGCGGGACACCGCCTTCTCCTACCGGGACGCCCGCTTCTCGACCGCGCTCAGCCCCACCCTCGCCACCCGTGAGGGCTGCGAGGCCCACAAGGACTGGGTGCGTGCCTTCCACCGGGCGCTGGAGCCGTACTCGGCCGGGGGCGGCTATGTGAACTTCATGGACGGCGACGACCAGGACCGGGTACGCGCCAACTACCGCGGCAACCACGCCCGCCTGGTGGAGCTGAAGCGACGCTACGACCCGGGCAACCTGTTCCGGCTCAACCACAACATCGCGCCGTGAGGAATCCTGCGGGCTCCCGTGTGTTGAAGGTCGTATGAGTTCCGTGATCGCCTCGGCCCGCTTCTCCGTCCTGGACCGTTCCCGCACCCGCGAGGGCCACCCGCCCGCCGAGGCGCTGCGGGAGACCGTCGCGCTGGCGCGGGAGGCGGAGGAACTCGGCTACCACCGCTTCTGGGTGTCGGAGCACCACGGTGTGCCCGGGGTCGCCGGGTCGGCGCCGACCGTGCTCGCCGCGGCGGTGGCCGCCGCGACCCGCACGATCCGGGTCGGCACCGGCGGGGTCATGCTGCCCAACCACCGACCCCTCGTGGTGGCCGAGCAGTTCGGCGTGCTGGAGTCGCTCTTCCCGGGGCGCATCGACATGGGGCTCGGCCGTTCCGTGGGCTTCACGGACGGGGTGCGCAAGGCCCTCGGGCGGGACAAGGACGACGCCGACGACTTCGCTGCACAGCTCGACGAGCTGCTCGGCTGGTTCGCGGGGACCTCGCCGACGGGGGTGCACGCCCGTCCGGCGGAGGGCCTCGGGGTGCCGCCGTTCGTGCTGGCCATGGGCGAGGGAGCGCGGATCGCGGCCCGGGCCGGCCTGCCGATGGTCATCGGCGACCTGCGGGGGCGCGAGAGGATGCTGCGCGGCATCGACCAGTACCGCTCCCTGTTCCGCCCCTCCCCCTGGGCGCCCGAGCCGTACGTGGTGATCTCCGGCACTGTGGCGGTCGCCGGGACCCCGGAAGCCGCGCGGCGGCTGCTGGTCCCGGAGGCCTGGGCCATGGCGCACTCGCGGACCCACGGCACCTTCCCGCCCCTGGCCCCGGCCGAGGAGATCCTGGCCCGCAGCATGACCGCGAAGGAACGGGACCTCTACGAGTCCGGTCTCGCCGGCCATGTCGCCGGCACCGGGGACCAGGTCGCCCACGAGCTGGAGACGGTCCTGAAGGAGTCGGGCGCCGACGAGGTCCTCGTCACCACGAGCACGTACGACCGTACGGCGCTGCTGGACTCCCACCGGCGCCTCGCCCGGCTGTTCGCGCCGCGCGGCTGAGCGCTCAGCCCTCCACGTCGGCCGGCTTGTCCGCACGGATCACGATGGTGCCGTCCGCCGCGTCGACCACCGCGTGGTCGCCCGCTTCGAGCTGCCCGGACAGCAGCATGTCGGCGAGGCGGTCGTCCACCTCGCGCTGGATGGTGCGGCGCAGCGGCCGGGCGCCGAAGTCGGGCTGGTGGCCGACGTTCGCGAGCAGGCCGGCGGCCGCGTCGGTGACCTCCATCGTGACGTCCTGGGCGTGCAGGCGGCGCCGGGTGTGCTCCAGCAGCAGATCGACGATCTGGCGCAGCTGGGTGCGGTCCAGGCCGCGGAAGACGATGATCTCGTCGATGCGGTTGAGGAACTCGGGCCGGAAGTGCTGCTGGAGGGCGGGCATGACGGCGTCGCGGACCTTGGCGTAGTCCTCGGTGCCGGCGGCCAGGATGCGGTCGGCTCCGATGTTCGACGTCATGATGACGACGGTGTTCTTGAAGTCGACCGTGCGGCCCTGGGAGTCGGTGAGCCGACCGTCGTCCAGGAGCTGCAGCAGGGTGTTGAAGACGTCCGGGTGCGCCTTCTCCACCTCGTCCAGCAGCAGCACGGCGTACGGCTGCCTGCGGACCGCCTCGGTGAGCTGGCCCGCCTCCTCGTGGCCCACGTATCCGGGAGGGGCCCCGACCAGGCGGGAGACGGTGTGCCGCTCCTGGAACTCGCTCATGTCCAGCCGGATCATCCGGCTCTCGTCCCCGAAGAGGGCGGCGGCGAGGGCACGGGCCAGTTCGGTCTTGCCGACGCCGGTCGGGCCGAGGAAGAGGAAGCTGCCGACGGGCCGGTCGGGGTCGCTCATGCCGGCCCGGGCGCGGCGCACGGCGCGGGCCACGGCGGTGATCGCCTCGTCCTGGCCGACGACCCGCTCGTGCAGGTGCTCCTCCAGTTTCATCAGCCGCTCGCGCTCCTCCTCGGTGAGCTGCGAGACCGGGATGCCGGTGGTGCGCGAGACGACCTGCGCGATGTCCTCGGCGGTGACCTTCGGGGCGTGTTCCTCCGCCTTGCCCGCGCCCGCCAGCTCGGCCTCGGCACCCTTGATCCTGTCGCGCAGGTCCTTGGCGCGCTCGTACTCCTCGTCGGCGACCGCCTGGTCCTTCTCCCGGTTCAGGGCGGCGATGCGGTCCTCGATCTCACGGGTGTCGGCGAGCGGGGTCTTGGCGCGCAGCCGGACCCGGGCGGCGGCCTGGTCCATCAGGTCGATGGCCTTGTCGGGCAGGAAGCGGGAGGTGATGTACCGGTCGGACAGCTCGGCCGCGGCGACGACCGCCTCGTCGGTGATGCGGACCTGGTGGTGGGCCTCGTACCGGTCGCGCAGGCCGCGCAGGATCTCGATGGTGTCGTCCACGGTGGGCTCGCCGACCAGGATGGGTGCGAAGCGGCGCTCCAGGGCCGCGTCCTTCTCGACGTGCCTGCGGTACTCGTCCACGGTCGTCGCGCCGATCAGGTGCAACTCGCCGCGGGCCAGGGCGGGCTTGAGCATGTTGCCCGCGTCCATGGCGCCCTCGCCGCCGCCTCCGGCCCCGACGACGGTGTGCAACTCGTCCAGGAACAGCACCAGTTCGTCCGCGTGCTCGCGGACCTCTTCCAGCACTTTCTTCAGCCGCTCCTCGAACTCGCCCCGGTACTTGGTGCCGGCCACCATTCCGGCCAGGTCCAGTGAGACCAGCCGCTTGCCTTCGAGGGTCTTGGGCACGTCCCCGGCCACGATGCGCTGGGCGATGCCCTCGACCACGGCCGTCTTGCCGACACCCGGGTCGCCGATCAGGACGGGGTTGTTCTTGCTGCGGCGGGAGAGGACCTCGATGGTCTGCTCGACCTCGTCGTCGCGTCCGATCACCGGGTCGAGGCGGCCGTCCCGGGCGTCCTCGGTGAGGTCGCGGCCGTACTCGTCGACGGTCGGCGTGCTGCTGGGCTTCTTCCGCTCGCCCGCACCCTCGGTGGGCAGCCGGGCCGGTTCCCAGCCGCCGTCGCCGAGCACCTGACCGGCCGCCGATTCCGGGTTGGCGGCGAGCGCGCGCAGGATGTGACCTGGGCCGATGTACGAGGCTCCCTCGGCGCGGGAGATCTGGTAGGCGTCGAGCAGGGCGCGCTTGGCGGAGGGGGTGAGGGTGTTCGGTTCGGTCTTCTCACCGCCGTTCGCGCCGGTGCCGAGCTGTTCGCGGATCCGGTCGGGGTCGGCTCCGGCCTCGGCCAGCAGGCGCCGGGTGGAGTCGTTGTGGGTGGCGGCGGCGAGCAGGTGCCTGGCGTCGAGTTCCTCGCTGCCCTCGACGGCGGCGATGTCCCTGGCCTCGGCCACCAGGTCCCGGGCCCGTTCGGACAGCAGACTGCCGATGTCGACGCGCTGCGGCCGCCGGGCGGGCGCCGGGCCGCCGCTGCTGAAGAAGCGGGACATCAGCTCGTCGAACTCCTCGAACGGGCTGCGTCCGAAACCGAAACCGGGGGTGCTCATGGGGCGGGCCTTTCTGGAAGCGGGCAGGCGTCCGTGTCGGCCATGGCCGGCGCTCGGCTACCCAAACTGTCACAAACAGGGCATCCTCGCACCGGAGGCCGCCCCGCCGGGCCCGAGATGCGCTCCCGGCCCGGACCGGGGAGGCTGGGAGTGCAAGCCTCAAGCGACGAGGAGGGCAGCCATGTCCTTCATGGAAAAGATCAAGGGCATGCTCAAGGGCCATGAGGACATGGCCGGCAAGGGCATCGACAAGGGCGGCGACTACGTCGACCAGCGGACCGGGAACAAGTACCAGTCGCAGGTCGACACGGCCCAGCAGAAGCTGAAGGACGAGCTCGGAAGCCAGGAGCGGGACACCCCTCCGCATCCGTAGCCGGGACCGGGCGGGCTAGAATCGCGGGGTTTGTCCTCGCCCCGGCAGGCCCGTACGGAGTTTCCCCCGATGCACAGCCCCCATGATCGGTACGACCCCTACGTCCGTGTACGCGGCGCCCGCGAGCACAACCTCAAGGGCGTCGACGTGGACATTCCGCGGGACGTACTGACCGTGTTCACCGGCGTCTCCGGCTCGGGGAAGTCGTCCCTGGCGTTCGGCACCGTGTACGCCGAGGCGCAGCGACGCTACTTCGAGTCGGTGGCGCCGTACGCACGCAGACTGATCCACCAGGTCGGGGCTCCCAAGGTCGGTGAGATCACCGGCCTGCCGCCGGCGGTCTCCCTCCAGCAGCGGCGCTCGGCCCCCACCTCACGCTCCTCGGTGGGCACGGTCACCAATCTCTCCAACTCCCTGCGCATGCTGTTCTCGCGCGCCGGTGACCACCCGCCCGGCGCCGAGCGGCTCGACTCGGACGCCTTCTCCCCCAACACGGCGGCCGGCGCCTGCCCGCACTGCCACGGCCTCGGCCGGGTGCACCGCACGACCGAGGAGCTGCTGGTCCCCGATCCCTCGCTGTCCGTCCGCGACGGTGCGATCGCCGCGTGGCCGGGCGCCTGGCAGGGCAAGAACCTGCGCGACATCCTCGACACGCTCGGGTACGACGTGGACCGGCCCTGGCGCGAGCTGCCCGCCGAGCAGCGGGAATGGATCCTCTTCACGGACGAGCAGCCGGTGGTCACCGTCCACCCGGTGCGGGACGCCGACCGGATCCAACGTCCTTACCAGGGCACCTACATGAGTGCCCGCCGGTACGTGATGAAGACGTTCTCCGACACCAAGTCCCCGACCCTGCGGGCGAAGGCGGAACGCTTCCTCACCAGTGCCCCCTGTCCGGTGTGCGACGGCAGCAGGCTGCGGCCCGAGGCGCTGAGGGTGACCTTCGGCGGCCGGACCATCGCCGAGCTGGCCGCGCTGCCGCTGACCGACCTGGCCGGACTGCTCCACGGCAGCACCGAGACCGCCCGTGTCCTCACCGAGGACCTGAAGTCCCGGATCGCTCCGGTCGTCGAGCTGGGCCTCGGCTATCTCAGCCTGGACCGGGCCGCCCCCACCCTCTCGGCGGGCGAACTGCAACGGCTCCGGCTCGCCACCCAGTTGCGCTCGGGGCTGTTCGGTGTGGTGTACGTGCTGGACGAGCCGTCGGCCGGCCTGCACCCGGCCGACACCGAGGCCCTGCTCGCGGTACTGGACCGGCTCAAGGCGGCCGGGAACTCGGTGTTCGTGGTCGAGCACCATCTGGAGGTGGTGCGCGGTGCCGACTGGCTGGTGGACGTCGGTCCCGGCGCGGGCGAGCACGGCGGGCGGGTGCTGTACAGCGGCCCGGTGGCCGAGCTGGCCTCGGTCGAGGAGTCGGCCACGGCCCGGTACCTCTTCGACGAGGCCCCGGGCCCGGCGCGCGAAGTCCGCGAGCCGGGCGGCTGGTTGAAAGTGGGTCCGGTGACCCGGCACAACCTGCGCGGGGTGCGGGCCGAGTTCCCGCTCGGCTCGTTCACCGCCGTCACCGGTGTCTCCGGCTCCGGGAAGTCCACGCTCATCGGCGCGTTGACGGAGGACCTGGACGGCGTCGGCCGCCTGGTCCGGGTGGACCAGAAGCCGATCGGGCGCACCCCTCGCTCCAACCTGGCCACCTACACCGGCCTGTTCGACGTGGTGCGGAAGGTGTTCGCCGCCACCGCCGAGGCGCAGGAGCGCGCGTACGGCGTCGGACGGTTCTCCTTCAACGTGGCGGGAGGGCGCTGCGAGACCTGCCAGGGCGAGGGGTTCGTGAGCGTCGAGCTGCTGTTCCTGCCGAGCACGTACACGCCCTGCCCGGACTGCGGCGGTGCCCGCTACAACCCCGAGACCCTCCAGGTGTCGTACCGGGGGCGGAACATCGCCGAGGTCCTCGACCTCACGGTCGAGGACGCGGCCGGGTTCTTCGCCGACACCCCGGCCGCCGCCCGCAGCCTGGGCACGCTCTTGGACGTGGGCCTCGGCTATCTGCGACTGGGCCAGCCCGCCACCGAACTGTCCGGCGGGGAGGCCCAGCGGATCAAGCTGGCGAGCGAGCTGCAGCGCGGCCGCCGCGCCCACACCCTGTACCTGCTGGACGAGCCCACGACCGGCCTGCATCCGGCCGACGTCGAGGTGCTGATGGACCGGCTGCACGGGCTGGTCGACGCCGGGCACACGGTCGTCGTGGTCGAGCACGACATGACGGTGGTCGCCGAGGCGGACTGGGTGATCGACCTGGGCCCGGGCGGCGGCGACCGGGGCGGGCGCGTCGTGGCGGCCGGACCGCCCGAGCGGGTGGCGCGGGCGGAGGGGAGCGCCACGGCGCGCTATCTGGCGCGGGTCATGCCCTGACTCGGGGAGACCTGCGGCTCCACCAGTACGGCATGGGTCCAGCCGGGCTCGGAGGGGACCGGCTGAGCGGCCCGGGCGAGGGAACGCCGGTCGGGCTGGGCACCGGGCGGTATCGCCGGCCGTACGTCCACCTCGGCCACCAGGTTCCGCGCGCGGGCGACCCGCCACAGGGAGGCGAGCAGGGTGTCCTCGCCGACGAACGCGGCCGCGGTGCTCGCGGCCTCTCCCCCGTCCTGCAGATAGCGCAGCCTGACCGGCTGCACCGGTACGCCCGCGTCCAGTGCGGCCTGGAAGACGGCTCGGTGGAAGCGGCCGTGCGCCCGGCCGCACCAGGTGCTGCCCTCGGGAAAGGCGACCACGGCCGCGCCCTCCGTCATGGCGTGCGCGATCCGGGCGACCGTGTCGGGCAGGGCTCGCAGCCGGTCGCGCTCGATGAACAGCGCCCCGCCGCGCGCGGCCAGCGCCCCGGCCACGGGCCACTGCCGGATCTCGGTCTTGGCGAGCATCCGGGCGGGGCGTACGGCGGCCAGCAGCGGGATGTCCAGCCACGAGACGTGGTTGGCGACCAGCAGCAGCCCGCCGGCCGGTGCGGCGGTGCCGGTGAGGCGGACCTGGACCCCTATGGCCCGCACGATCGTCCGGCACCACCGCCTGACCCACTCGGCGGGGATCCTCCCCCGCAAGCGGGAGGACCCCCAGCCGAGGGGGGACAGCACGATCCCGGCCAGCACCAGGACCGCGACCGCGGTGATCCGCAGCACGGCGCGGGGTACGCCCACTGCGGGTGCGGCCGGCTCCACACAGGCGCCCGGGGTGCAGGGCGCGCTGGGCAGCCAGACGCTCATCAGGCCGGCACGAGGGAGAGGAAGTGCTTCAGATAGCGCGGGTTGACCCGGCGCATCGACAGCAGCACATACATGTCGGCGACCCCGAAGTCCGGGTCGTGCGCGGGCTCCCCGCACACCCAGGCACCGAGGCGCAGGTAGCCGCGCAGCAGGGCCGGCAGTTCAGGGCGGGCGGGCGGGGTAACGGGTGCGTGCCCGGCCGGGACCTCGGCGTTCGGGACCCACGGCAGCAGCGGCCGTACCCGGAACTCCTCGGGAGCCAGGTGCTTGGCCCGCACCCGCTCCCAGGTGCCGGTGGCGAGCACGCCGCCGTCGGCGAGCGGCACGGAGCAGCAGCCGGCCAGCCACTCGTGGCCCCGGTCGACCATGTAGCGGGCTATGCCGGCCCAGATCAGGCCGATGACCGCACCGTCCCGGTGGTCGGGGTGCACGCAGGAGCGGCCGACCTCGACCAGGCCGGGCCGGATCCCGTCGAGCGCGGCCAGGTCGAACTCGCCCTCCGAGTAGAGCCGGCCGGCGACCGCGGCCCGGTCCGGCGGCAGCAGCCGGTAGGTGCCGACGACCTGTCCGGTCACGGTGTCGTTGACCAGCAGGTGGTCGCAGTACGCGTCGAACGGGTCGATGTCGAGGCCCGGCTGCGGGGTGGCCAGCAGGGCGCCCATCTCCCCGGCGAAGACGTCGTGCCGCAGCCGCTGTGCGGCGCGGACGTCGGCCTCGTCACGGGCGAGGGTGACGGTGTAGCGGGTGGGTGCCTCGGGCTGCGGAGGACGGTCGAGCGTGGTGACGCCGGTCATGGCTCTCTCCATGGTCACGGGCCGGGGTCGGCGGGGACGGCAGACCGTCGGTCCGGGCTGCCTGTCCTGTTCTTCCGATGCCGGTTGGCCTACGCGTGACCGAGGGCCGGAGAGCGGGTGTGGGCTTGTTGAACGGCGTGGGTGAGGCAGCCGCCGGAAAACCAGACGGGGCCGGAAGGAGCACCTCTCCCGGCCCCGCCCGTCCGCCTTCTACGGCGAACGTCTCTTCGTACGGCTAGCGCCTGGCCGCCTTACGGGTGGCCCGCAGCCACTCCTTGTTCATGCTCGTGATGGACACCAGCGGAATGCCCTTCGGGCACGCGGTCGCGCACTCACCGGTCAGCGTGCACCCGCCGAAGCCCTCCGCGTCCATCTGCGTCACCATGTCCAGCACCCGCGTCTCCCGCTCGGGCGCGCCCTGGGGCAGCACGTTCAGGTGGTTGACCTTGGCGGAGGTGAACAGCATCGCCGCGCCGTTCGGACAGGCGGCGACACACGCCCCGCAGCCGATGCACTCGGCGTGCTCGAAGGCGAAGTCCGCATCCGGCTTCGGCACCGGCGTCGCATGCGCCTCGGGCGCGGCGCCGGTCGGCGCGGTGACGTACCCGCCGGCCTGGATGATCCGGTCGAAGGCGGACCGGTCGACCACCAGGTCCTTGATCACCGGGAAGGCGGAGGCCCGCCACGGCTCGATGTCGATCGTGTCGCCGTCCTTGAAGGACCGCATGTGCAGCTGGCAGGTGGTGGTGCGCTCCGGGCCGTGTGCGTCGCCGTTGATGACGAGCGAGCAGGCGCCGCAGATGCCCTCGCGGCAGTCGTGGTCGAAGGCGACCGGGTCCTCGCCCTTGAGGATGAGCTCCTCGTTGAGGGTGTCGAGCATCTCCAGGAAGGACATGTCGGAGGAGATGCCGTCCACCTCGTACGTGGACATGGCGCCGTCGGCGTCGGCGTTCTGCTGCCGCCAGACGCGCAGGGTGAGCTTCATGCGTAGCTCCGCTGGGTGGGGTGGACGTACTCGAAGACCAGGTCTTCCTTGTGCAGGATCGGGGCCTCGCCCGTACCCGTGAACTCCCAGGCCGCCGCGTAGGCGAACTCGTCGTCCCTGCGGGCGGCCTCGCCGTCCGGGGTCTGGGACTCCTCGCGGAAGTGGCCGCCGCAGGACTCGGAGCGGTTCAGCGCGTCGAGGCACATCAGCTCGGCCAGCTCCAGGTAGTCGACGATGCGGTTGGCCTTCTCCAGCGACTGGTTGAACTCCTCGCCGGTGCCGGGCACCTTGATGCGCCGCCAGAACTCCTCGCGGATCTGCGGGATGCGCTCCAGCGCCTTGCGCAGGCCGGAGTCGGTGCGGGCCATGCCGCAGAACTCCCACATCAGTTCGCCGAGTTCGCGGTGGAAGGAGTCGGGGGTGCGGTCGCCGTCGACGGCGAGGAGCAGGTTGACGCGGTCCTCCGTCTCGGCCAGCGCCTCCTGGACCACCGGGTGTGCGGCGGTCACCGGGTCCTGGTGCGGGTGGCGCGCCAGGTAGTCGTTGATGGTGGCCGGCAGCACGAAGTAGCCGTCGGCCAGACCCTGCATCAGCGCGGACGCGCCGAGGCGGTTGGCTCCGTGGTCGGAGAAGTTGGCCTCGCCGACGGCGAACAGGCCCGGGACGGTGGTCTGCAGGTCGTAGTCGACCCACAGGCCGCCCATCGTGTAGTGCACGGCCGGATAGATCCGCATCGGCACCTCGTACGGATCCTCGTCGGTGATCCGCTGGTACATGTCGAAGAGGTTGCCGTACTTCGCCTCGACGGCCCCCCGGCCCATCCGCTGGATCGCGTCGGCGAAGTCCAGGTAGACGCCCTGCCCGCCGGGGCCGACCCCCCTGCCCTCGTCGCAGACGTTCTTCGCGGCGCGGGAGGCGATGTCGCGCGGGACCAGGTTGCCGAATGCGGGGTAGATGCGCTCCAGGTAGTAGTCGCGCTCGTCCTCGGGGATCCGGTTCGGCGGGCGGTCGTCACCCTTGGCCTTGGGCACCCAGATCCGGCCGTCGTTGCGCAGCGACTCGCTCATCAGGGTGAGCTTGGACTGGTGGTCGCCGGTGCGCGGTATGCAGGTCGGGTGGATCTGGGTGAAGCAGGGGTTGGCGAAGTGGGCGCCCCGCCGGTGCGCCCGCCAGATGGCGGTCGCGTTGGAGTTCATCGCGTTCGTGGACAGGTAGAAGACGTTGCCGTAGCCGCCGCTCGCGAGGACGACGGCGTCCGCGAAGCAGGTGGAGATCTTCCCGGTGATCAGGTCCCGGGCCACGATCCCGCGCGCCCGGCCGTCCACCACGATCAGGTCCAGCATCTCGGTGCGCGGGTGCATCTCCACGTTGCCCGCGGCGATCTGCCGGGACAGCGCCTGGTAGGCGCCCAGCAGCAGCTGTTGCCCCGTCTGGCCGCGGGCGTAGAACGTGCGGGAGACCTGGACTCCGCCGAAGGAGCGGGTGTCGAGCAGACCGCCGTACTCGCGGGCGAAGGGCACACCCTGTGCCACGCACTGGTCGATGATCTCCACGGAGATCTGCGCGAGCCGGTGCACATTGGACTCGCGGGCCCGGAAGTCACCGCCCTTGACGGTGTCGTAGAAGAGCCGGTGGATCGAGTCGCCGTCGTTGCGGTAGTTCTTCGCCGCGTTGATGCCGCCCTGCGCGGCGATCGAGTGGGCGCGGCGCGGGGAGTCCTGGTAGCAGAACTGGACGACGTGGTAGCCCTGTTCGGCGAGCGTGGCGCCCGCGGCGCCGCCGGCCAGGCCGGTGCCGACCACGATCACGGTGTGCTTGCGGCGGTTGGCGGGATTGACCAGCTTGGCCTCGAAGCGGCGCTTGTCCCAGCGCTCGTGGATCGGCCCGGACGGTGCCTTGCGGTCGACGGCCGGGTCCCCGGTCGCAAAGTCGGTGTAGGTCATGGTCAGCTCACCACTCCGGTCATGACGCCCACGGGTACGGCGATGAAGCCGGCCGTGAGCAGCAGCGCGAGGACGTCGGCGACGCTCTTCAGGGCGCGGTCCCGGGCACGGCTGCCGACGCCGAGGGTCTGGGCGGCGCTCCAGAAGCCGTGCCGGATGTGCAGGCCGAGCGCGAGCATCGCCACGATGTAGATGACGTTGCCGTACCAGGTGGAGAAGGTGTCCACCACGTTCTGGTACGGGTGGCCCTCCTGGAAGCCGCCGGGGTGCACGGTGCCGGTGGTCAGGTCCAGGAGGTGCCAGACGATGAACAGGCCGAGGATGATCCCGCCCCAGCGCATGGTCCGCGTGGCATAGCTCGCCCGTGGCTTCTTGTGCACGTACTTGCTGGGGCGTGCCTTGATGTCGCGGCGGCTGAGCTGGTAGGCGGACGTGGCGTGGGCGACCACGGCGACGACCAGGACGACGCGGATGAGCCACAGCGTCCACTCGTAGTGCATGAACGGTTCACCGACCGTGCGCAGCCAGTGGGCGTAGTGGTTGAACTCGCCCGCCCCGAAGTAGATCTTCAGGTTCCCGATCATGTGGGCGACCAGGTACAGCAGCATGATCACGCCGCTGACGGCCATCACCGTCTTCTTGCCGACGGAGCTGTCCCACACGGTGCGCGCCAAGGACGGCCGTCGGTCCGTCCGCGTTGCCAGAGCCATGGCACAGCACGCTAGGGCCGGGAGACCCGATCGGTCCAAGACATGGTCCGGCTCGTTTCCATAGGCAAGGACTATCCTGGCAGAATGCAGTTCCAGCAACTCCAGTACTTCGTGGCCGTCGCCGAGACCCGGCACTTCACCCGGGCCGCCGAGCTGGTCCATGTCGCCCAGCCGTCGCTGTCGCAGCAGATCAAGGCGCTGGAGCGGGAGCTGGGCGCCGACCTGTTCCTGCGCGCCCGGGGCAACATCACCCTGACCGACGCGGGCGAGGCGCTGCTGCCGCTGGCCCGGCGGATCCTCGCGGACGCGGACACCGCCCGGCACGAGGTGCAGGAGTTGGTGCAGCTGCGCCGGGGGCGGGTGCGCCTCGGCGCCACGCCGAGCCTCTGCACGGGCCTGCTGCCGGACGTCCTGCGCGCCTTCCACGACCGCTACCCGGGCATCCAGCTGCTGATCGAGGAGGGCGGCTCGCACGACCTGGTGCGGGAGCTGGCCCGGGGCGCTCTCGACCTCGCCCTGGTCGTGCTGCCGCTGCCGACGCCCGCGCCGGCCCTGACCACGGTGGAGCTGCTGCGCGAGGATCTCGTGGTGGTGTCCTCACCGGAGGTGCCGGCGCCGGGCATCTCGGGTGAGGGCGGGCGGGTCGTGCGCATCGCGGACCTGGAGGGCGAGCGTCTGGTGATGTTCCGGCACGGCTACGACCTCAGGGAGTTGACCGTCGCCGCGTGCCGGGCGGAGGGCTTCGAGCCGGATTTCGCGGTGGAAGGGGGCGAGATGGACGCGGTGTTGGGGTTCGTGCGGGCAGGGCTGGGGATGGCTGTGGTGCCGCGGATGGTGGCCACCCGGGCCGGACGGGGACTGCGGGTCACTCCGTTGGCCCGGCCGGGGCTGCATCGGACCATTGCGCTGGCCCACCGGAGCGATGTGGCTCCGCCTCGGGCCGCTCGCGAGCTGCAGCGGATGCTGCTGGAGCGGTGAGGGGCCGGTGCTCGGTGCGACTGCCCCGCCGACGCCGTTCGGGGGTGCGGGTGCGCTGCGGCTGGTCGCGCAGTTCCCCGCGCCCCTTTGTGGGGGGCTGTGCGCCCCCCCCACACCCCCGCGGCGTCGGCTCAGCCCGTCGCGTCCACCAGCGCCAGGTCGTGCAGCCGCTCCGGTGGGCCCGGCCTGGCGTAGTACCAGCCCTGGGCCGTGTCGCAGCCCAGTATCCGGAGTTGTTCGGCCTGGGCGCCGGTTTCCACGCCCTCGACGGTGACCGCGAGGTCGAGGCTGTGCGCCAGGGAGACGATGCCCTCGACGATCTTCAGGTCGACGGGGTCGGCCGGGAACTGCTGCATGCCCTGGGTGAACGAGCGGTCCAGTTTGAGGATGCTCACCGGGAGGCGGCGCAGGTTGGCGAGGTTGGAGTAGCCCGTGCCGAAGTCGTCGAGGGCGATGTCGACGCCCATCTCGGCGAGCCGTCGCAGGGGCTTGAGGAGGTCGTCGTCGGCGCCGATCAGCGCCGACTCGGTGACCTCGAGGCAGAGGGCGTCCGGAGTGACGCCCGTCCGTTCGAGGATGTCCACCGTGTCCTGGACCAGGCCGGGATGGCTGAGCTGGCACGGGGAGAGGTTGACGTTGATGCGCAGGGGGCCCGCGGGCGTCTTTTCGCCGTACCGTTCTCGCCATTCGCGGGCCTGCCGGATGGACTCCTCCAGGACCCAGCGGCCGAGCGGGACGATCAGGCCCGTGTGCTCGGCGAGCGGGATGAAACGGTCGGGGCCGAGGACACCGTGCTGCGGATGCAGCCAGCGGACGAGCGCCTCGGCACCGCGGACACTGCCGTCGCCGAGGTGGACCAGGGGCTGGTACTCGATGAAGAACTCGCCGCGTTCCAGGGCCGTCGGCAGGGCGGTGGTGAGGCCGTGCCGGGTGATCGCGCGGGCGTCGGCCTCCGGATCGGCCAGTTCGGAGCGGTTGCCGCCCGCCGACTTGGCCCGGTACATGGTGATGTCCGCGCTGCGCAGGACCTCCGCCGCGGTGCGCTCGCTCGCCGGGCCCTCCACGATGCCGAGGCTGCCGCGCACCAGCAGGTCACGCCCGTCGATGCTGATGGGGCTGATGAGCGCGTTCATGATGCGTTCGGCCAGTTCGTCGACCTCGCGCTCGGTGCCGGGTCCGGTGGTCAGCGCCACGAACTCGTCGCCGCCGAGCCGGGCGACCATCTCGCCGGGCGCGGTCGCGCAGGACTGCAGCCGGTCGGCGACCTCCACCAGCAGCCGGTCGCCGGCCGCGTGGCCGAGGCTGTCGTTGATGGTCTTGAAGCCGTCCAGGTCGAGATAGCACAGGCCGAACCGCTGTCCCGTGCCCGCGCCGAGCACCTTCTCCAGGCGTTCGAAGAACAGGGTGCGGTTGGGCAGACCGGTGAGCGCGTCGTGCGTGGCCTCGTAGCGCAGCCGGAGGTTGAGCAGGCGCCGCTCGGTGGTGTCCTCCATGAGGGCGAGCTGGTACTGCGGGTTGCCGTCGGCGTCGCGCAGCAGGGAGACCGTCAGGTTGGTCCACAGGACCGTTCCGTCGGGGCGGTTGAAGGCCTTCTCGACGTGGTAGTGCTCGCGGTCGCCGCGGACCAGCTCGTCGTAGAGCCGCCAGGTCTGGGGGGCGTCCTCGGGGTGCGTCCACTCCATGACGTTGCGGCCGCGCACGGACGGCTCGGAGCCGCCGAACATGCGCAGCAGCGCCTCGTTGACCTGGAGCACGTTCCCGTCCAGGTCGGCGATGCCGATGCCTATGGCGGCGCCTTCGAAGACCGCACGGAAGCGGGCCTCGCTGGCGTGCAGCGCCTGCGCCACCACGCCCTGGGCCTGCAACGCCGCCTGGGCGATCGCCTCTTGTTCGGCGAGGGTGCGCTCGCGCAGCGCCTGCGCGTACCCGGCGGCCATCGCGTGCTGCAACCGCGAGGACCGCATGCGCAGTTCGTCCTGCGGGCCGTCCTCGCCGCAGTAGAGGACCAGATAGGCGTCTACGCAGTCCAGGGTGCGGGTGAGCGTCTCGGGATCGGTGCAGTGCGCCTCGACGAGCGCGGCGCCGACCGCCTTGGCCGCCTCGGCGTCGAAGCTGCGGGCCCGCAACTGCTCGCTCAACCGGCATGCGAGCGGGTGCAGTTGCTCCGCGAGTTCCGCACGGGTCAGCGACGTGGAGGTGACCGGGAAGACCGCCCGGCTCCAGATCGTCGTCAGCCGGCGCAGTCTGTCCTCCGGCCCGTCCGGCTCCGCGCTCACGCCGTGCGCCCCACGCCGGCGAATCCGGAGAAGGCATACGGATCCTCGTCCTCCGGTGCAGACTCCGGCCGCCAGTGCGGCATCGGCACCAGTCCGGGTTCCACCATGTCGTACCCCTCGAAGAACCGCGCGATCTCGTCGCGCGAGCGCATGATCAGCGGGTTGCGAATGTCCTTGTATACGTCCACCGCACCCCCGGCCCGCTCCGGTGGCAACGGGATTCCCTCGTACGAGGCATGGGTGAGGATCAGCAGGCTGCCGGGCGCGAGCGCCTCGCGCAGCTCGGCCACCGCACTGTAGGGGTCGTCCGCGTCTTCCACGAAGTGCAGTATGGCAACGAGGAGCAGGGCCACCGGCCGGTTCAGGTCGATGAGGCGCTCCAGTTGGGGGCTGGAGAGGATTTCCTGGGGCTTGCGCAGGTCCGCGGCGATCACGTCGGCCCCGTCGTTGCCCGCCAGCACCGCCTGGCTGTGTGCCACCGCCACCGGATCGTGGTCGACGTAGACGACACGGGCGCCCGGTGCCGCCGCCTGGGCCACCTCGTGGACGCTGCCGAAGGTCGGGATGCCGGAGCCGATGTCGAGGAACTGGGTGATGCCCGCCTCGGCCGCGAAACGCACGGCCCGGCGCATGAACGCCCGGTTCGCCTGCATGATCTTCGGCAGGCCCGGCATGAACTCCATGGCCTTGCGGGCCGCCTCCCGGTCGACCTCGAAGTTGTGCGAACCGCCCAGGTAGAAGTCGTAGATACGCGAAACGCTCGGCACCGAGATGTCGATGCTCCGTGGGGCCCAGGCGGGACGCTCCATGTATCTCTCCATGGCGTAGGCGACAGATGCAGGCGATCCGGTGTTCGAGCTGAGGCTACTGATCGCCCGCCAAACGGGCGACCCGAACCGGAAATTGACCGTCCGTTCCCGGTCACTGCCTGCGGCAAGTGCCCATGCGACCCCGCTCCGTAATGGCTGTCCCGGCATGACGGAAGAGTCCGGACGACTCGACGGTCCGCACGACAACGGTCCGCCCCCTCCGTGCGGTGCGGAGGGGGCGGACCTTCGGTCGGGCGCCGGCGGGCGGGGTGATCGACCCTGGGGAGGTGATCTCCTACTTGCCCGGCGCGCCGACCGGCTTGCCGTCGGGCGAGACGGCGTACCAAGTGCCGCCCACGCCCTGACCGTTGGTGTCACCGGGGGCCTTGTCACCGGCGAAGGTGTAGATCGGCCAGCAGTTCACCGTCATCTGCTTCTCCCCGTCGGGACGGGTGAACGGCATGAGGCCCTTCTTCTTCACGCCCTTGGTGTCGTCGGCGCCGACCGGGCCTACGGCGGGCCACTTCTCCAGGCAGGCGCCGGTGCAGTTCGAGACGGACTTGGGCCAGGCCTGGTCCTTCATGAAGCGGTAGACCGTCATGCCGTTCTTGTCCACCACGACGTCGCCCAGCTTGGGGTCCTTGCGGACGGACAGACCGGGCAGCGCGGACGTGGAGGCCTTCTTGCCGTCGGGAGCGAGCGCGAACCACTTGCCGCCCACGCCCTGGCCGTTGACGTCACCGGAGTTGACGTCCTTGGCGTACCGGTAGGCGGGCCAGCCGCCGACGGTCAGCTGCTTGGTGCCGTCGGCGCGGGTGACCTCGCCGAGGAGCGCCTTGTCGATGCCGGCGCCCGCGGAGGCGTCGTCGGCGGGCACCGGCGGCCAGGTGGTGGCGCAGTCGCCGTCACAGTTCGACTTGGGCGGATTGGCGGTGTCCTTGTCGAACCGGTAGAGGGTGAGGCCCGAGCCGTCCGTCAGCACACTGCCCAGATCGGGGTTGCTGGCCACGGTCAGCTTGCCCGCGGGGGCGGCCGGACTCGGGGAGCCGGAACTCTGATTGCCGTCGGCACCGTATCCGTTGCCCGCAGCGGTGCCCGTACCGGCACCCGTGCCCGGGTTGCCGTAGTCACCCGCCGCGGCCGTGGCCCCCACGTTCTGGGCCGCCGACGCCGGGGTCGTGGTGTTGTCCTGACCGCACGCCGTCGTCAGCGCCAGCACCGAAGCGGCTGTGGCCACCAGTGAGGCGGTCCGCCAGGAGGTCTTCATCGTCAACTCCCCAATATCGCCTGAATGTTGCAGCGCCTTGCTGAAGCCGCCGCACGGCCATGGGTACGCAGCGGAGGGGCAGGAGTGTTCAACGGAGGCGCGAAAATCTTTCCGGAACCTGTGGCACGTCCGGATCCGCGGGGTCGCACGAGTGTACATATCGGTCACTCAGGTCACTTCGATCCGTCAAACCATTGATCGCCTTTTGTCCCCCCTTCGGATCAATCCCGGCACACTCCGGAGTACGAACGCGCTCCGGGCCTCATGATCTCCGTCGTGCATGGACCCGAAGTGACCCGATGTGCGCCCGCCACCCGGGTGTTGGCCCTGGTGGCACTGACCTGGACCCTGGTGGGCTGCCCGGTCGGGACAGCGTCGGCCGACGCCTGTGCGTCCGCCTCGGCGGGCCCGGACGGCGCGGTGGCCGTGGCCATGGCGGGAGACGCATACCGCTGGCCGACGCCCCCGCCGTGCCCGAAGCCCACGCCGCCGACGCCCACTCCCACGCCGACGCCCACACCCACCCCGGCTCCGACGCCCATCCCTACGCCGACCCCCGCACCGCCGCCGAAGCCGTCGCCCAAGCCACGGCCGACGCCCCCGCCGAAAGCTCCGCCGAAACCGCGGCCGCCCGCCCCGGCACCACCGGCGCCCCGGCCGGTCCCCACGCCGACTCCGCCGCCCGCACCGAAGCCGAAGCCGAAGCCCACCCCGGCGCCCAAGGCCCGGCCGCGGCCCGCGCCCCCGGTGAGCTACCCGGCCTACCACCCCAGGCCCACCAGCCACACCGCACCCGAGCACACCTCGCCGGTCACCTACGTCCTGCTCATCACCGTTCCCGCGATCGTCGCGGTCGCGGCGCTGCGCCCGCGCTGACGCGCCGGCGGCTCACTTCAGGAGGCACCTGTTGTCGGATTGGCTTGTTCTCGTCCTCGCGATGCTGGGGGCCTGTGCCGTGGTGGTCGTCATCACCGTCGTACGGCACAAGAGGGCTCCCGAGAACGAGGACCCCAGCGAGACCCCGGACGTCATCGAGTACATGACGATGTGGATCGGCGTCGTGTACGCCATCGTCCTGGGCCTGGCCATCGCGGGCGTGTGGGAGGCACGCAGCGCCGCCGAGGACCATGTGCAGGCCGAGGCCCAGGCGCTGCACGAGATCTCCGAACGCGTGCGGGTCTATCCGCCGGACGTCCGTGACCGTATTCGGGACGACGTCAACGCCTATGTCGGACACGTCGTGACGACCGAGTGGAAGGCGATGACCGACCACGAGCATGTCACCTCGTACGGTGCCGACCTGCTGGCGCGGATTCGCCACGACGTCACGGACTACCGGCCGAAGAACGACTTCGAGGCGCAGGCCTACCAGCCGGTGCTGGACCAGATGGCCGCCGCCGACCAGGCGCGCAACGCGCGCGCCGACTCGACCGGGGCGACGATGCCGCACGTGGTGTGGTTCGGGCTGCTCGCCGGGGCGTTCATCACCATCGGCATGGTCTTCGCGCTGCAGATCCAGCGCACCCGGCGCGAGCTGATCCTGGCCGGGCTGTTCTCCGCGACCATCGCCTTCATGCTCTTCCTCATCTGGGACTTCGACGCCCCCTACAGCCGGGGCATCGCGGCGAACGCCGGGCCGTTCCTGAACCTGTTCCCGAACATCAAGGGATAGCCGCGGCATCGTGCCCCGTGCGCGCCAGAACGGCCGCACCTCGTCCGCAGGCCTTCGCCCCGGTTCCCGCCAGGGATCGGGGCGAAGGCCTGACCACGTGCCCCGTGCTCCGGTGAGAGGGTTCCGGGGCGCCGGTCAGATCCGCTTCTCGTGCCGACGACGCAGCCAGAAGACACCGCCCCCGATCACCGCCGCGGCCACCAGTCCGCCACCGATGGCCATGTCGGCCGGCGTGGCACCGCTGGTGATGCTGCCGCCGATACCGCCCTGGACGGCGCCGAGGACGGCGAAGGCCCCCGGGCGGGTCAGGTTACGGCCGTTGCAGTTGACCGTGACGTCGTAGCGGCCGGAGCGGGCGTCGCTGTCGACCGTCGCGACGCCTCGCGAGGTGTCGTCCCCGTCCGGCCTCAGCTCGACGGAGCGGAGGAAGGCGCGCGAGAACGCCGTGCCACCGCGGCAGCCGTCCACACTGACGGTGACGCGTCCGCCGGCGGCGACCACGCTGGGCGAGACGACGATGTTGCGCGGGTTGCCGTCGCCATGGCCGCCGAAGTTGTCGTTCCGGCAGAAGTTGTTGTTGTTGTTATTTCCCTGACCGAAATTGTTCCCCTGGCCGAAGTTGTCGTTCCGGCAGGGATTGCCGTTGCCGAATCCGTTCCCGAACCCGTTGCCGAGTCCGTTCCCGACTCCGCCGATCACGACTCCGCCGACTCCGCCGACTCCGCTCCCGACGTTTCCGGTGCCTGGCTGGACGTAGGTGTTGGAGTTGTCGGACGGGCCGCCCCCGTTGCCCATGCCGTCAGCGACGGCCACAGGAGCGGCGAGCCCGAGCACGGCGACCGCTGCACTCGCGGCCGCCAGGGCACGTTGATTTCGCATGTGATCCTCCGCGGGAGACGCCCCGGGGCCCGTCCCCGGTCTATCGGCGAGAAAGCGCCTCCCGACAAGACCCTCAGACGCCCGGAACACGCCCGCATGTCGAGAATGGTCCGTCCTGGTGATCTGACACGCCGAGAGAAAACCACACAATCGGATATTGCCGCAGGTCACGGACCGTCAGAAAATTCCTTTCTGCTGCAACTCGGATGGCTCACCAACGGGGTGACGGGCCACCCGTTCGCCCGCCGTCCCGTCGCCCACCGCTCGCGAGGGACTTAGCGTTTTCCCAAGCGCGAGGGACGTGGTAAGGGCCGCGTCGAGAGGGGATGGCACATGTCTGCGTCCGAGCTGGCCGAACTGGCCGAAGAGGAGGAGCGGCGGCGTAAGCGCGCCCCATGGGGCGTGATAGCGCTCGTTCTGCTGACCGGCCTGGCGCTCATGCGAAACGGGTCGGGCGAATTCGACGTCGGGCCGCCGCAGCCCGCGTCGGCGGCGGCCCCGGACACCCGGGACACCCGGGACACCCGGGACACCCCGAGCACGTTCGCGCCCGCCGTCGCGCTGCCGTTCTCCGCGGCCGACAGGATCCGGATCCCCGCGATCCAGGTCGACGCACCGGTCACGGCCGTCGGCCTGGACTCCAAGGGCTGGGTCGGCGCCCCGCCGCCGGACGACCCCAACCTGGCGGGCTGGTTCACCGGTGCGGTCTCCCCCGGGGAGAAGGGCACCGCGGTCATCGTCGGGCACGTCGACAACAAGAAGGGGCCTGCCGTGTTCTTCGGACTCGGGTCCCTGGACAAGGGAAAGCGGGTCGACGTCCTGCGCAAGGACGGAAGGACCGCGATGTTCGAGATCTACGGCGTCGAGGTCTTCGCGAAGAACAGTTTCCCGAGCGACCGGGTCTACGGCTCGAAGGGCACGCCGGAACTGCGGGTGATCACCTGCGGCGGTGGTTTCTCGAAGCAGAACGGATACGACGGGAATGTCGTCGTCTTCGCCCGCCTGGTCGCGGTCGGATGAACCGCCGTCACCGGGCGGGCGAAAGCGCCCTTACGCGAAACGGCGGCGCGGCACGGTGAGCTGATAGCCGGAGTCGAGCAGACGGGGCAGATATGCGCGGATCGCGCGGACGCTCTGTGAACGGTCGCCCCCGCCGTCGTGGGAAAGCACCACGACCCCGGGGGCGGCTCCGCTCTCCACCCGGTCGACGACGGTCCTCGTGCCGGGTTCCGTCCAGTCGCCGGTGTCCAGGGTGTAGGCCATCGGCTCCATGCCCAGCTCGGCGCCGATCTGGTAGGCCGCGCGGTTCCAGGCACCGTACGGTGCGCGGAACCACTGGGGGCGCTCACCGTAGGCGTCCTCGATGACTTCGCTGGTCCGCTTCATCTCGGAGCGGATCTCCTTGCGGCTGAGGGTGCTCAGCAGCGGATGCGTCCACGTGTGGTTGCCGACGACATGTCCCTCGACGGCCATCCGGGCCAGCAGTTCCCTGTTGCCGACCACGCACGCCCCGCACACGAAGAACATCGCCCGCACGTGGTACTCGGCGAGGGTGTCCAGGATGTGCGGGGTGTAGTCCGGGTTCGGGCCGTCGTCGAACGTCAGCATCATCTGCCGACCGCGTCCCGAGATCCGCAGGATGGGCTCGTGCCGCACCTTGAGCCTGCGTGGCCCGGTGCGCGGCGGACCGTATCCGGTGAGCGGCTGGAGACGGTAGACGGAGGACTTGAGCGGCTGACGCACCTGTGGGCCGGCGGCGGGTGCTGCGGCGCGGAGCGCCTTGTCGTCACCGCCCGTCCTGACGATTCCCGCGGTACCCGTGGCCCCCAGAGCGGCGATGGATGCAAGCAGCATCCGGCGCCGCGTGAACAACTGATCCTTCTGCATGACCCATCAGTCGCCCGGCGGGCCTCCGGCGCACCACAGCGACACCGGCACGGCAGCGGGAATACACCCGGTCGGCCCAACCCCGGGCGTCTTGGTCCAGGTCCTAGCGACGGCGCACCAGCGGGAACGGCAGGGTCTCCCGGATGGTCAGCCCGGTGAGGAACATGACGAGCCGGTCGACGCCGATGCCGAGTCCGCCGGTCGGGGGCATCGCGTACTCGAGGGCGTCGAGGAAGTCCTCGTCCAGTTCCATGGCCTCGGGGTCGCCGCCGGCGGCCAGCAGGGACTGTTCGGTGAGCCGGCGGCGCTGTTCGACGGGGTCGGTCAGCTCGGAATAGGCGGTGCCGAGTTCGGTGCCGAAGGCGACGAGGTCCCAGCGTTCGGCGAGTCGCGGGTCGGTGCGGTGCTGCCGGGTGAGCGGGGAGACGTCGGTCGGGAAGTCCTTGTAGAAGGTGGGCAGCTGGGTCCGTTCCTCGACCAGCCGCTCGTACATCTCCAGGACCACGTCACCGGGGCCGTCGTCGGCGGTGTACGGCACCCCCGCCCGGTCGCACAGCCGGTGCAGCCTGAGCAGCTCGGTGCCGGGGCCGATCTCCTCGTCGAGTGCCTCGGAGAGCGCCCCGTAGACTGTCTTCACCGGCCACTGTCCCGAGATGTCGTACTCCTGGCCGTCCTTGCGGGCGACCGGGGAGCCGAAGGCCGCGGTCGCGGCGCCCTGGATCAGCTCGCGGGTCAGGTCGAGCATCACGTCGTAGTCGGCGTACGCCTGGTAGGCCTCCAGCATGGTGAACTCGGGGTTGTGCTTGTAGGAGACGCCCTCGTTGCGGAAGGTGCGGCCCAGCTCGAACACCTTCTCCAGACCGCCGACGCACAGCCGTTTCAGGTACAGCTCGGGGGCGATGCGCAGGTAGAGGTCGAGGTCGTAGGCGTTGATGTGGGTGGTGAAGGGCCGGGCGTTGGCGCCGCCGTGGATCTGCTGGAGCATCGGGGTCTCGACCTCCAGGAAGCCGCGGTCCAGCAGCCCCCGGCGCAGGGCCTGGACGGCGGCGGAGCGCGCCCGGATCACCTGGCGGGCGTCGGGGCTGGTGACCAGGTCGAGGTAGCGGCGGCGGACCTTGGCCTCCGGGTCGGCGAGGCCGCGGTGCTTGTCGGGCAGCGGGCGCAGGCACTTGCCGGTCAGTTGCCAGGAGGTGACGAAGACGGTGGGCTCGCCCTTGTCGCTGAGGCCCGCACGGCCGGTGGCGGTGATCTGGTCGCCGATGTCGGTGCCGTCCCGGAAGCGGTCGAGGGCGGCCCCGGAGCCCTCGCGGGTGAGGGCCAGTTGGTGGTCCCCGGACCAGTCCCGCAGGACCACGAAGACGATGCCGCCGAAGTCGCGGACCAGCATGATGCGGCCGGCCACGGTGACGTCCTGGCCCTGCGGAATGCCGGCGAGGGCGTGGGTGGGGGCGGGCACGCCGACCGGGTACGGGTCGGTGCCCGTGGCGCGCAGGCGGTCGAGCGTGCGGTGCCGGACGCGGACCTGGTCGGACAGGCCCGCGCCCGGGGCGACGGTCCCGGCCTCGTCCCCTCCATCGAGGCCGAGCGCCGTCAGGGAGGGCAGGCCCTCGGTGGTGGCGGGCCGCTGCCCCGTCTTCGGGTGCCCCTTTCCCCAGAGTTTGCGCAGGGACGGTACGGAGACGAATCCCTCGGCGATGCCGGAGGCGAGGCCGATGCGGGCGAGGGAGGCGGTCTCTCCGTAGCAGATGAAGCGCGGATACCACTCCGGGCGGTACTTGGCGTTGGAGCGGTACAGGGCCTCCAGCTGCCACCAGCGGGAGAAGAACAGCAGCAGCCGGCGCCAGAGTCTGAGGACGGGTCCGGCGCCGATGCGGGCGCCCTCCTCGAAGACGGAGCGGAAGACGGCGAAGTTCAGCGAGATCCTGCGCACCCCCAGTTTCGGAGCGGCCGCGCACAGTTCGGCGACCATGAACTCCATGACCCCGTTGGGTGCGGCGCGGTCACGGCGCATCAGGTCCAGGGAGACGCCGTCGCGGCCCCAGGGCACGAAGGAGAGCAGGGCGAGCAGCCGGCCGTCCTCGCCGAGGGCCTCCACCAGCAGGCAGTCGCCGTCGGCGGGGTCCCCGAGCCGGTCCAGGGCCATGGAGAAGCCGCGTTCGGTCTCGGTGTCCCGCCAGGCGTCCGCCTTGTCGACGATCTCCTCCATCTCCCGGTCGGTGAGGGCGGCGTGCCGGCGGATGCGGGTCGTGGCGCCGGTGCGGCGGACGCGGTGCACGGCCTGCCGGGTGACGCGCATCTCCCGGCCGTCGAGGTCGAATCCGGGCACGTGCAGGATGGCCTCGTCGCCGAGCTGGAGGGCGCCGAGTCCGGCCCGGGCGTAGGCGCGGGCGCCGTCCTCGGAGGCGCCCATCACCGCGGGTGCCCAGGCGTGGCGGCGGGCCACCTCCAGCCAGGCGGCGATGGCGTGCGGCCAGGCCTCGGGGTCGCCGACGGGATCGCCGCTGGCCAGGCACACGCCGGCCTCGACGCGGTAGGTGACGGCGGCCTTGCCGCTGGAGGAGAAGACGACGGCCTTGTCGCGGCGGGTGGCGAAGTAGCCGAGCGAGTCCCGTTCGCCGTAGGCACCCAGCAGGGCACGGATCCGGGCCTCCTCGTCGTCGTGCAGGGCCGCTTCCAGGCGCTGTGAACGGAACAGGGTGGCGGCGGCGTTCAGCAGGGCGAGCGCGCCGAACAGACCGAGCAGAAAGGTGACCTGGCGCGGGGGGCGGCCGTCGAAGGCGCTGTTGGCCACCAGCCCGCCGCAGACCCGGTCGGCCGCCCAGGCCAGGTGCTGGCCCTGCGGAAGGGTGCCCGGGAAGAGCGAGACCAGGCCCCAGCCGGCCAGGATCGCCACGACGAGCCCGGCCAGCAGCACGCCCAGCGCCCGCCACACGGCAGCGCGGCGGGAGGCGGCGTAGAACTCCTTGCGGGCCACCACCAGCAGGAGCAGCAGCAGGGCGCACAGCACCAGGGACGGCACCGACTGCAGGTACTGGCCGAGGGCCACACCGAGGAGGTCGGTGAGGACCAGCAGGCCCAGGTAGACGACGACCAGCCACCAGGCGACCTTCTTGCGGGCCGCGGTGGCGGCGGCCAGCAGGAACAGGAACACCGCGTAGGCGAGATTGGCGCTGATGGGGATGAGGAGCAGGTCGAGGGTGCGGACGACCGGGCGCAGGACGCGGCGCAGCGGGGCGACGAACGCGAGCAGGGCGCACAGCAGGGCGAGGGCGGCGAGGACGGTCGCGCAGGCCTCGGGCACCCAGCCGAGGCGTCCGGCGGCGGGCGGGCGTATCGGGCCCGTGGCATCCCTCCGTGCGGACGGATCGGCGGCGGCAGTCATGGTTCCGACTCTAGGAAGGGCCGGCGCCGCTCGCCCGTCGAGTTGGGCCGGGCCTCGGCTGGAAGCGCAGGTTCCGATAACCTCGGGATGTGACGGAGCAGCACGAACAGCACGCGCATCAGTTCGAGCGGGGCACGGACGGACCCAAGGTCATCGTGGTCGGGGTGGACGGTTCCGACTCCTCGCTGCGAGCGGCCGCGTACGCGGGCGGACTGGCCCGGCGGCAGCACGCGCTGCTGGCCGTGGTGTACGTGCAGCCGGTGCTCGCGGCCGGGGCCGCGCTCGGGGCGCCGGTGGCGGAGACGACCGACGAGATCGCCGAGGACCTGGTCGCCTACATCCGGGAGGCCGCCGAGCGGCTCAAGGGGATATTCGAGGTGCGCTGGGAGTTCCACACCTTCCGCGGCGACCCCTACAACGGCCTGGTGAAGGCGGCCGACGAACTCAAGGCGGACGCGGTGGTGGTGGGTGCCTCGGAACAGGCCGGGCACCGCATCATCGGGTCGGTGGCGATCCGGCTGGTGAAGGCGGGGCGCTGGCCGGTGACGGTCGTTCCGTAGCCGCGCCCCGCAGCAGCGGCGGGATCGCCGGCAGCGGGGTTCCGGCCAGGGCGATCGCGGTGCGCGAGCCGGCGACGGCGGGACGGCGGGCCCCACAGGGCGCTCGGGCCGGTCAGGGCGGCGGTCGTGGCCTTGCCGGTGGCCGGGCGGCGAGCGTACGGGCCACTCGGTCGCCCGGGACCGGTTCGAGGCGCTCGGCGGTGAAGACCGGGGTGCACACGCCCGCGCAAGTGATCAGTCGCAGCTCGATCACCATCACCGGGACCAGGCCGGGCACACCGGGGCGGACGAGGGCCGGCCCGACCGGGAGCCGAGCAGCAGCCGAGCAGGCCGCCCCGGCAGGGCCTGGCGAAGGCGAGGCCGTACTCCGGGGCACGAAGCCGAGCGGGCGGGGCATGAGGACCACGAGCGCTCCGGCCCTGAGCGAGCCCGTCGCGCCCGTGCGTGGCGTCTTCCGTCCGGGACTCCCCTGAGCCATCATGATCCGCCGTCAGCCATTTGCCGTCGGCTAAGAGGTGAGACGCATGGCCAAGCTCCGTGCGGGTGAAGGAATTCTCCGCCGCAAACCCATCGAGCACATCGAGGAGACCGAACTCGCCGAGGGCCCCCGGCTGGACAAGTCGCTCGGTCTCTGGCAGCTCACCGCGATCGGTGTCGGCGGCATCATCGGCGCCGGCATCTTCACGCTGGCCGGCACGGTGGCCAATGGCAAGGCCGGGCCGGCGGTGCTGGTGTCGTTCCTCGTCGCCGGTGTCGCCAGCGCGTGCGCCGCGCTGTCGTACGCCGAGTTCGCGGGGCTGATCCCGAAGGCGGGGTCGGCGTACACGTACGGCTACGCGGTGCTCGGCGAGTTCGCGGGCTGGTTCATCGGGTGGGACCTGCTGCTGGAGTACACGGCGATCGTCGCGGTGGTCGCGATCGGCATCTCCGGGTATTTCGGCTTCCTCGTCGAACAGATGGGCGCGAATCTGCCCTCCTGGATGCTGGGCGCGCCCGGCACCGGGCACGGACACCGGGTCGATCTGTTCGCGGCCGTGCTGTGTCTGCTGATCGCCTGGCTGCTCAACCTGGGCATCCGCAGCGCGGCCCGCTTCGAGACGGTCGTGGTCGCCCTGAAGGTGCTGGTGGTGCTGCTGGTGATCGGGGTGGGCGTGTTCCACATCAACAGCGCGAACTACAATCCCTTCTTCCCCTTCGGCATCGGCGGCGCGTTCACCGGTGCGGCGACGGTGTTCTTCGCGGTGTTCGGCTACGACGCCATGTCGACCGCGGCCGAGGAGGCGAAGGACGCGCAGCGGCACATGCCGAAGGCGATCATCTACTCGCTGGCGATCTCGATGGTGCTGTACGTGGCGGCCTGTCTGGTGCTGACCGGCATGCAGAACTACAAGGACATCGACCCGGAGAGCGGCTTCTCCTCGGCGTTCGAGTCGGTGGGGCTCAGCGGGCTCGCCAATGTGATCGCGGTGGGCGCGATCATCGGCATCCTCACGGTGATGTTCACCTTCATGCTGGGTGTGACCCGGGTGTGGTTCTCGATGTCCCGTGACGGTCTGCTGCCCCGCTGGTTCGCCAAGACGCACCCGACGCGGCACGTGCCGACGCGCGTGACGTGGATCGTGGGGGTGGCCTCGGCCCTCATCGCCGGGTTCCTGCCGATCGGTGAGGCGGCCGAGCTGACCAACATCGGCATCCTGCTGGCGTTCGTGGTGGTGTGCGTGGCGGTGATCGTGCTGCGCTACCGGCAGCCGGAGCTGCCGCGCTCCTTCCGCACGCCGTGGATGCCGGTCGTGCCCGCGCTCGGTGTCGTCTTCTCGATCTGGCTGATCACCTACCTGGAGTGGCAGACCTGGGTGCGGTTCGCCGTGTGGTTCGTGGTCGGCTGCGTGATCTACTTCGGCTACTCCTACCGCCGGTCCGCGCTGGCCGGACGGCAGCCCGCCGAGTGATCACTCCCCCATGACCAGTCCGGCGGCGGCGGCGCCGCGGCTGAGGACGACCTCCGTGATGCGGTCGCGCACGCCCTCCAGCTCGGCTCCGCCGGCGATCGCCTGATTGAGGTCCCGGACCCGGCCGGAGTCGAGGTCGTACATCTGCGGGATGAACTCGGCCCCGGTGACCTGCCAGCGCTCGCCGGGCCGGGTCGGCCGGGTGAAGGTGAAGCGCCCGATGGTGGAGTCGTTGGCGCGCGAGTCCTGTACGCCCTTGGCGTTGTACATCTCGCCGGCGATCTGGTCGCCCATGCCGTAGACCACCCAGGTGCCGTTGACCTTCTCGTACGCCTGCGGGACGTGGGCGTGGTTGCCGAGGATCAGGTCGATGTCCGGGCGGCCGTTCGTCTCCGAGGCCGTCAGGCGCTGGGCGAGGGCCAGCTGCAGCTGGTCGGGGGCGTCCTGCCACTCGGTGCCCCAGTCCACGGAGACGACGACCACGTCGGCGCCCGCCAGCCGGGCGGCGCGGGCGTCGGAGATCATCCGGTTCGCGTCGATCGGGTTGACGGCCCAGGGCTGTCCGGACGGGAGCGGCTTGCTGCCGGTGCCGTTCGTGTATGACAGGTGCGCGACCTTCGCCGGTCCCGCCTGGAACGTCGTGACCGAGCGGGCCTCGGCCTCGCTGCGGGCGGTTCCGGCGTGGCGGAGACCGGCGCGGTCCATGCCGTCCAGAGTGCGCCGGATGCCCGGCGCGCCGTCGTCCAGGGCGTGGCTGGAAGCGGTGGAGCAGCCGTCGTAGCCGGCCGCCGCGAGGGCGTCGGCGATCTGCGGCGGGGACTTGACGACGGGGTGGCCGGAGTAGTCCCCGTCGGTGCCGTAGACGGTCTCCATGTGACACAGCGCCAGATCCGCGCGGCGGACGACGGGTTCGATACCGGAGAGCATCGGCCGGAAGTCGTAGACGGTGCCGTTGCCGTCGAAGCCCGCACGCTCGATGACGGAGGCGTGCGGCAGCACGTCGCCGGAGGCGACGAGGGTGAAACTCCGGGCGACGGCCGGCGCGGGAGGCGCCGGCCGGGCGGGCGGCTGCCGCTCCTGGTTCTGGCAGGCTGCCCCGGCGACGAGCAGTGCGGTCAGGGCCAGCGCCACCTGATGCCTGCGTGCGATCATCAGCTCACCCCAGGGATCTTCGTATCCATCGGCGTCGTATTTACGGACAAAGTTTTATGGCCATATGGGTATGAATCCGGCTCTTGGCGCAAACAGTGCAGTGGCCCGAATTAGCCCATCCGGCGTCGCCTCGTCCACTCGCGGGCCGCCCGTACTGCCGTTCGCCGACACGATCGACCGTCCGTCGCAGAGCCGTGTGCGCCCCCTGTCCCCGGGCGGCGCCCTGCGCTGCCATACGGCCATGACGGCCGCAACTTCACCCACCCACGGGGCGACGACCGCCGAGCACGAGCTGGCCGAACTCCAGCGCGAGCACGGCGGCCCCCTCTTCGCACTGCTGCTGAGGCTGAGCGACGGAGACCGCCAGCGCGCCGAGGACCTCGTGCAGGAGACCCTGGTGCGCGCCTGGCAGCACCCCGAGGCCCTGCACGCCGACGACTTCGACTCGGTACGGCCCTGGCTGCTGACCGTCGCCCGCCGGCTGGCCATCGACGCACGCCGGGCCCGGCAGGCGCGACCGCCCGAGGTCGGCGACGAGGTGCCCGAGAACGCGCGGGTGACCGCCGACCACGCCGAGCGGGCCGCCGCGACGCTCGATGTCCGGGAGGCTGTGAAGACACTCACGCCGGAGCACCGTGACGTCCTGGTACTGGTGTATTTCCGCGGGGCCAGTGTGGCGGAAGCCGCCGAGACCCTCGGAATTCCACCCGGTACCGTGAAGTCGCGCGCGTACTACGCGCTGCGCGCCCTGCGCCGGGTCCTTCCGGGTTATGCAGCCGACCTGCGATGAAACCGAGGGTCGGGTCAAACCTCGGTAAAGCGCCTTGCTGTGACCCCCGTTCGGGCCATCAGCTGTCCTCATCCGCGTTTCCGGACAGGGGCCGGTATCGGGTCCAGGGGTTCGGGCGACGCGCAGGCACCGGAGGAAGGCAGGAAGGGATGCTGCACAGAGGGCACGAGAGCTCGGACGGCACCGACGGCGGTGAACTGGCCGTCCCCATGGCCTGGTTGTACGCCGAGTACATCGCGGACGAGCTGCTGCGCACCGGCGATCTTATGCCGCCGACGTCCTTCGAGTTCCGGGCCGGCCGGGACGCGCTGGCGCTGACCGTCTTCCTCTCCGACACCGACGGCGAACTCTCCGGCATCCGGGTGATCTCCCAGCTGGAGACCTGGCTGTCGCTGACGGCGTACGACCAGCCGTGGCAGGAGTGGGTGCGTGAACGGATGGCCGAGCTGGCCGGCGATGAGGCCCGGGCCGGGACGCCGTCGCCGGACCTCGCCCTGGCGGCCGAGGCCTGGCGCTGGCTGGAGGAGACCGAGCTGCTGGCACCCGACCTGGACGCGGTGCCGGGCGGCGGAGCGGTGTTCGGCGAGGACGACGGACCGAAGGTGTGGACCCCGGCCTGGCGGCTCGGACTGCCCCTCGGGCATCTGGCCATCCACCTTTTTTGAGCTGTCTGGAAATCGGACCAATCCGCGGGCCGGGCGGCTCCGAATCTCTTGGTCACGATTCGGTGTGCGCCTTGAGTGATTCGGTTGTCCGCTGCGTACGGATGGGAGCAAGGAGTAACCCCACCCCTACTCATCGGCACGAGGATTCGGCATGAGGTCCCTGGAGAGGCATCGCGACGTCGGCGCATACGCGCTCGGCGTGCTGGACGAGGCGGAGGCCTTCCGCTTCGAGGACCACCTCATGGAGTGCCCTCAGTGCGCGGCACACGTGACCGAATTCGGCCCCGCGGCACGGCAGTTGATGCTGTACCGGCGGGCCACGCCGCGCTTCGTGCACCCCATGGCCCAGCCCGGTCCGCGACTGCTGGACCGGCTCCTGGGCGAGCTCGCACACCGGCACCGGGCACGGCGCCGCCGCTTCCTGTACGGTCTGGCCGCCTCGGTGGTGCTGGCCGTGGCCGGACCGGGGATCATGGTCTATGCCGGGCACGATCAGCCCGCCAACCGGGTCACCGCGGCGACCGACCCGGGCACCGGGGTGTGGGCCCAGGTGACCACCGAGGACGAGGACAACGGCAGCCGGATGCGGCTGGAGGTCAAGGACGCCTCCGGACCCCACACCTGCCGGCTCGTCGTCGTCGGCCGTGACGGCTCGGAGCAGGTCGTCAGCGGCTGGACCGTGGATGAGCACGACACCGGTACGACCATGACCCTGGCCGGCACGACGATGCACCGGGACGAGATCGCCCGCTACGAGGTACGCACCGCGGACGGACAGCGGCTGGTGTCGCTGCCGCAGGAGTAGGCGCGTCTCACTTCAGCAGCCGCGACATCCTGCGATCGGCCAGCGGCTTGCCGCCCGTCTGGCAGGTGGGGCAGTACTGCAGCGAGGAGTCGCTGAAGGAGACCTCACGGATGGTGTCGCCGCAGACCGGGCAGGGCTCGCCGGCGCGGCCGTGGACCCGCAGACCGCTCTTCTTCTCCGCCTTGAGGCGTCCGGCGGCGAGGCCGTGGGAGCGTTCGACCGCGTCGGTGAGCGTGGTGCGCAGCGCCTCGTAGAGACTTCGGGTCTCCTGCGGGGTGAGGGACGCGGCGAGCTTGAAGGGAGACATCTTCGCCGCGTGGAGGATCTCGTCGCTGTAGGCGTTGCCCACCCCGGCGATCACGCTCTGATCGCGCAGGGCTCCCTTGATCTGGCGCCGCTCGTCCTTCAGCAGGGCGGCGAAGCGGTCCTCGTCGAAGCCGGCGGAGAGCGGGTCCGGGCCGAGGCGCGCCACTCCGGGCACGTCCCGCGGGTCGTGGACGATGGACACGGCGAGCTTCTTCTGGGTGCCGGCCTCGGTGAGGTCGAAGCCCGCGCCGGTCTCCAGGGCCACGCGCAGGGCGAGAGGGCCCTTCCCGGGCCGGGGCGGTCCGTCCGGCAGCCGGTCCTTCCACTGGAGCCAGCCCGCGCGGGCCAGATGGGTGACGAAGTGCAGGCCGGTGTTCCCTTCGATGTCCAGGAACTTCCCGTACCGGTGCACGGCGGTGATCTCGTTGCCCTCGAACGCGCCGACAGGAGGGTCGTACGTCTTCAGGACGCTGATCGCGACGGGCAGCACCCGTACGACCTCGTGGCCGATCAGGTTCTCGGTCAGGAAGTCCCTGAGGGCTTCCACCTCGGGCAGTTCCGGCATACGTCCAGAGTGCCATCCGGGGCCCGTGCGGTCAGGCGTGCGCGGAGACCCGGAACTCGCACCACACCGCCTTGCCGCCGCCGCGCGCCTCCACACCCCACACGTCGGCGAGCCGGTCGACGAGGAGCAGTCCGCGTCCGGAGACGCCGTCCTCCCCCGCCTCGCGGCGACGCGGCAGGGCGCTGGAGGAGTCCTCGACCTCGACGCGCAGCCGGCGGCCGCTGCCGTGCAGGGCCCGCAGGGTGACGATCGCCGAGCCCTCGGTGTGCATCAGGACGTTGGTGATGAGTTCGTCGGCGACCAGTTCGATCTCGTCGGCCCGGTCCCGGGCGCCCCAGGAGCGGACCGCGGCGCGGATCATGTGCCGGGCCTGGATGAGGGCCTCCGGGTCGCCGGGGGCCACGTGCTGCTGGAGCCGGCCGCCGGGCCGCGGGGCCTCCGGGGCGCAGCGGCGCAGCAGGAGCAGCGCGACGTCGTCGTCGCCGCCCCGCTCCTCGGCCACCTCGATCAGCAGTGTGGCGAGGTCGCGCACCTCGTCGGGGCCCTTGGCGATGAGGGTCGTGAGGGCCTGCATGCCGTCGTCCAGGTCGGCGCCGGGCTGCTCGACCAGGCCGTCGGTGCACAGCAGCAGGGTGTGGCCGGGGTCGAGTTCGAGGGTGGAGACCGGGTACTCGAGGCCGCCGAACTCCGCGGAGAGCCCCAGGGGGAGCCCGCCCTCGACGGGGACCCGGTGGCAGGTGCCGTCGGCGTGCCTGATCAGCGGGTCGATGTGCCCGGCGCGGACCACCTGGACGACCCCGGTGGACAGGTCGGCCTCCGCGTAGAGGCAGGTGGCGAAGCGGTCGGTGTCGAGTTCGTGCAGGAACACGGAGGCCCGGGCCATCACGGTGGCCGGGGTGTGTCCCTCGGCGGCGTAGGCGCGCAGCACGATCCGCAGCTGTCCCATCACGGCCGCCGCGTGCGTGTCGTGACCCTGGACGTCGCCGATGACCGCGCCTACCCGGCCGCCGGGCAGCGGGATGAGGTCGTACCAGTCGCCGCCGATGTCCCTGCCGAGGCCGCCCCCGGCGGTGGCGGCGCGGTAGCGGACGGCGACGTCCGCGCCGCGGACGCTGGGGATGGTGCGGGGCAGCATCGCCTGCTGCAGGCCCTGGGCGAGGTCCTTCTCCTGTTCGTAGAGCATGGCCCGCTGCAGGCTCTGCGCGATGCTGCTGCCGAGGGCGACGAGCACATTGCGCTCCTCGGGCGAGAAGCCGCGCCGGTTGCTGTAGAGCAGGCCCATGGCGCCGATCGGGCGGGCCTGGGCGATCAGCGGCAGATAGGCCGCGGAGGTGATGTCCAGGTCCGTGATGTGCGGCCACAGGAGGGGAAAGCGTTCGGCGAACTCCTCCGGGGACTCGATGAAGCACGGGCTGAGGGTCCGCACCGCCTCACTCATCGGGTAGACCTCGTCGATCCGGGTGATGCGGGTGCCGGGCACGAAGCTGCCCGCGGGGCCCTCGGCGACCAGTCGGATGCGGCCGGCCTCGACGAGGCCGAGGACCAGGCTGGTGGAGCCGAGGAGGGTCAGGCCGTGGGTGTCGGTGACGACGTCGATGACGTCCTGGACGGTGCGGGCATGGGCGAGGGCGGCGGTGGCGATCTGGACGACGCTGGTCTGCTCGCGCCGGGCGGCGTCCTGGGCGGCCGCGTCCCGGCGGTCCGCGCTCTCGCTCAGCTCGTCGGTGGCGTCCCGGACGATTCCGATGATCCGGCGCGGGCGGCCCGTCCCGTCGCGCCGTATGTAGCCCTGGGTGTGGGTCCAGCGCAGGGTCCCGTCGCGGCGGCGGACGCGGAAGTACGCGCCGTAGTTCTCCCGGCCGTCCTTGATGGCCTGCGCCACCACGGTGTCGAGGCGGTGACCTTCCGCGCGGGGCACCCGAATGGTCAGGCTCTCGGGGCGGCCGTCGTATTCGTCGGGGCGCAGGTCGAATATCTCGTGCGCCTGGGCGTCCATGCTGAACAGACCGGTGTCCAGGTCCCAGTCGAAGCTGCCCATGCGGTTGAGCGCCAGGATCGGATCCGGGTGGGCGGGCCAGTCCTCCGGGAGTGACAGGGCACTCGCTCCCCGATCAGCCATGGGGCCACCTTGCCAGGGTTTGTCCGATTCTTCGACTGGGCCCCGTGGGTTCAGCCGCCAGGGTCATCGTCGGGAATGTCGAGCATATGATCGAGAGAGGTGGGGGCCTCGTCGGGGGGCCGACCGCCTTCGTCGGGCGGGTCGAGGACCTCGGGGACGATCGGCTGCCCGATCCCGTCGGGGATGTCCGGGAGGGCCTCCGGTGCGGCGATCGACGGCTCCAGCGGGAGGCAGCCGACGGGACCGCCCGCCGGCAGGGTCGCACAGTCGCCCTCGGACCGGCCCGCGGCGGCCCCGCTCGGCACCCGGCCCGTCTCGCCCTGGGCGTCGTTCGGGCGGGTGGCCTGCGGGCTGGGGCTCGGCCGCGGGCTCTGGACGGGCGTGGTGGCCTGCGGGGGCTCGGTGCCACCGGGGGGCCGGCTCGCCGGGGCGGGCGGCGGCACGACGCGGTCGCGGCGGACGTCGTGACCGAGCCGGCGTTCGATCCAGGTCCGGGTCCTGCCGTCGATGATCGTGAAGGCGGTGACGCGTTGGGGTGCCGGGGTCACCACGATCACCCCGGTCGGCCGGTATCCGGACCAGGCGGTACCGCGGGTGCCGGGGGCGCCGGGCGGCGGCTGGGGCGGCGCGAGCGGATTGCCGCATGCGCAGCGGACACGGGGCACGCCCCGGTCGTCGACGAGGACGGCGGTGCCGGCCTGCAGGACGGACTGGAAGTCGCTCGCGCGCCCGTCCCGGTAGGCGTGATTGGTGACGCTGGTGTCGACGCGGAGCACGACCGGGGTCAGGCCGCGCAGATAGCCGGGGAGCGCCGCACGGGAGATGCCCGCCGTCCGGGCGAAGGCGTCACCCTTGACCCGGACGGTGGTGAGGCGGCTGATCTGCCGCTCGACGTCGCAGCCGGCGACATGTGCCGTGCCGCCGTAGAGACCGGGGGTGGCGCCGGACAGTGCGCGCATCGAATGCGGGGGCGCGGGGGTGGGGTCGGCGAGCTGTGCCGACGGCGACACCCGGGTGGCCGAGGGCGTGGCGGCCGTGGAGTCGATGAAGGGGTCGGGTCCCGGGGCCGTCGCCGGCAGCAGGAAGACCGCAACGCGCGGGCGCACCTCCCGGACCGTGCTGCCGACGCAGGCGGCGACGAGAAACACGACCGAGAGCGCGCACGCCATGGCCATCGGTCCGGCGGGTATCCGTCGGGGTCTCCGCACCGCGTTCTCCCGCATCATCTCGGCGGCCGATTCATCCGCTATTGTCTGCTTCGCTCTCCGGGGTTACGCAAGCGGAACGATGCGGTACCCGGAGTGACAGGCACTTCCGCCGCCCGTGGGGGCACCATCGTCACGGTGGCGACAATGGAGGCAGGAGCGCACGGCCGTGGACTGGTTCACCGCACCCGACTACTGGCTGAGCCGGCTGGTCTTCCAGCGGGCTCTGGCCGGTGTGTACCTCGTCGCGTTCCTGGTGGCCGCCCTGCAGTTCCGGGCCCTGCTGGGCGAGCGCGGGATGCTCCCGATCCCCCACTACACGGCGCGGATACCGTTCAGACGCGCTCCGAGCCTGTTCCATCTGCACTACTCGGACCGCTTCTTCGCGGGCATCGCCTGGGCGGGCTGCGCGGTGTCGGCCGCGCTGCTCGCCGGGGCGGACTCGCTGCTGCCGCTGTGGGCCGGGATCCTGCTGTGGCTGGTCCCCTGGGCGCTGTATCTGTCGATCGTCAACGTGGGCCAGACCTGGTACGCGTTCGGCTGGGAGTCACTGCTGCTGGAGGTCGGCTTCCTGGCCGCATTCGTCGGCAACGACGAGGTCGCGCCGCCCGTCGTGGTGCTGTTCCTGCTGCGCTGGATCCTGTTCCGGGTCGAGTTCGGAGCCGGGCTGATCAAGCTCCGGGGCGACGCGTGCTGGCGGCAGCTGACGTGCCTGTACTACCACCACGAGACCCAGCCGATGCCGGGCCCGCTGAGCTGGTTCTTCCACCACCTGCCCAAGCCGCTGCACCGGGTGGAGGTCGCCGCGAACCACTTCACCCAACTGGTCGTGCCCGTCCTGCTCTTCACTCCGCAGCCCATCGCCTCGGCCGCCGCCGCGCTGATGATCGTCACCCAGCTGTGGCTGGTGCTGTCCGGCAACTTCTCCTGGCTGAACTGGATCACCATCGTGCTGGCCCTGTCCGCGCTGCGGCTGCCCACGACGGCACCGCCCGTGCCCGGGGCACCGCTCTGGTACGAGATCGTGGTGCTCGCGGTCGCCGCGCTGCTGGTCTTCCTGAGCTACCACCCCGTGGTGAACATGATCTCCCGCCGCCAGGTCATGAACCGCTCCTTCGACCCGCTGCACCTGGTGAACACCTACGGCGCGTTCGGCAGCGTCAGCCGGACCCGCTACGAGGTGGTGGTCGAGGGCACGCTGGACGACATGCCGCGGGAGGACTCGGACTGGCGGGAGTACGAGTTCAAGGGCAAGCCCGGCGATCCCCGGCACTGGCCACGCCCGTTCGCGCCCTACCATCTGCGCCTTGACTGGCTGATGTGGTTCGCCGCGCTGTCCCCCGGCTACGCCGGCGAATGGTTCGGCGGCCTCGTGGAGCGGCTGCTGGAGAACGACCGCGACACCCTGAAGCTGCTGCGCCGCTCCCCCTTCCCGCCCGACGCCCCGCCCCGCTACGTCCGCGCCCGTCTGTTCCGCTACCGCTACACCACCTGGCGGGAGCTGCGGGAGACGAGGGCGTGCTGGGAGCGGGTGTACGTACGGGAGTATCTGCCGCCCACGCGGCTGGCGAGCGTGGCTCAGAGACCGTAGACCCGCTTCGCGGTGCCCTCGTACACGGCGCTCCGCTCCGCCGCGCTGAGACCTGACGTCAACTCCCGTGTCGTCTCACTCACTTGTGAGTACGTGGCCGCCAGCGTGCACACCGGCCAGTCGGAGCCGAACATCAGGCGGCCGGGGCCGAAGGCCTCCAGGGCGGTGTCCGTGTACGGACGCAGGTCGTCGGTGGTCCAGGAGGCGGGGTCGGCCTCGGTGACCAGGCCGGAGAGTTTGGCGACGGTGTTGGGGAGGGCCGCCAGGGTGCGCAGGGCGGTCGCCCAGGGTTCGTGTTCTCCCGAGGCGATGGGGGGCTTGCCCAGGTGGTCGAGGACGAAGGTGAGGCGGGGGACACCGGCGGCCGCCTTGGCGCAGGCCGGGAGCTGATGGGGCAGGACCACCAGGTCGTAGACCAGGCCCGCCCCGGCGACGGCTGCCAGACCCCGCTGTACGTCGGCCCGCAGCAGCCATTCCGGGTCGGGCTCGCCCTGCACCTGGTGGCGGATGCCCTTCAGGAAGCGGCCGCCGGGGAGTTCGCGCAGGCGGGCCAGTTCGTCGGCGATGCCGGGGCGGGTGAGGTCGGTCCAGCCGACCACGCCCGCGACGAGCTCGTGTTCGGCGGCCAGGGCCAGGAACTCGGGAGTCTCCTCCGCGACGGTGACCGTCTGGACGAGGACGGTACGGTCCACGCCTGCGGCCCGCGCCTCGGGCGCCAGGTCGGCGAGGGTGAAGTTCCGTCTCAGCGACCGGAGTTCGGCACCCCTGATCCAGTCCTGGTCGCGGACCGACAGGTCCCAGACGTGGTGGTGGGCGTCGACGGTCACGGCAGCTCCCAGACGACGGGCAGCCCGGCGGCCGCGCCGTCGCGCGAGTAGTCGTGCACGACCTCCAGCAGCTCGGCCATGCGGGCCTGCCAGGCCACGTTGACCGGCAGCTGTTCGAGTTCGGCGAGAAGACGGCCGTAGTCCTCGCATTCGAGGAGGTGGAAGAGGTCGGTGCCTCCCCCACGCCAGATGGTCCAGGAGGTGGCTCCGGCGGCACGGATGGCGTCGGTCAGCTCCCTCGGGACCTCGCGGTGGGCCGCCTCGTAGTCGGCGATCCGGTCGGCGCGGACCTTGGTGTGCAGGGCGACTCTCATGACGGCTCCTCGGGTGGCAGCAGGCCGGTGTCGCGCAGCTCCTGCCAGAAGGCGGCCGGGACGGGGGTCCCGAACTGCTCGGCGCAGTCGTGCACTTCGGCGGCGGAGCGGGCGCCGGCCAGGACGCAGGCGACGGCCGGGTGCGCGGCACAGTGCGCCAGGGCGGCGGCCCGCAGGGTGATGCCGTGCCGGCCGGCGACCGCCTGCAGCCGGAGCGCGCGGTCCAGCAACTCCTGTGGTGCACGGGTGTAGTCGTACGTCGACTCGGGGGTCGGATGTGCCAGCAGGCCGGAGTTGAAGGCGCCGCCGACGACGACCGACACACCGCGCGCGGCGGCCTCGGGCAGCAGCTCGGCCGCCGCGCTCCGGTCGAGCAGGGTGTACCGGCCCGCGCAGAGCACCACGTCCACGTCCGTGTCGCGGACGAACCGGGTGAGCATCTCGGCCTGGTTCATGCCCGCGCCGATCGCGCCGACGACGCCCTCGGAGCGGAGTTTCTCCAGGGCGGGATAGCCCTCGCGGAACGCCTGTTCGGCGTGGTCGTCGGGGTCGTGGAGGTAGACGACGTCCGCCCGGTCGAGGCCGAGCCGCTCCAGGCTCGCCTCCAGGGTGCGGCGGACGCCGTCGGCGCTGAAGTCCCGGACGCGGCGGTGGGCGGCGGGGACGGCGAAGCCGTTCGCCAGGTCGTCTCCGGTGCCGTCGGCGGGTTCCAGACGGCGGCCGACCTTCGTGGAGAGCGTGTACGAGGCGCGGTCGTACTCGCCCAGGGCCGCCCCCAGGCGGCGTTCGGACAGGCCGAGGCCGTAGTGGGGTGCGGTGTCGAAGTAGCGGATCCCCCGCTGCCAGGCGGCCCGCACGGCCTCGTACGCCTGCTCGTCGTCCAGGGCGGTGTAGAGGTTGCCGATCCCGGCGGCGCCGAAGCCCAGCGGGCTGACCTCGACGCCGCTGCGGCCCAGGCGGTTCACCGGCCCGCCGGTCGCAGCCTCAGGCCCTGCATGCCGCCGTCGACGGCGAGGGAGGTGCCGGTGGTGGCACCGGACCGGGGGCCCGCCAGGTAGGCGATGGCGCCCGCGACCTCGGCCGCCGAGACGAGCCGGCCGGTGGGCTGGCGGGCCTCCAGGGCGGCGCGCTCGGCGGCCGGATCCGGGGCCGCGTCCAGCAGGCGGCCGATCCACGGGGTGTCCGCCGTACCGGGGTTGACGCAGTTGACGCGGATGCCCTCGCGGACGTGGTCGGCGGCCATGGCCAGGGTCAGGGAGTACACGGCTCCCTTGGTGGCGCTGTAGAGGGCGCGCTGCGGCAGACCCGCGGTGGCCGCGATGGAGCAGGTGTTGACGATCGCCGCGTGCCGGGAGCGGCGCAGGTGGGCAAGGGCGGCGCGGGCGGTGCGGACCATGCCGAGGACGTTGACGTCGAAGACGCGCCGCCACTCCTCGTCGTCGTTGTCCTCCACGGTGCCCTGGGCGCCGATGCCCGCGTTGTTGACCAGGACGTCGAGCCCACCGAGGGCCTCGGCCGCCTGGTCCACCGCGGTACGCACCGAGGTGTCGTCGGTGACATCGGCCCGGTACGCCAGCAGCGGCTTCCGCACCGAGGCCGGGTCCAGGTCGAGCACGGCGACCTGGGCACCGTGTTCGGCGAGCAGCTCGGCGGTGGCCCGACCGATCCCGGAGGCGCCTCCGGTGACCAGAGCCCTGAGACCCTCGAAGTCGCTCATGCCGCCTGTCCCTTCCGGGTGTCGGGGTCGGCGGCCCAGAAGGTGCCGCCGGGAAAGGTGTACCGCGCGAGGGACTCCGGGCGCATGGCGGCCGAGAAGCCGGGCACGGTGGGGGCCGTGTAGTGGCCGTTCCGGATCACCACCGGGGTGAGGAAGTGGTCGTGGAGATGGTCGACGTACTCGATGACCCGGTCCTCGGTGGTGCCGGAGACCGCGAGGTAGTCGAACATCGACAGGTGCTGGACGAGTTCGCACAGGCCGACCCCGCCGGCGTGCGGGCAGACGGGGACGCCGAACTTGGCGGCCAGGAGCAGGATGGCGAGGTTCTCGTTGACGCCGCCGACCCGGGCCGCGTCGATCTGCACGATGTCCAGGGCGCCGGCCTGGAGCATCTGTTTGAACACGATGCGGTTGTGGACGTGTTCGCCGGTGGCGACCTTGACAGGTGTCACCGCCCGGCGGATCGCGGCATGGCCGAGGACGTCGTCGGGGCTGGTGGGCTCCTCTATCCAGTACGGGTCGAACTCGGCGAGGGCCTTGGTCCAGGTGATCGCCTCGTCCACGTTCCAGCGCTGGTTGGCGTCGACGGCGAGGCGGACGTCCGGTCCTACTACGGCGCGGGCGACCCGGCAGCGCCTGACGTCGTCCTCCAGGTCGGCGCCCACCTTGAGCTTGATCTGCCGGAAGCCCTCGGCGACCGCCTGGGCGGCGAGCCGGGTGAGCTTGTCGTCGTCGTAGCCGAGCCAGCCCGGGGAGGTGGTGTAGGCGGGGAAGCCGCGCTCCAGCAACCGGGCCCGGCGTTCCTCGGCGCCTTGCCTGCCGCGTCCGAGCAGGTCGAGGGCCTCCTCGGGGGTGAGTGCGTCGGTGATGTAGCGGAAGTCGATCTGCCGGACCAGCCACTCGGGTTCGGCGTCGGCGAGCAGCTGCCACAGCGGCTTGCCGGCCCGTCGGGCGGCGAGGTCCCAGACGGCGTTGACGACGGCCCCGATCGCCATGTGCATCACGCCCTTCTCGGGGCCGAGCCAGCGCAGCTGGCTGTCGGCGATCAGGTCCCGGAAGAGTGTGCCGGGGTCGGCGCACAGCTCCTCGACCGGACGGCCGAGCACATGGCCCCGGAGCGCGTCGATCGCGGCGACCTGGACGTCGTTGCCCCGCCCGATGGTGAAGGTGAACCCGTGCCCCTCGAGCCCGTCGGCGGCGTCCGTGCGCAGGACGACGTAGGCCGCCGAGTAGTCGGGGTCCGGGTTCATCGCGTCGGAGCCGTCCAGCTCGCGCGAGGTGGGGAAACGGATGTCATGGGTGTCGACCGCGGTGATGCGGGCGTGGGCCTGGGACACTGAAGTCCTTTCGGTCGATGGGCGGTTGGGGACCAGGGTTCAGTCCTGGGCCCGGCCCGTCGTCACGCGGGCGATCATGAGGGCGACGAGGATGATCCCGCCGTAGATGGCCTGGATCCAGAACGACGGCACCTGCGCGAGGGTCAGCAGGTTCTGTACGACGCCCAGCAGGAGGACACCGGTGAGGGCGCCGGACATGGTGCCCCTGCCGCCGTCCAGGCTGATGCCGCCGATCACGGCCGCGGCGAACACGGTGAAGATCATGTTGTTGCCCTGGTTGGCACTGATCGCGCCGACGTATCCGGTCTGCAGGAGCCCGCCCACCGAAGCGAGGACACCGGCCACCACGAAGACCCCGAGCATCACGCGCTCGACCCGGATGCCCGCCGCGCGGGCCGCGTCCGCATTGCCGCCGATGGCGTACAGCGCGCGGCCGATGCGGTGGTACTTCAGGACCAGCCCGGCGACGGCGAAGGCGGCCGCGGCGAGCCACACCGACATCGGCACGGTCAGGAAGGTGGTGGTCGCCAGGGAGTAGAAGCTGTCGGGCATGCCGAACAGCGTCTTGCCCTTGGTCGCGCCGACCAGCAGGCCGCGCAGGACGATCAGCATCGCGAGCGTCACGATGAACGCGTTGAGCCTGAACTTGACGACCAGGATGCCGTTGAAGGCGCCGACCGCCCCGCCCACCAGCAGGATCGCGAACAGGGCGAGGCCGGGCGGGAGTTCGGCGCCCCAGCCGGACTGTGCGGAGGGCAGCACGAGGAGCGCTCCGACGGCGGGGGCGATACCGACCACCGATTCGAGGGACAGGTCGAACTTGCCGGTGATCAGCACCAGCGACTCGGCGAGCACGACCATCGCGAGGGCGGCGGACGCGCCCAGGATGGAGATCAGGTTGCGCTCGGTGAGAAACGAGTCGTTGACCACCGCGCCGAGCACCATGAGCAGCAACAGGGCGGGCACGAGGGCCAGTTCGCGGGCCCGGCGCAGCAGTACCGTGCGGGCCGACCGCGCGGCGGGGGCGCTCGGCGGCGCGAGCGGTTCGGCCGCCTTGGTGTCAGCCATGGTCCACTCCTTCGATGGAGGCGATCAGCTCGTGGTCGCGCCAGCCCGCCGGGTGCTCGGCGACGACGCGGCCGTGGAAGAGGACGAGGATGCGGTCGCAGCGCCGCAGGTCGTCGAGCTCGTCGGAGACGACGAGCACGGCCGTGCCGTCCTCGCGGGCGGTGTCCACGCGGGCGAGCAGCGACTCCTTGGACTTCACGTCGACGCCGGCGGTGGGGTTGATCAGGACGAGCAGCCTGGGGTCGGAGGCCAGGGCGCGGGCCATGACGACCTTCTGCGCGTTGCCGCCGGACAGGTCGGAGACGGGCTGCTCCGGGCCCTCGGTGTGGATGTCGAGGCGGTCGATCAGCTCGCCGGCGAAGCCGCTTCTGCGGTCGGTGCCTATGAAGCCGAAGCGGCCGAGCCGGTCGAGGACGGTCATGGTGGCGTTGTCGCCGATGGTCATGGAGCGGACCAGGCCCTGCTCGTGCCGGTCGCGCGGGACGCAGCCGACGCCGGCCCTGAGGGCTGCCTGCACCGAGCCGAACGGCAGCTGCTCGCCATCGAGCAGGGCGGTTCCGCCGGTGGGTGTGCGCAGGCCCGCGAAGGCCTCCGCCAGCTCGATCTTTCCGCTGGCGCTGGAGCCGGCGAGCCCGACGACCTCGCCGCTCCGAACGGTCAGGTCGACGTTCTCGTAGGCGTCCGAGGTGAGCCCGCGGGCGTCGAGCAGGACGGGGGCGCCGTCGTCGACGGCCCTGTCCCGCACGGCCTGTTGGGCGATCGTCCGGATGGACTCCCCCGCCATCGCCTCGATGAGCGCTGCCCTCGGCAGCTCGCCGACCGGAGCCGTGGTGATCCAGCGGGCGTCGCGCAGCACGGTGACGGTCTGGCAGACCTCGTACACCTCCTGCAGATGGTGCGAGATGAACAGGAAGGTGACACCGGAGTCCTGGAGGCCGCGCATCCGGCCGAAGAGCCGCTCGATCTCGCGGTTGTCGAGCTGAGCGGTCGGCTCGTCGAGGACGATGAAGCGGGCGCCGAAGCTCAACGCACGTGCGATCTCCACCATTTGACGGTCCTCGACCTTGAGGTCGGCGGTGCGTGCCTCGGGGTCGACGTGCACGTCCCAGGTGTGCAGGAGGTCGGCGGCCTCGCTCCGCAGCCTGCGCCAGCTGATGAGACCGCGGTGGCGCGGCTGGCGGTTGATGAAGAGGTTCTCGGCGACCGTCAGCTCCGGCACGACCGTGGGGTGTTGGTAGACACAGGCCACCCTGCGGCGCCAGGCGTCGCGGTCGGCGAGCGGCGGCGCAGGCTCGCCGTCGAAGCGGACCGTGCCCTCGTCGGGCGCCTGGAGTCCGGTGAGGATGTTGACCAGGGTCGACTTGCCGGCGCCGTTGCGGCCGACGAGGGCGTGGGACTCGCCGGGCAGCACGGTGAGCCGGCCGTCCGCGAGGGCGGTGGTGGGGCCGTAGCGTTTGACGACGCCCCGGGCCTCGACGAGTGGCGTACTCACTTGACCGTGTTCCCCCACAGGTCGGGGTCGTCCACGTTGTCCTTCGTCACCAGCGGCGCGGGCAGCTGGTCCTCGAGGATGCCGCTGGGCAGCTTGACGATGGTCGAGTCGTGGTCGGTCGGGCCGGGCTCGAAGGTCTTCCCCTGCATCGCCGCCTTGATGTAGTACATGCCGTACTTGGCGTAGGCGTCGGCCGGCTGGGAGACGGTGGCGTCGATCTCGCCCTTGCGGATGGCGTCGTACTCCTGCGGGATGCCGTCGTTGGAGACGATGGCGATGTGGCCAGCGGTGCCGGCCTTCTTCAGCATTCCCTTGGACTTCAGGGTCTGCAGGGTGGGCGCGAGGTAGACACCGCCGGCCTGCAGGTAGATGCCCTTGATGTCGGGGTTGGCGTTGAGGAGGGTGTCGAGCTTGGACGCCGCGGTGTCGGACTCCCACTTGGCGGGGATCTCCAGCACCTTGAGCTTGGGGTACCTCTTCTTCACGCAGGCCCGGAAGGCCTCGGAGCGGTCGCGGCCGTTGACCGAGGCGAGGTCGCCCATGATCTGTACGACCTTGCCACTGGTGATGTGCCGGCCGAGGTATTCGCAGGCCTTCTCGCCGTAGGCGACGTTGTCCGCGCGTACGACCATCGCGACCTTGCCCTTGTCCGGCGCCACGTCGACCGCGACGACCGGTACGCCCTTGCGGTCGGCCTGGTCCAGGCCGGCCTCGATGGCGGCACTGTCCAGCGGGGCCACGACCAGGCCCTTCACGCCTTGATTGAGCTGGTTGTTGATGTCGGTGATCTGCTGTGAGGGGTCACTGTTGGAGTTGACCGTCTTCAGCGTCTCGACGCCCTCGGACTTGGCCATCTTGGGCACATAGTCGTTGTAGGACTGCCAGAACGGCGAGGTCAGCAGGGGCAGGATCACCCCGACCTTGCCCGTACCGCCCCCGCCTCCGGCGCTGGAGGCTCCGGTGTCCTTCGTGCTGCCGCATGCGGTGAGCAGCAGCGAGGCACAGGCGGCCAGGGCCGCCACGCCGGTGATCCGTGACCTGTTCTGCTTCCTCGCTGTTCTGGCGGGCATCTCGCGGCTCCTCGTCGAGCGTGTTCGAGCAGATGCCTGGATACTTATCAGACCACTCACCCGCCAGAACACCCTCCGGCGCCAAGTTTTCCACTCCCAGAGCCATAGTGGTCGGACCACTGCGCTGGTTAGACTGCGACGCACCCAGCGACTGGAGGAGTGGCGTGGACGAGGCAGCCCCGCAGAAGGGCACGGTGACCCAGCGCGCCATCGAGCGGATCAAGGCGATGATCGGCGAGGGCGCGCTGGAGCCGGGCCAGCGCCTGCCGACCGAGCGGGATCTCGCCGCCCAACTGGGCATCTCCCGCAGCTCGATGCGCGAGGCGATCCGCGCGCTGACGGTCCTGGGCGTCCTGGAGGCCCGGCACGGTTCCGGCATCTACGTGACCGCGCTGGAGGCCGGTGACCTGCTGGAGACCTTCGGTGTGGTCGCCGATCTGTCCCGGGGGCCACGGCTGGTGGAGCTGCTGGAGGTGCGCCGGATCCTGGAGTCCACGGCGACCGCACTAGCGGCGGCACGCATCACCGACGACCGACTCGCCGAGGTGGAGAAGCACTTGGCGGCGATGAACGCCACCGAGGATCCCGAGGAGATCCTCGCCCACGACCTGGCCTTCCACCGCGAGATCGCGGCCGCCGCGGGCAACGACACGATGGCGGCCATCCTGGAGGGCCTGTCCTCCCGCACCTTCCGGGCCCGCGTCTGGCGCGGCTACCAGGAGGAGGGCGCCTTCACCCGCACCCGCCGCGAGCACGCCGCGATCCACCGGGCCCTGGCGGCCCGCGACCCGGAGGCGGCCCGGGCGGCGGCGGCCGCACACGTGGGCGAGGTGGAGGAGTGGCTGCGGGCTCAGCTCAGTATGTGACCGGGTCCCGGACAGGTCCCGCGGCGGCGCTGCGCACGGGTGCCTCCTCGGCGGCGCGCACCTGCCGGGGCCCGGCGATGGAGCCGTCCGGTTCCCAGCCCAACCGGCGCAGCCGCAGGCACTCGTCCACCCGGCCGGCGGTGTGCAGCAACTGGACCGCGTATGGCAGGGCGAGGGGGTAGCCGCAGTCGGCGGCCTGCTGGTACCAGGTCACGGCCTCGTCGGCGCGGCCCGGGTCCAGAAGTATTCCGGCGCCCTTCCACAGGCAGTTGACGTCCCCGGTGGCGTGCGCGTGGTCCCGCAGCCGGTCGAGGGCGTCCTCCGGGCGGCCGGCCCGCGCGAACATGTCCGCGGCCTCGCGGGCCGCACAGAGGTCGCCCCGCTCGGCCACGTGCCGGTACCAGGTGATGGCCTCGTCGGCCCCGGCCCGCCCCGGCCGGGACCGGCCGGGGCCGGCCCCCCGTGCGGCCGACCCGCACGGATGCCGAGTCCCGCCCGCGCTCGTCGCCTCCGCGACCGGACCACGCGTGCCGGACGGGGACGCCGGCGCGGGCTCTGCTCCTGGGGGCGATCAGCGGTCCGGCCCGGACGGTCACCGGCCGGCCGCTCGATCTGATCCGCTCGTGACCGGGGCACGCCGCCCAGCGGGGCCCGAACCGGCGCCCCGGCCCGGACGTCGGCCCTCGGCCGCGGCTCAGGCCCGCTGCAGCCGCAGTGTCATCAGCTCGAACGGCCTCAGCCGTACGGTGATCCGGTCGCCGTCCCGCACCGGCGGCTCGCCGTCGCCGGCCGGCCGCTCCAGCAGGTCCGTCCCCGTGACACCCGTACAGGCGAAGCCGGTCGTGAGCGTCGCCCGGGCCCGGCCGCCATGGGCCTCGTGGAAGCGGACCACCACGTCACCGCTGCCGTCGTCGGCCAGCTTCACGGCCGTGACGACGACCGCCTCGTTGTCCACCGTGACCAGCGGGGCGACCTCTCCGGCACCGTTCGTGCGCCGCTCGGGCAGATTGATCCGCCAGCCCTCACGGACCGCGTCGGCGATCCGGGCGCCGGGGACCAGCGCGTGCCGGAAGCGGTGGACGCCCTGGTCGGTCTCGGGGTCGGGGAAGCGCGGGGCGCGCAGCAGGGACACCCGGAGCGTGGTGGTCGTGCCGCGGTCGCCGTCGCTGCGGACCGTGCGGGTCACGTCGTGGCCGTACGTCGAGTCGTTGACGACGGCGACGCCCCAGCCGGGTTCGGCCAGGTGCACGAAACGGTGGTTGCAGGCCTCGAACTTGGCCGCCTCCCACGAGGTGTTGGTGTGCGTGGGCCGGTGGAAGTGCCCGAACTGGGTTTCCGACGCGTACCGTTCGGCGTGCAGGTCGAGCGGGAAGGCCAGCTTCAGGAACTTCTCCGTCTCGTGCCAGTCGACCTCCGTGTCGAGCACCAGGCGCCGCTCCCCCGGCGGCAGCGTCAGCACCTGGGTGACGCGGGACGCGCCGAAGGACCGTACGATCCGCACCGAGGCGCCGTCCTCCCCCGCCGTCACCGAGTCGGTGTCCGTGAGGTCCGTGACGGTGTTCCGGTAGAACTCGTCCACGTCCCAGGCGTCCCACATGTTCGGGAAGTCGGGGTGGAGCTGCAGCAGGTTCGCCGCGGTGCCCGGGGCGATCGTCTCGCGGTCGGCCTCGATGTCGTGGGCGGAGACGACCAGGCCCCGGGCGTCGATCCCGATCCGCAGCAGGCCGTTGTCCAGGACATGCCCGCCGTCCGGGCGCTGCGCGAGCGTCGTGGCACCTCCCGTGCGCGGTGTCGCCGCCCCTCCGGCCGGGACGCCGGCGCGGGGGTGCGGGGCGGCGTTGAACACGAGGGGCGTCTCGCCCCCGCCGGCCAGGGCCTGCTGGGCGGCTTCGACGATCCCGGTCAGCTCGGCGGCGATCCGCTCGTACGTGGCCCGGGCCTCCCGGTGCACCCAGGCGATGGACGAGCCGGGCAGGATGTCGTGGAACTGGTGCAGCAGGACCGTCTTCCAGATGCGGTCCAACTCCTCGTAGGGGTAGGGGAATCCGGTGCGCACGGCCGCGGTGGCCGCCCACAGCTCGGCCTCGCGCAGCAGGTGTTCGCTGCGGCGGTTGCCCTGCTTGGTCTTCGCCTGGCTGGTGAGGGTCGCGCGATGGAGTTCGAGGTACAGCTCGCCGACCCAGACGGGCGGTTCGGGGTACTCCGCCTCGGCCTTCTCGAAGAACGCCCGGGGTGTCTCCCAGGTGACGGTGGCCGAGCCTTCGAGGTCGCGCAGCCGGGCCGCCTTGGCGACCATCTCGCGGGTCGTGCCGCCGCCTCCGTCGCCCCAGCCGGTCGGCGCCAGGGAGTGCCGGGCCCTGCCCTTGTCCTTGAAGTTCCGGGCCGCGTGGGCGATCTCGCTGCCCTTCATCGAGCAGTTGTAGGTGTCGACGGGCGGGAAGTGCGTGAAGATCCGGGTGCCGTCGATGCCCTCCCACTGGAAGGTGTGGTGCGGGAACTTGTTCGTCTGCGACCACGAGATCTTCTGGGTCAGCAGCCACTTGGCACCCGCGGCCTTGATGATCTGCGGGAGTCCGGCGGCGAATCCGAAGGTGTCCGGCAGCCAGGCCTCCTCGTTCTCGACGCCGAACTCGTCGAGGAAGAACCGTTTCCCGTGCACGAACTGACGGGCCATCGCCTCGGAGCCCGGCATGTTGGTGTCGGACTCCACCCACATTCCGCCGGCCGGCACGAACCGGCCCTCCGCCACGGCCTTCTTCACCCGCGCCCACACCTCGGGCCGGTGCTCCTTCACCCACGCCCACTGCTGCGCCTGGGACATGGTGAAGACGAACTCCGGCTCGTCCTCGAGGAGCGCGGTCATGTTGGACGTCGTACGGGCCACCTTGCGCACGGTCTCGCGCAGCGGCCACAGCCAGGCGGAGTCGATGTGCGCGTGCCCGACGGCGCTGATCCGGTGGGCGGAGGGCACGGCCGGGGCGGACAGCACACCGGCGAGCTGCGCGCGGGCCCTCGCCGCCGTGCCGCCCACGTCCTGCAGGTCGACGAGGTCGAGGGCCCGGTCGAGCGCGCGCAGGATGTCCCAGCGACGCGCGGAGTCCACCGGCAGCTCGGCCATCAGCTCGCCCAGCACCTCCAGGTCCAGCACCAGCTGCCACACGGTCTCGTCGAGGACGGCGAGGTCCATGCGGGTGAGCGTGTACTGCGGCTCGTGCCCGGCGGTGTCCTTGTCGCCGAGCAGGGTGGGCCGGAAGGGGTGGTAGTCGAGGACGACCGGGTTGGAGGCGGCCTCGATGTGCAGGCGCACCTCCTCCCCGCCCGCGACGGGCGCGCCGATGCGCACCCACTGGTTGCGCGGGTTGAGTCCCTTCACCGGGGTGCCGTCGGGCCGGTAGACCAGGCCCTCGCACTGGAAGCCGGGCATGTTCTCGTCGAAGCCCAGGTCGAGCAGGGCCTCGACGGTCCGGCCCGCCCAGGCCTCGGGCACGGTCCCGGTGACCCGGAACCAGCTGGTGCCCCACGGAGCACCCCACCGGGCGCCCACTTCGATCGGCACGGGCTCGGCCGACAGTCCCTCCGTCACCGGCACGGGCTCGCCGGGCGCGTGCCAGACCGCGACCTGCAGCGGCACGGACTCGGGGTACACGGCGGGACGGATGCGCTCGTCGAGAACGCGCCGGAGGCGGGCTTCGACCAGATTGCGGTCGTCATGCATGCGGGGTGCTCCCTGCTGGGTTCCGGGTGACTACCAGGTGTGGGTGACGGTCACGGGTGGCGAGGCGTTGTACAGCTCCCCCACCGAGCGCACTTCGAATCGTGCGGCCGTCTCTCCCGGGGCGGGTTGCAGGCCGGCCGCGAACCAGGCGCGCTGGCAGGTGCCGCCGAGGAAGCGACGACTGCCGTCGGGCAGCAGACGGTGCAGCTCGTAGTGGCGTACGGAACCGGGCGCGGCGCTCCAGGCGAAGCGCAGGTCGCCCCCGGAAGCGGCGGTGATCCGCAGGCCGGTGGGGGCGGCGGGGGCCGGGGCGGTGTCGCGTACAGCGAGGCCGCCCAGCCGCCAGCGCACCGGTCCGCCGTCGGGTGCGGTCAGGCGGACGCCGAGAGCGTGCACCGTGCCGGACAGACCGGTGAGCCGTACGGTCGACGTCTGCCAGGTGTTGACCGAGTTCACCGGCAGATAGGTGTACGGCGGTGTCTCACCGGCACCGCTCGGCTCGGCGGTGGCGACCGCCAGTTCGACGTTCACACTCCCCGCGTCGGTCCGGTGCGTCAGCTCGACGACCGTGCCGGCGGTGATCGGCAGCCGGGTCGCGTAGAGGTCCAGGACCACCGGTCGATCCGGTTCACCCGCCACCAGCACACTGCTGCCGCCCCGCCACGCGTCCGCGAAGTCGAAGGAGACGGCCGGCCGCTGCCCCTCCGTCCGCACGACCCACCGCCGGGACGGCAGCCGGTCCTGCAGCCCGAGGTGGTTCCAGGGCACGTCCGAGGTGACGGCTCCCTGCTCGTACCACCGCAGCCCTTGCCCGGTGTTGAACACGCTGGCGAACGGCACCGAGGACACCGTCGACCGGTCCGCCACCGAGACCGCCGGCGCCCGCCACGGGTCGCTGCCGTCCGGCCGCGCGGGATCGAGGGACCGCCCGGTCCAGAACCGGTCGTCGGCCGCGTGGAAGTCCTCCGGTGCGCGCTGCCCGGAAGGCAGGTGGTTGCGGGTCCACTCGGGCCGGTAGAAGCCGATCGAGGTGACATGGGGCTTCCCGGTCGGCACTATCGCGTCCCAGTTCACCGACGAGCCGGACCCGTTCGACTCGACATCGACACCCGCCCACAACTCGTAGCGGCTGCGGCCCAGTTGTCCGGCCTTGGTACCCGAGGCGGCCAGCGTCGACGTGCTCCAGCGGAAGTCGACGAACATGTCGTCGGCGGTCTGGAAGAAGGCCTGGTTCTGGCTGTTCAGCGCGCCCTGCCAGCTGACCGTCCCGTTCACGGTCATCGCGTCGTACCAGGTCACCCGCTGCCCCTTGGCCGCCGCGAGCGCCTTCAGCTCCTTCATGAAGCCGAGCATGGCGGTGCCGAGCGCGGTGTTCCCGCCGCCCGTCTCGGCGTTCACGAACCAGCCGTCGAAGCCGTACGCGGCCGCCACCGCGACGAGTTGCGCGGCGAGCGGGTAGTGCCCGGAGGAGTCCTTCTGGACGAGGTCGCGGGTCCACTGGAGCCGGCCGCCGTAGGCGGTGGGCGGCAGGAAGATGTTGCCGAGGACAGGCACCCCGTGCCGGTGGGCCGCGTCCACGATCGGCGCGTTCGGCGCCAGGATCAGCCCCTCGCCCGCCGAGCCGCCCCAGAACACCAGCTCGTCGAGGTAGGCCCAGTGCGTGAGGGCGTAGTAGTCGGCGGTGGCCGCTCCCTGGGAGGGGTTGCCGGCGGTGGGCCCGAAGGAGACCAGGGACTGGATACGGGCCTGGCCCGAGCGGGCGGTGGTGTTGGCCGGGGTCGGGGTGAAGCGGGCGGCGAGCGGTACGGACGCGGCGTTGAAGGCGAGGTCGGCATCGTCGGCCGCGCGCCAGGCCTTCAGGCTGCGCCAGGTGATGCCGGTGCCGGGGCTGCCGGCGGGGAAGGAGTCCGGGTACCAGTACGAGGCGTACGGCGGGGTGGCGGCGGCCTTCGGACGGGCGGCGGCCAGGGCCGGGGCGGCCGGGAACAGGGCCGCGGCGGCGCCGGCGACGAGGACGGTGCGTCGGGTCGGGTTCACGAGCGGGTGCCTCCTTGTGGGTTGGGGAGTACCTGATCGGGAGTGACGGCTTCGGTGATGCCGCGCGCGGCGAGGTGTTCCTTGTCGTCCGCGCGGGTGTCCAGGACGGTGGTGGGGCGGGCCCCGTCGGCGACGAGCCGGAAGAAGGCGTCGAAGACGGGCCCGCCGGGGGCGCAGCGGGAGCGGTGGGCCGGGTCGGCGGGCACGACGAGGGCCGTGGCGCGGGCGGCGGGTGGCTCATGGCGCGCGCGGGCCGCGTCGGCCAGCACGTGCGCGATGTCCTTGGGCCGCCGGTCGTTGGTCAGCAGGCCGAGTCCGTACTCGAGGTCGGGGAAGTCGGCCAGTTCGCGGGAGACGTCGTAGGAGCACCACCAGGTGACGCCCCACAGGTCGGGGCAGTCCAGGACATGGCGGACGGTGGCCTCGGTGAAGGCGGCCGCGTGCTCGGGCGGCACGAGGGGCGCGGGTGCGCCGACCTCCTGGAGCCACACGGGCCGGTGCGGCTCGTCGGCCCAGGCCTTGCTCAGCTCGACCAGGTAGGCGGCGTGGTGCTCGGCCGGTACGGAGGTACGGCCGTGGCGCTGGGCGGTGCCGTTGAACACCCAGGAGTGCACGGCGGTGACGGCGCCGAGGCGGGCCGAGTGGCCGGGGGTGAAGGGGTGGTCGTCCTGGTACCAGGCGGCGTCGTACGAGGCGTGCAGGTGCAGCCGGTCCGGGGCGCCCTCGGAGCAGGCGGCGAGCAGCCGGGTCAGCCACCGCTCGGCGTCCTCCGGGGTGATCCGGTCGGGATCGGGGTGGGGCCCGGCGGCGAACTGGTTGACCTCGTTGCCGATGGTCATGCCGATGAAGTTGGGCCGGTCGGCGAGCGCGGCGGCGAGGGTGCGCAGATAGGCGGCCTGGCCGTCGACCACGTCCGGGTCGGTGAAGAGGTTGCGCCGGTGCCAGGTGCGGGTCCACGCGGGCAGGTAGTCGAAGCTGCTCAGATGGCCCTGCAGACCGTCGACGTTGACGTCGAGGCCGCGTTCGGCGGCCGCGTCGGCGAGGGCCACGAGCTGGTCGACGGCGCGCGGGCGGATCAGGGTGCGGTTCGGCTGGAAGTAGGGCCACAGCGGGAAGACGCGGACGTGGTCCAGGCCGAGGGCGGCGATCGCGTCGAGGTCGGCTCGTACGGAGTCGAGGTCGAAGTCGAGCCAGTGGTGGAACCACCCTTCGCTCGGGGTGTAGTTGACGCCGAAGCGCACGGCAGGGGGCATGCGGTGTCCTTGCTCCTTGCGGACGGGGTACGGATTTCAGCCCTTGACGGCGCCCTCGCCGACACCGCGGAAGAAGTACCGCTGCAGGCAGGCGAAGAGGGCGATGAGCGGTGCCACGGCGATGACGGTCCCGGCGGCCACCAGGCGTTCGTCGTTGGCGAAGGTGCCGTGCAGATAGTTGAGGCCGATGGTCAGGGTGAACCTGGACGGGTCGCTGAGCACGATGAGCGGCCACAGGAAGTCGTCCCAGGCGCCCATGAAGGCGAAGATCGCGACGACGGCGAGGGTGCCCTTCACCGACGGCAGCGCGACGCACAGGAACCGCTGCCACGCGTTGGCGCCGTCGACGTAGGCGGCCTCCTCGATCTCGTACGGCAGGTTGCGGAAGGCGTTGCGCATCAGCAGCACGTTCATCGCGCCGATCGAGCCGGGCAGCACGACCCCGATGAGCGTGTTGTTCAGGCCGAGTTCCCGCATGGTCGTGAACTGGGCGATGATGATGCCCTCCACGGGCACGAGCATCGCCAGCACGAAGACCAGCGTGGCCACGCCCCGGCCGCGGTAGCGCAGCCGGGCCAGGGCGTACCCGGCGAGAGCCGAGCCGACGCAGTTGGTGACCACGCTGGCGCTCGCGACCTTCAGCGAGTTCAGGGCGTAGTCCCAGACGGGGATGGTGTCGGCGACCCGCTCGTAGTTGTGCAGGGTGGGACGGCCGGGCAGGAACTTCGGCGGTGAACTGAAGATGTCCTCGGTGGGCCCCTTGAGGGAGGTGGACAGCTGCCAGAGGAAGGGGCCGACGGTCAGGGCGAGGACGACGAGCAGCAGCAGGTAGCGCAGGATCAGCTCGCCGATCCGGATGCGCCGCCCGTGCTCGTCGGTGACCCGGGGTTCCCGGGCGGCGGCCGGGTTCGCGGGACGCGCGGGACGCACTTTCTCCAGGACGCTCACGACTCCTCCCTCCGGTCGGCGCGCAGGACGAGCAGCATCAGGGCGACGGTGACGACGAACACGACGACGGAGAGGGCGGAGGCGTAGCCGACCCGGCCGGTCAGGCCGGTGCCGGTGCGCTGGACGAGCATGACGAGGGTGGTGTCCTCGCCTGCCGGGCCGCCGCTGGGGCCCGCCATCAGGTACACCTCGGAGAACACCTTGAACGCGGCGACCGAGGAGAGCGCGGCGACCAGCACCATGGTGGAGCGCACGGCGGGCACGGTGACCGTGAGGAAGCGGCGGACCGGGCCCGCACCGTCCACGGCGGCGGCCTCGTGCAGCTCGCGCGGTACGTTCGCCAGCGCGGCCAGATAAATGATCATGTAGTAGCCGAGGCCCTTCCACACCGTCACGGCCATGGCGCTGAGCAGCAGCAGCCACTGGTCGCTGAGGAACCCGACCCGCCCGATTCCCACGCTCTGCAGCAGGGAGTTGACCAGTCCGCGTTCGTCCAGCAGCCACACCCAGATCAGGCCGACGACCACGATGGAGGCGACGACCGGGGTGTAGAAGGCGGACCGGAAGAAGGTGATGCCGGGGATGTTCTTCTGCACCAGCAGCGCGAGCAGCAGCGGCAGGATCACCAGGGCCGGTACGACACCGACGATGTACAGCGTGCTGTTGCGCAGGCCGATCCAGAACATGTCGTCGTGGAGCAGCTCGCGGAAGTTGGCGAGACCGACGAAGCTGCCCGGGATCAGGGTGCGGCGGTCGGTGAAGGAGTTCACCACGGTCGACACGAACGGGTACAGCACGAAGGCGCCGGTGATCAGCAGCCCGGGTGCGGCGAACAGCCAGGGACTGGTGGGCAGTTGCCGCCGCACCCGGGACGGAGCGGTGGGAGTGGCCATGATGGGTCAGCCCTGCTGCTTCAGGAGCTGGTCGCAGGCCTTGACAGCGTTGTCGAGCGCCGCCTTGGGGCTCTCCTTGCCCTGCAGGGCCTTGGCGACCTCGTTGCGCAGCGCGGTCTTCATCTGCTCGCTGAACAGCACCGGCGTGTAGTTGACCGCGTTCTTCAGGGACTTGGCGGCGGCTGTGCGCACGCGGGTCTCGTCGGTGCCGTCCTGCTTGGTGAAGTACGGGTCGTCGAGGGAGCCGGCGGTGCTCGGGAAGATGGCGACCTTCTTGGCGAAGGACATCTGGTTCTGCGCGTCGGTGACGAAGTGCGCGAAGGCGACCGCGGCCGGGGTGTGCTTGGTGCGGGAATTGACCATCACGCCCATCACGTACATGTTGACGTGCCCGGTGCTGGTGATCTGGTCGGTGATCCCGATGTTCCTGTACAGGTTGGGAGACTGCTTCTTGAAGTTGCCGAGGTCCAGGGCGCTGCCGGGGTTCATGGCGACGGCCCCGGTGAGGAACTTCTTCCCGGAGGACTCCGGGGTGGCGGTCAGTGCCTGCGGATCGAGCGCCTTCGCGTCGTACAGCTCCTTGTACTTGGTGAGGAGTGCGACCCCCTTGGCGTCGTTGAAGGCGAACGCGGTCCCCTCCTTGTTCATCAGCTGGACGCCGTACCGCCCGAAGTCCTCGATGGTGGGCACGTTGGCGAGCGTGGCGACCTTGCCGTCGCTCTTCTTCGCCATCTGCAGGGCGTCGGCGAAGAGTTCGTCGTAGGTCTCCGGCGGGGTGCTCGGATCGATTCCGGCCTCCCTGAACAGGGCCTTGTTGTAGAACAGCGGCCCGGTGTTCAGGTACCACGGGAAGGCGTACGTGCCGCTCAGACCCGGCACCTTGTGGCCGGCCCAGGCCCCGGCCAGGTACTCGGACCTGTACGAGGCAGCGGCTTTGTCGAGGTCGAGGGCGAGGCCGGCCTTGGCGAGCGGGGCGACCAGGTCCGGGGAGACGTTGACGACGTCGGGCAGGGTGCCGCCGGCCGCGTCCGCGCTGATCTTGTCGGCGTAGCCCTCGGCGGGCTGGTCGATCCACTTCACATGGGTGCCGGGGTACTTCTTCTCGAAGTCCGTGATCAGGCCGTCGAAGTACGGCTTGAAGTTGGCTCGCAGGTTCCAGGTCTGGAAGGTGATGTCGCCCTCGACCTTGCCCGAGGCGTCGGTCGAGCCGCCGTCGTCCCCGCCCGAGCCGCAGGCGCTCAGCGGCAGGACGAGGGCGACGGCAGCGGCGGCGAAGGTTCTGCGGGAGATGCGCACGGCGACTGGACTCCTTTTGCAGTGGGATGTGGCCGAAGGTGCCGGGCCAGACTGTGCCCACCCTTTACCGGACGCGTCAATGGATTCGACCCAGCTAAAGTCATTAGTGACTCAAAACCCCTGCTCACAGCGGTACCACGGGCCTATTGCCGTCGATCACTAATGCGCTTTAGGGTGAGGCCACTCAAGCGCATTAGCTGTTGGCCTGGACTGGACCGTACGGAAGGGGGCCCAGCGTTGCCGGAGAAGCGATCACCCGCGCGCCGGCCGACGATGAAGGACATCGCGCGCCGCGCCGGAGTCTCCGAGAGCGCGGTCTCCTTCGCCCTCAACGGCCGCCCCGGCGTCTCCGAGGCCACCCGCGCCCGGGTCCGCCGGGTCGCCGAGCAGCTCGGCTGGCGCCCCAGCACGGCGGCCCGCGCCCTGTCCGGCGAGGGAGCGGCCACGGTCGGGTTCGTGCTGGCCCGCCCCGCGGACACGCTGGGCGTCGACTCCTTCTTCCTGCAGCTCGTCGCCGGCATCCAGGATGTACTCGCCGAGCGTCACCTGGGCCTGCTCTTCCAGGTGGCGCAGGACGTGGCCGACGAGTGCGCCGTCTACCGGCGCTGGTGGGCGGAACACCGGGTGGACGGTGTCCTGGTCGTCGATCCGCGCGCCGAGGACCCGCGGCCCGACCTGCTGGACGAACTCGGTCTGCCCGCCGTGGTGATCGGCGGCGCGCCGGACGTGCGCCATCCCGGCCTGTCCACGGTGTGGGCGGACGACGCCGGCGCGATGGCCTCCGTGGTGGACGAGTTGGCGGCGCTCGGCCACCGCCGGATCGTGCACATCGCGGGGCTGCCCGGCCTGGCGCACACCCAGCGCCGTGTCGCCACACTGCGTGCGGAGGCGGAGCGCCGTGGCCTCGGCGAGGTCCGTTCGGTGACCACCGACTACTCCGACACGGAGGGCGCCGCCGTGACCCGCCGGGTGCTCCGCGGCTCCCCTCCCCCGACCGCGCTGATCTATGACAACGACGTGATGGCCGTGGCCGGCCTGGCGGCGGCGGCCGAGCTCGGCTTCCGTGTCCCCCAGGACGTCTCGCTGGTCTCCTGGGAGGATTCGGCCCTGTGCCGCATGGTCACGCCCCGCCTGTCGGCCCTGTCCCGCGACAGCGCCGAGTTCGGCCGGACGGCGGCACGGGAGCTGATGGCGTTGCTGGACGGGGAGGCGGCACGGGCGGTGGGGGTACCGGTGCCGCGGCTCACCGGGCGGGGCAGTACGGGGGTGGCGGCCTCACCCCGGACCGACTCGGCTGCGGGACGGTCGACTTGAGGCGCGGCCGACGGATCATCGGCTGACCGAGCCGCGCCGGTGCCGTTCCGGCCGGACGAAGGGATCGGCCGCTCGGACTTGTCCCGCCGCCGGTACGGAGAGCGCGGCCGTTGCGGTGCTGTGCCGCGCTCACCCGCAGGTGCAGACGATCTCCCGCCGCGGGGACGGGGGCCGGGACGCCATGGCCACCGGGTCGGTGATGGTCGCTCCTGACTTCAGCAGGGATGGGGTCAGGACGTGTGGATGGCGGCGGGCAGCGGCGGGGGGCCGGTGACCGACATGACAAGGGAGTAGAGCGCGGTGTCGGCAGCGATGAACATGCGGTTCCGCTTGATGCCGCCGAAGCGGATGTTGGCGACGACGTCGGGGACCAGGAGGCGGCCCAGGAGCGTTCCGTCCGGGTCGTAGCAGTGCACGCCGCCGTCCATGGCGGCGGCCCAGAGCCGGCCCTCGTCGTCGAAGCGGATGTTGTCGAAGTTCCCGATCCTGCACTCGGCGAAGACCTCGCCGCCGGTGAGGGTGCCGTCGTCCTGGACGTCGAAGACGCGGATGTGGTTGGCCCTGCTGTCCGAGACGTACAGCCGGCGCTCGTCCAGGGAGAAGACGAGGCCGTTGGGGCCGCGGAAGCCGTCGGCGACGAGCCGCACCTCGCCGGTGCCGGGGTCCGCGCGGTAGACGTTGCAGGCGCCGATCTCGCTCTCGGCACGGTGGCCCTCGTAGTCGCTGGTGATCCCGAAATCGGGGTCGGAGAACCAGATCGAGCCGTCGGACCGCACGGCCGCGTCGTTCGGGCTGTTCAGCCTCCTGCCCTCGAAGCGGTCGGCGATCACGGTGACCGAGCCGTCGTGCTCGGTGCGGGTGACACGGCGGTTGCCCTGCTCACAGGTGATGAGGCGGCCCTCGCGGTCCAGGGTGTTGCCGTTGGGGTGGCCGGCGGGTGAGCGGAAGACACCGACCTTCCCCGTGGTCTCGTCCCAGCGGAGCAGACGGTCGTTGGGGATGTCGCTCCACACCAGGTACCGCCCGGCCGGGACGTAGACGGGGCCCTCGGCCCAGCGGCAGCCCTCGAAGAGGGTCTCCAGCTTCGAGTCTCCCGCCTGGCACCTGCCTGTGCGGAACCGGTCATCGAGGATCTCGTACAACTGCGGTCGCTCGCCCGGCATGTCGCCACCTTCACCATCGAACAGAATCTTGATCTGACGAACTCAAACTATGCAGAATGAGATTCGGCATATCAACCTCATACCCGAAGGAGATCCGTTGGACGACGTCGACCGGCAGCTGCTCACCCTCCTCCAGCAGGACGCATCAAGGTCGTACGCGGCGCTGGGAGAGGCCGTCGGACTGTCCGCGGGGGCGACCCATGAACGCGTGCGCAAGCTGCGTGAGCGAGGCGTCATCCGCCGGACGTCGGTCGACGTCGATCCGGCGGCGATCGGACGGCCGGTGCTCGCCTTCGTCATGGTGGACTCGACACGGTGGGTGGGCGACTCCGGCGACCTGTTCGCCGCGATCCCGGAGATCCAGGAGGCGCACGTCATCGCCGGCACCGCTTCGGTCCTGGTCAAGGTCAGGACCTCGACGACGGAGCAGCTCCAGGACGTACTGCGCCGGCTCTACGCGATCGAAGGAGTCAGCGGCACTCAGGCCACCGTCGTGCTGGAGACCTTCTTCGAACGCCCTGTCGCTCCGTAGAGCCGGGCCGGTCGTCGCACGGCGCGGCCCGGCTCGTGCCGACGGTTCAGGCCCGCCGGTCCACCTTGAAGACCCATACGTGCCGGCCCGCCTTCCGGGCCGCCTCCGGCACGTCGACGACCAGGGAACCGCCGCTGACGGTCCAGGGCAGGGGACGGTCATGGCCGAGCATCGTCACCTTGTCCCCGGCCCGCACGGGCACCGGCGCCGCGACGATGAGCTTCGCCCCCGGCCGGGCCAGGGAGTGGATGTAGAACGCCTCGTCCGGGCGGACCGTGAACCGCAGGTCGTCCCCGAGCTGGGCCATCCGCGACCAGTACGTGGTGTCGTACACCGCCTCCCCGTTGACCTTCAGCCAGTCGCCCGTCTCGCGCAGCCGCGTCTGCATGATCTCCGGAATGGTGCCGTCGGCGCGCGGGCCGATGTCGAGGAGGAAGTTTCCGTTCTTCGAGACGATGTCGACCAGGCTGCGCACGACCTCCTCGGCGCTCATGTAGGCCGAGTCGGGGGTCGCCTGGTTGTAGCCGTAACTGAAGGGGTCGAGGCCCCGGCTGGACTCCCATGGGGCGACGACCGTGTTGTCGTACGTCGTGTACTCGGGGGTGGTGAAGTCGTGGAAGCCGATGCCCGAGCGGTTGTTGACGGTGACGTCGACCGGGCGGGCGCGGTTCTTGGCGTGGTTGAAGTACTCGGCGAGGACGTGGAGGCTGTCGTTCGCGCCGCCGATGTCGCACCAGATGATCTCGGGATCGTAGCCGTGGATCAGTTCGAGCATCTGCGGTGCCTGGAGGTCGTGGACGTAGTCCTTGCCCGGGGTGTAGCCGGTGTACGGGAGCGGCTGGAGGGTGTAGGGGTTGCGCGGGGCGTGGCCCATCCACGGGTTGTCCGGATTGAACCACTCGGGCATGGAGAAGTAGAGGCCGCGGTGGAGTTCGGGGGCGTAGCGGCGTGACGCCTCGAAGAGGTCCTTGACCAGGTCCCGTTTCGGGCCCATCCGTACCGCGTTGCGGTCCGAGACCTTGGTGTCCCACAGGGCGAAGCCCTCGTGGTGCTTGGAGGTCAGGACGTGGTACTGGGCGCCCGCGTCGCGGAAGAGCTCCACCCAGGCGCGCGGGTCGAACCGCTCGGCGGTGAAACGGGGGATGAAGTCGTCGTAGGCGAAGTCCTCGCCGTAGGTGTCCCGGTGGTAGGCGTACACCGCGTTGGCCGGGTCCTGCATGTGGTTCCAGTACCACTCCGCGTACTGCTTGCCCACCGGTGACCAGGCGGGCACCGAGTAGACGCCCCAGTGGATGAAGATGCCGAACTTGGCTCCCTGGAACCAGTACGGCGCCCGGTGCGCGGAGAGGGAGGTCTCGGTGGGGTCGTAGTCGGCCGTGCCGAGGGTCAACGGGGCCTTGCCCGATGCCGCCCGTGCGCCTCGGCCGGTGACCGTGACGGTGCCGTCCCGGCGGGTGCCCGGCGGTGTGCCCGGGCGGTTGCGGATGCCGATACGGACGCGGGCCTGTTCGCCGGGGTCGAGACGGCGGATGCGGGCGGGCTGGACGGTGCGGGCGCCGGGGACGTCGACCGCCACCGACACGCCGTCCGCGGCCAGTACGGCGACCGCGCCCGCGTTGATGACGGTGGCCTCCACGCTCTGCGCACCGGACGGGTCGAGCAGCAAGGGCGTGGAGTGCGGGGCGCGCAGGGCCAACGCCCTTCCGGCGGCCGCCGGTTGGAGGGTGAGGGCGAAGACGTGCAGGGACGCCTTGTTCGCCTCGGCCGGATTGGTGACGGGGAGCGTGACGGCGACCGCCTCCCGGCCCGGGTCGATCCACACCTCGGCGACGCCGATGCCGACGCTGTGCTCGTCCCTGCCGCCGTCGGGCCGGTGGCGGTACGGCGCCGACAGGGGGCCGCCCGCCGCGTACCAGTCGGAGCCGCCGAGGCCGGCGGTGCTGGTGCTGCCGTCGGCGTAGTGGACGGTGGCCGTGCCGGAGGCGTTGCCGTAGCTGGCGGCGGTGAGGAAAAAGGCCGAGAGATAGCGGCCTTGGGGGAGGTCGAGGCGCTGGCCGAGGGCCACGACGTTGTTACGGGCACCGGCCGTCGAGGCGGGGAAGAGGAAGGGCACGCCCTCGACCTCGACGCGGCCGGCGGGCAGCTCCTCGCCGGGGAAGGTGTAACCGGAGCCGTCGAAGTCGCCGCCGCGTGCGGAGGCGGTGTCGATGCCGTCGTTGTCGTGGAGGGCGTCCAGCGGGACGGGCACGGGGTCGGGGACGGCGGCCCACGGTCCCTGGCGTGTGTCGGCCCGTGCGGGTGTGACCGTGGTGAGGGGGAGGGCGGCCGCGGCGGTCACGCCGGCTGCCGCGCCCAGGATTCGACGTCTGGGATACGTGCTCATGAGCGGCTCCCATACCTTCCGATTCATCGGACGTCTGATGATTGTGGTGGGATTGCAGGACTGTCAACGGGGCTGCAAAGGGCGGTAGTTGAGCCATAGATCGGATGACAGATCCCATGTCTACCGTCGGCCCCTCGACGTGCCGCGCCCGACCGTGCACAGTTCTCCCTACGCGCCTCGATTCATACCGATGAGTAGCCAAGGAGTGCCCGTGACCAGCTGGGCCGGCCGGACCGCCGCCGAGATCGCCGCCGCCGTACGCGAGAAGGAGGTCACGCCACGGGAGGTGCTGGCCGATCACCTCGCGCGGATCGAGCGGCTCGACAGCCGGGTCGGCGCGTTCCGTACGGTCCGGGCAGCGGCGGCGCTCGTGGAGGCGGACGCGGTGGCCTCCCGTGCCGATCTGGCCGAACTGCCGCTCGCCGGCGTGCCGGTGGCGGTGAAGGACAATCTGGCGGTGCGCGGCGAGTCGCACCGCAACGGCTCCGCCGCGACCCCGGACACTCCGGCCGCCGAGGACCATGTGACGGTGGCCCGGCTGCGGGCGGCCGGTGCGGTGGTCGTGGGTCTGACGAACGTGCCGGAACTGTGCGTCTTCGGCACCACGGAGGGCGTGCACGGCACCGCCCGCAATCCGTGGGACACCTCCCGCACGGCGGGCGGTTCGTCCGGCGGCAGCGCGGCCGCGGTGGCGGCGGGGCTCGTTCCGCTCGCCCTCGGCAACGACGGCATGGGGTCGCTGCGCATCCCGGCGGCCAACTGCGGGCTGGTCACGCTCAAGCCGGGGCACGGGGTGGTGCCGGCGGGGATCGGCAACGGTGACTGGTTCGGGATGTCGGAGAACGGTCCGCTGGCCACCACGGTCGAGGACCTCCGGCTGATGCTGGGCGTCCTGGCGGACGCCGACTTCGCCCGCCGCGACGGGGAGCGCTCACCCCGCAGGATCGCCGTCGCCCTGCGCAGCCCGCTCGCCGGCGTCAGCGTGAGCAAGCCGTACACGACCGCGGTCCGGCAGGCGGCCGGGGTGCTGGCCAAGGCCGGGCACCGGGTCCGGCGGGCCGAGCCGCCCTACCCGCTCTCCCTGGGTGTCACCTCGCTCCAGCACTGGACGGCGGGTACCGCGGTGGACGCGCAGGACCTCGACCCGGCGCGGCTGGCCCGGCGGACCCGCGTGCACGCGGCCGTGGGCCGCCGCTTCCTCCACTCGGTCCGTGCCGGCGACCAGCGTGCACACCTCCGTGCCCGCCTGACCCCCTTCTTCACCGAGCACGACATCCTGCTCACCCCGTCCCTCGCCCGCCGTTCCCCCCGGGCCGCCCCCTGGCACGAGCGCGGCTGGCTGCGCAACATCCTGGCCAACACCGCCTATTCACCCTTCACCCCACCGTGGAACCTGACGGGCTGGCCCGCGATGTCGATCCCCTTCGGCGCGCTCCCCTCCGGGGCCCCCTGCGCCGTACAGCTGGTGGGCCGCCCGGGCACGGAGGAGGACCTGCTGGCCCTGGCGGAGGAACTGGAGCGCCTGCACCCATGGCGGCGGACGGCGCCGCCGGCGGATCAGCGGTAGCGGACCTCACGTCCGTCGCGCAGGTCCCGAAGGGTGACGGCGCCCGGTCCGGGCGGTTCCTCGCAGTACGGGCCGTGCAGGTCGAGGCCGTCGAGGTCGGTGGTGATCGCCGATCCGGGCGCGAAGCAGGCGGGGTCCAGCGTGCAGGCGACCCGGGTCCCCGCCCCGGCGGGCGGCGCGAACCCCGCGGGCTGCGCCGTCGGGCGGATTCCCACGAGCTCCTGGCGGATGCCGTGGCCGTCCCGCCACACTTCGACCAAGGCCCGTGTGCTGAGCGCGGCCGCGGCGGCACCGGCCCAGCGGTCGGGACCGAGCAGTGCTCCGTAGTACCCGAGACGCGGTCGGTCCGGGCCGTCGTCCAGGGCGTCGGGCAGATCGTCCGTGACGGTGAAGGCGAGGTCTCCATGGATCACCGCCGTGATCCGCCGGCTGTGGTTCGGGGCGAGACGGGCGGCCGGATGGAGCGCATGCGCCAGGACGCGGCGCAGTACGCGGGTGGCCAGGGCGGGATGGTCGCGGGGGACGCCGAAGTACATCACCGGTGTCCGCCGTACGTGCTCGTCGAACTCGATGACCTTGATGGCGGCGGCGCTGTACTCCCCCGTCGTCAGGATGCCCCCCGCTGGTCGAGCGCCTTGTACATGACGTGCAGCCCCACCCTGCCGTGGCGCGGGTGGTCGAACGCGTTCGGGACCGTGCCCAGGACGGTGAAGCCGAAGGAGGTCCACAGACCGACCGCGGGGTTCGTCTCCACCACGGCGTTGAAGACCATCGCGTGGTACCCGTGGGTCTTGGCCTCGGTGAGGATGTGCTCGGCGAGGGCCCGGCCGATGCCCCGGCCGGTGTGGTCCGGGTCGACCATGAAGCCCGCGTTGGCGACGCCCGCGGCGGGGCCGCCGTAGTTCGGGGTGAGGTAGGCCGATCCGACCACTGTCCCGGCGGGGTCCTCGGCCACGTAGACACGCTTGGCCGGGCTCATCCACAGGCCGCGGGCCGCTTCCTCGGAGGTGTCGGGGTCCCAGGCGTAGGTCTCCGCCGCAGCGACGATGCGGTGCCAGAAAGGCCAGATCCGCGGCCAGTCCTCGGCCACGGCTTCTCTGATCAGCATGGGCGTGAGTCTGCCACGCCCATGCGTGCGGCGATCGGGGCGGTCCGGCCCGGCGGGTCAGTCCACGCTGGGCAGGATGTGGGGTTCGGCGAGGTCGTCCTCGTAACCCGCGAGGCGGATCGGAGCGGACCGGGCCCACACGTCGAGGCTGCCGAGTTCCCCGGGCCGCCGGCGCCCGCGCTCCGTGCGTTCCTTGGGGCGTTCGTCGCGATTCGTCTTCTCCGGTGTCACCGCGCACTCCTTATGTGTCGGGTCACCCTTGGGGCATACCGGACAGCCTGTGCTCCGGCACTCGTCGCCCGCTCGGGTCTGGATGGAAGGCCAGTTCGGACGCGGTGGCGCCGGTACGGACGATGGGTGTGGGTGGGACCCTGTACTGCTGTCCGTCCCCACCAGATTAACCAAATGAGCGGACACCCGCTCGATAGGGAGTGCAAACAAGGTGTAACTATCGGACGTCATATGACCCCCTAATGCCCCTAAATATGCTGCTATTTGCCATAAAGCGCATCACTCGACCGTCGGAGTGAATCACCCACTCGGCCTACACGCGGCGCAATTCAGGTGCCGTTGGCCGGGTCGCAAGCTCGCCATGATCTGGTGGCGGGCGGCAACAGCCGTCTCCCGGAAGGACTGACGCATGGAGCTGCGCAGCGTCGAGGAGCTGATGGATCTGCTGCATGCCGGCCGGCACCAGCACGCGCTGCGAACCGCCGCGCTGCTGCGCCGCGGCCGCCCCGCCGACAAGGAGCTCCAGGTGGCGGGGCTGGTCCGCGGCATCGGGCCGGTGCTGTGCCCGGGCGACGAGGCGGGGCGGGCCCGGAGCGCGGCCGAGGCGGTGCGCCCGCTGCTCGGCGAGCGGGTGTTCCGGCTGGTGCGCGGGGACTCCCATCCCGCCGCTCCCGCCGCTCCCGCCGCTCCCGCCGACGACGATCTGCTGCGGCTGCGCCAGGCCGCCGAGGAAGGCCGCACCGCGGGCTTCGACGCCGGCGTGCTGGAGGACTGGCGCACCGTACTGGAACTGGTCGCGGCCCGGCACTCGCGGCTCGGCGCCGTCGACTGAGCACCGGACCGCGGTCGCGACCCTGTCGCCTGACGGTCCGTCATGAGACGGTACGGCGATGACCTCGTCGTACGGGCTCAGGGGCAGGGCTGCCGTCGTCACCGGCGGGACGCGTGGGATCGGGCGCGCCGTCGCGGGCGCGCTCGCCGCGGCCGGCGCGCTGGTGTGCGTGACCGCGCGGAACGCGGCCGAAGTGCGGCGCACGGCCGCCGAACTGGGCGGGATCGGGCTGGCGGGGAACGTCGCCGACCCGGGGCATCCCGAGGAGCTGACGGATCTCGTGCTGCGCAAGTTCGGGCGGCTGGACGTCCTGGTCAACAACGCGGCGACCAACCTGCCCTACGGGCCGCTGATGGAGGCCGGCGCCGATGCATGGCGGGACGCCTTCGCCGTCAATGTCGAGGCGCCGCTGCGGCTGGTGCAGTGCGCCTGGCGTGGGTGGATGCGCGAGCGCGGCGGAGCCGTCGTCAACGTGTGCACGGAGGGCGCCGCCCATGTGGGGCCCCACGTCGGCGCCTACGGCACCACGAAGGCGGCCCTGCTGCATCTGACCCGCCAGCTCGCGGGCGAGCTGGCGCCCCGGGTGCGGGTCAATTCCGTCTCCCCCGGACTGGTCCGCACCGAGATGGCTCGGTTCGTGTGGGAGCCGGGCGAGGCCGAGGTGGCGGCGGGGCTGCCGCTCGGCCGGATCGGGGAGCCGGAGGACGTGGCGCGTGCCGTGCTGTGGCTCGTCTCCGACGCGGCCGAGTGGATCACGGGGGCCGATCTGCTGGTGGACGGCGGGACCAGGGTGCGGGCCGCGTCCGGGGCCGGGGCCTATGCCGTGCACGAGCGGTTACGCCGGGTGCCCGAGATCTGAGCGGCCACGCGGTGCCCGCGACGGGCGACAGGCCCCCGGGGACCTGTACGGGATCGAACCACGAAGAACGCTTCACCTGCGCACCGGGCACTCGGGCACCGTCGTCCGACCGTGGATCAGCGGTGGCCGGGCGGGCCACCGCTTTCCGTCGACCGGGTCACCACTTGCCGGGTGCGTAGTCCTTCATGAAGACGCCGTACAGGTCCTCGCCCACCTCGCCGCGCACGATCGGGTCGTAGACGCGGGCCGCGCCGTCCACCAGGTCGAGCGGCGCGTGGAAACCGGCCTCGGCCAGGCGCAGCTTGTCGTAGTGTGGGCGCTCGTCGGTGATCCAGCCGGTGTCGACCGAGGTCATGAGGATGCCGTCGCTCTCGAACATCTCGTCGGCGCTGGTCCGCGTCACCATGTTCATCGCCGCCTTGGCAGCGTTGGTGTTCGGGTGGCCCGCGCCCTTGTAGCCGCGGCCGAAGACGCCCTCCATCGCCGAGACGTTCACGACGTAGGCACGTCCGCTCGTCGCCTTCCGAGCGGCATCGGCCATGGCCGGGCGGAGCTTGCTGATCAGGATGAACGGCGCCGTGTAGTTGCACAGCTGGGTCTCGAGGAGCTCCACCGGGGAGATCTGTTCGATCGTCTGCACCCAGGTGTTGCTGTCGACGACGTCGGGCACGAGGCCGCCCGCGTCGATGGCGGTGCCGTCGAGGTGCCGGGCGACGCTCGCGTTGCCCGCGACGAGCGCGAGGTCGGCGACCTTCTGTGCGTCGAGGTCGCTGCTGCCGACGGGCAGCGCGGCCGGCCCGCCGAGATCACCGACCGCGCCGGAATTGAACGCGCCGATGACGTGGTGGGCGGGAAGCTCCCCGGCGGGCAGCGGGGCGCTCTCGCCGTCGACCAGGGCGGCGTAGGCGGAGGGCAGGCGGCGTACGGTCTGGGTCGCGTTGTTGATCAGGATGTCGAGCGGACCCGCCTCGGCGACCTGGTCGGCGAGGGCCACGGCCTGCGCCGGGTCGCGCAGGTCGACGCCGACGACCTCCAGGCGGTGCATCCAGTCCGCCGAGTCGTCCATGGCCTTGAAGCGGCGGATGGCGTCCTTCGGGAAGCGCGTGGTGATCGTCGTGTGCGCGCCGTCGCGCAGCAGCCGCAGCGCGATGTACATGCCGATCTTGGCGCGGCCGCCGGTGAGCAGGGCGCGCTTGCCCGTGAGGTCGGCGCGGGCGTCGCGCTTGGTGCGGTTCAGGCGGGCGCAGTCGGGACACAGCTGGTGGTAGAAGTAGTCGACTTCCACGTACCGGCTCTTGCAGGTGTAGCAGGAGCGCGGGCGCTGGAGTATCCCCGCGATCTGCCCCTCCTCGGTCAGCGACGACGGCAGGATGCCCTCGGTCTCGTCGTCGATGCGCTGGGCGGAGCCGGTCGCCGTGGCCTCCGTGACCGCCTTGTCGTGCGCGGTCTTGGCGGCCCGGCGCTCCTGGCGGCGGCGCTGCTTGACCGTGCGGTAGATGCCGGCCGTGGCCCGGCGCACCGCGATGGCGTCCGGGTGGTCGACCTCCAGCTTGTCGAGCTCCTCGAGCACGCTGAGGCAGACGGCCAGGCGCTCGGGGTCGATGCCGGGGCCGTACACCACCTCGTCCATGGCCGTCGGGCCGTCCTCTGTCACCGTCATCGCGCTGCCGCTTCCCTGATCACCCGCGCAGCGCTCCGACTCGCGCCCGCTTTCGAACGGGGAATCTTACGTAGCGCCCGGCCCCTGGGCCAAACCCGATCAGGGCTGGCAGGCCGCGATCAGCGTCCCGACCTCGTCCGTCACCGCGCGTGCGAACACGTCGAGGTCGGGGACGGCCCGCGCGTCGGCGACGAGTCCGTAGTGGACGCGGCCGCGGTAGGTGGAGATCGCGACCGCCAGGGACTGGCCGGGGGCGAGCGGGGCGAAGGGGTAGACCTCGGTGAGCTGGTGGCCGCCGAGCTTCAGCCCGAGTCCGGGCAGCGGCACGCTGGTGACAAGGATGTCGAACCAGAGCCGGGCGGCCTGGCCGACCAGCGGGCCGCCGAGCCGGTGGCCGAGGGCGGGCACGTGGTCGGCGAGCAGGGCGACGGCGCCGGCGCCCCGGTTGGGGCCCGCGTCCTTGTTGCGGATCATCGCGGTGCGGACGGTGTCGAGGCGGCGCAGCGGGTCGGGGTCGTCCACCGGAAGCCGTATCAGGTACCCGGAGAGCCGGTTGCCCTGTGGGTGGGCGGTGTGCGGGCGGCGCCGCGAGACGGGGATGAGGGCGCGGGGGGCGACGCCGTCGCTGCCGTCGCCGCGTTCGTCCAGCCAGCGGCGCAGGGCGCCGGCGACGACGGCGATGAGGACGTCGTTGACGGTGCCGCCGACACTCTTGCGGACCCGGTGGACGTCGTCGATGTCCAGGACGACCCCGGCCGTGCGGCGGGTGCCGCTGGGCGCGGAGGTCAGCGCGGACGAAGGGCGCATGCCGAACGTGGACCGGGCCAGGGAGGCTCCGATGTCGAGGGCCCGGCCGACGTCGGACAGCGCACCCCTGACCAGCTCGGGGAACTGACCGGGCAGCCGGCGCACGTCGGACAGCAGGCTGCGCGGCGGCTCGATGGCACGGGGGCCGCGCTCGGGCAGGTCGACCGGGTCCAGGACGCCGGCGGCGAGCTTGAGCGCGCGCAGTCCGTCGGCGAGGGCGTGGTGGAACTTGAACAGCACGGCGAAGGAGACACCGTCCTCGCCGGGCAGCACATGTGCCTCCCACGGCGGCCGGCCGCGCTCCAGCGGACGTTCCATCAGCCGGCCGGCGGCCGCGTGGAAGTCGCCGGTCGGGGCGTGCAGCCGTACGTGGTTGAGCGGATCGAAGTCCGGGTCCGGCTCACGGGCGGCGCCGCCGAAGGAGAGCGGCTGCCAGACGTCCCGGATGCGCATGCGCAGGCCGGGCACGGCGGCGGCCCGCGCGGCGAGCAGGTCGGCGGCGTGGGCGCCCGCGGTCGGCGAGTGCGTGGTGAAGACGCCGAGCGCGCCGAGATGCATCGGGTGCCGGTCGGACTCCATGTTCCAGAAGGCGAGGTCGAGGGGAGCGAGCAGATCGGAAGTCAAGGGCTTGCCTCGCGTCGGCGATGGGTGGATGAGCAGTCAATCCCCGAGAGACGATTACGGTCAAGTACGATCAGGCTACGCTCAGTTAACAGCAGATTAAGTCCCGCCCCTGCGAGAGGGGCGGGACTCAGGAGACTTCTGAGGTCACTTCAGCACCGGTGGTGCCGCCTGGGGTGACGTACCCCACTCGGACGGGCGCGGGCCGACCGTGAACGCGAGGGTGCGCAGGGAGCGCAGCGCATCCGTCGTCAGATAGGTCCGTGCGTGCGCTGTTCCGTCCGTGCGGACGCTCTGGACGTAGCGCTCGCCCGCCGAAGTGCCGGGCGCACTGACGGTCAGTCGGCCGCCCGGCCAGAAACCGCGGTCCAGGGTGAGGTCGACGCGCTCGAAGACCGGGGTGGACAGGCCCCAGGTGTCGTAGCCGGGCTGGATCGGGAAGAGCCCGATCGACGACAGCACGTTCCAGGCGGACATCGTGCCGAGGTCGTCGTTGCCGGTCATGCCGGCGGGGCCGTCGGTGAACAGGGTCAGCGCCGCGTGGACCACGTCGGTGGTCTTCCAGGGCTGGCCGGTGGACAGGTACGTGTAGGGCGCGATGAGGTCGGGCTCGTTCATCGGGTTGTACTTGTCTGCGTTGTAGTAGTCGTACGCGCCCCCGTGCACCCACACCTCGCGTGCCGTCTTCCCGGGGTCGGCCAGCAGCCGGTCGTAGGCGAAGAAGGAGTCCAGGCGCTCGTTGGCCGCCCGCTCGCCGCCGATCAGGCCGATCATGCCGGGCAGGTCCTGCGGGACCAGCCACTGGTACTGCCAGGCGGTGCCCTCGTGGAAGCCGATGCCGCGGGCCGGGTCGGCCTCGCCCGTGAAGGTCCCGGCGGCGTCCCGGGCGCGGAAGAAGCCGGTGGAGGGGTCGAAGATGTGCCGGTAGTTCTGCGCCCGGGCGGCGTAGCGGGCGGCGTCCTCGGTGTGGCCGAGACCGCGGGCCATCTGGGCGAGCATGGCGTCGGCGAGGGCGTACTCCAGGGTGACGGAGGCGCCGTGGTGGTAGTCGGAGTCACCCATCTTGGCCAAGGGGCGGCCCTTGACGTAGGGCGCGAAGCCGTCCGCGATGTACTCGGCGTTGGCCTCGCGGCCGATGCCCGGGTAGTCGGCGGGCGGCACCCCGTCGGCGTTCTTCCGGAGCGCCTGGTAGACCCGTTCCTCGAATCCCTTGAGGAGGCCCATCTGATAGGCGGTGGTCAGGAAGGGGGTGACCGGATCGCCGCTCATGACGTTCGTCTCGATCGGTCCGTAGCCCCACTTCGGCAGCCAGCCACCGTCCTCGGCGACCTTCACCACCGACCGGGCCATGTCCCGTGCCTCGCGGGGCGCGAGCAGGGCGAGCAGCTGGGCCTGGGTGCGGTAGGTGTCCCACAGCGACCAGTTCTGGTAGTACGTGAACCGTTCCGCGCGGTGGATCCGGCGGTCCCAGCCGGTGTAGCGGCCGTCGGCGTCGCTGCCGATGTTGGGAGCGAGGAACGAGCGGTACAGCGACGAGTAGAAGGTGCGGCGCAGGGTCGGGTCGCCGCCCTGGACCTGGACGGCGGCGAGCCGTCGCTCCCACTCCTCGCGCGCCCGCTGCCGTACGGCGTCGAAGGACCGGCGGCCCTCGGCCCGCAGGTTGACGGCGGCGCCGCGCGCGTCGACGTACGACAGGGCGGTGGTCGCCTCGACGGTACGGTCCCTCGTCGTGTCGAAGCGGACGTAGGCGCCGCCGGGGCCGGTGCGGGCGCCGGGGCTGACCGTGGAGCCGTTCCAGGTGCCGTACGCGGTGAACGGGCGGCTGAAGCGGGTGATGGTGTACACGGTGTAGGGGCCGGTGTCCCGGCAGAAGCCGTGGCCGGAGATCTCGGTGCGCACGGTGTGGTCGTCGAGGATCTCGACCGCGCTGCCGACCGGCTTGTGCAGCGACTGGGCCGCGTTCAGCAGGACGTTGGCCTTGTCGGTGGCCGGGAAGGTGTAGCGCTGCACTCCGGTGCGTTCGGTCGCGGTCAGCTCGGCACGGATGCCGGAGTCGAGGCCGACGCGGTAGTAGCCGGGGCTCGCCTCTTCGTCGGCGTGCGAGAAACCGGCGGCGTACTTGGCGTAGTCCGTCCGCGTGACCTCGCCCGTGGTGGGCAGTACGGGCAGGTCGCCGCCGATCCGGCAGCCGACGCCCGAGAGATGGACCAGCGAGAAGCCGCGGATGCGGTTCTGCGTGTAGTCGTAGCCGGTGCTGTGCCCGGTGTCCGGGGAGAGCTGCACCATGCCGAAGGGCACGGTCGCGCCGGGGAAGGTGTTGCCCTCGTTCTGGCTCCCGATGAACGGGTTGACCAGGTCGGTGAGGTGGCCGTCGGTCCGCTCGGCGGCCCGTGCGGCGGGGGTGGCGATCAGCGTGGACGCTGCCATCACCCCGGCCAGGCACAGCCGCGTGCGCCGGGTCCCTCTCATCTCGGATGACCTCCGAAGGTTCGACATCGTTGCCTGCATCGTGCGGGGCGAACGACGTGAACTCGGGCATCCCGGGCGGAATGTGTCGGCGCGTCGCGGCGGCCGCCGCCCGGAACGGGGCGGCGGCACGGCTTGTCAGGACACCCGCTGGCCCTTCCCCAGGGCGATCACCCCGCCCGGGGAGACGGTGTACAGCTCGGCGTCCCGCTCCGGGTTGACGCCGATCGTCGCCCCGGGCGGTACCTCGACGTTCTTGTCCAGCACGGCACCGCGGACGACGGCTCCCCGGCCCACCCGCACGTTGTCGTGCAGCACCGAGCCCTGCACGACCGCGCCCGGGTCGACCCGCACGCCCGGGGACAGCACGGACCGGGTGACCTGACCGCGGATCAGGCAGCCCGCGCTGATGATGGACTCGCTCGCGATGCCGCCGGCGCCGAAGCGCGCCGGGGAGAGCTGGTTGGAGTGGGTGTAGACGGGCCACTGGCGGTTGTAGAGGTTGAAGGCGGGCCGCTCGGCGATCAGGTCCATGTGCGCCTCGTGGTACGCGTCCAGGGTCCCGACGTCCCGCCAGTAGCCCTGGTCGCGGCTGGTCTCGCCGGGCACGTGGTTGTCGCTGAAGTCGTACAGCCGGGCCTCGCCGCGACCGGTGAGCTGGGGCAGGATCGAGCCGCCCATGTCGTGCACGGACTGCCCGTCCTCGGCGTCGCGGTGCAGTGCCTCGATGAGGGCCTTGGTGGTGAAGATGTAGTTGCCCATCGAGGCGAACACACACTCGGGGTCGTCCGTCAGCCCGGGAGGGTCGGCGGGCTTCTCCAGGAAACGCTCGACGCTGCGGCCGTCCGAGCCCGGTGTGATCACCCCGAAGGACGAGGACTCCGCGCGCGGCACCCGGATGCCGGCCACCGTCACGCCCGCACCGCCCTCGATGTGCTGCCGCAGCATCTGCCGCGGGTCCATGCGGTAGACGTGGTCGGCGCCGAACACGGCCACGTACTCCGGCTGTTCGTCGTACACGAGGTTCAGGGACTGCAGGATCGCGTCGGCGCTGCCCAGGTACCAGCGCGGGCCCAGGCGCTGCTGGGCCGGGACCGGGGTGACGTAGTTGCCGAGCAGGCTGGACATCCGCCAGGTGGTGGTGATGTGCCGGTCCAGGGAGTGCGACTTGTACTGGGTCAGCACGCACACGCGCAGGACGTCCGCGTTGACGAGGTTGGACAGGACGAAGTCGACGAGCCGGTAGGTGCCGCCGAAGGTGACGGCCGGTTTGGCGCGGTCCGTGGTCAGGGGCATCAGGCGCTTGCCCTCCCCGCCCGCCAGCACGATTCCGAGCACCGAAGGTCCTCCACGACGCATGGCCGCTCCCCTCACCCTCGTTGAACCATGGCTGCCCCGAGCAGAGCGGACTAAGCCTGCTTGAGGATCTCCTCGTACAGTCCGGCGGTGCGCCGGGCCACCGCGTCCCAGCCGAACTCACCGACCGCCCGCTCCCGTCCGGCCTCCCCCATCCGCCGGGCCGCCGCCCGGTCGCCGAGGACCGTGTCCAGCGCCCGTGCGAGGCCCTCCTCGAAACCGTCGTCCACATCGACGAGGAGACCCGTCCTGCCGTCCTCCACCACCTCGGGGATGCCGCCGACCCGAGAGGCCACCACGGGCGTGCCGCACGCCATCGCCTCCAGGTTGACGATGCCGAGGGGTTCGTACACCGACGGGCAGACGAACACGGCGGCGTGCGTGAGGAGTTGGATGACATCCGTGCGCGGCAGCATCTGCGGGATCCAGAACATGCCCTCGCGGGCCCGGCTCAGCTCCTCGTACAGCTCCCGGAACTCGCGGTCGATCTCCGGGGTGTCGGGCGCTCCCGCGCACAGCACGACCTGCGCGCCCGGGTCGATGTCCCGTACCGCGCGCAGCAGATGGGGCACGCCCTTCTGGCGGGTGATCCGGCCGACGAACAGGACGTACGGGCGGGCGGGGTCGAGTCCCGTCCGGGTCAGGGCGTCGGTGCCGCGGTGGGGCCGGTAGAGGTTCGTGTCGATGCCGTTGTGCACCACGTGCGCCTTCGCCGGATCGAGCCCCGGATAGCAGGCGAGGATGTCCGCCCGCATGGCACCCGATACGGCGATCACGGCGTCCGCGGCCTCGATCGCGGTGCGCTCGGCCCAGCCGGACAGGGCGTACCCGCCGCCCAGTTGCTCGGCCTTCCAGGGGCGCAGCGGCTCCAGCGAGTGGGCGGTCACCACGTGCGGGATGCCGTACAGCAGCTTGGCGAAGTGGCCGGCGAGATTGGCGTACCAGGTGTGGGAGTGGACGATTTCGCGGCCTTGGAGGGCCGCGGCGATGGACAGGTCCACGGAGAAGGTGCGCAGTGCGTCGTTGGAGCCGTCGAGGGCGGACCAGGGGCGGTGGCGTACTACGCCCACGCCGCGGCCCTCACCCCAGCTGTGCACCTCCAGGTCCACCAGGGAGGTCAGCTCCCGGGCGAGGAACTCCACATGGACGCCCGCGCCGCCGTACACGTCCGGGGGGTACTCCCGGGTCAGCAGTCCCACACGCACCCGACAACCCCCTTGTACCGGCGGCAGGTTCCCTTCATGGTCACCCAGATGCGGCGTGCGGGGAAGAGCGCGGCGGCCGGGTGAAGCAGCAGTCGCCGCAGACTCCGCCGCCGGGGACGCGGTAGTACAGACAGCAGCTGCGGCGGCGGAAGGCCGTTCCGGTGCGGGTGCCGGTGGTGCGCAGCAGGGGGTGGGCGAAGAGCTCGCCGGTGAGGGCGCGGGCCCGGTCCGCCACGTCGGTACGGCCCCTCGCGCGTGCCCAGCGGTCGAGTTCACGGGCCGCGCCGGCGAGCGCCGAGCCGGCGTTGCCCCACAGCAGTCCGGCCGCGATGCCGTAACGGGCCGTCAGGGTCTCCCCTAGGGGTTCGAGGTGGGCGTGCAGCACGGCGGCCGCGACGGTGGGCGCGTCCCCGGGCAGCGGGCGCACCTCGGTCAGCCACAGGTCGTCGGGTGCGGTGGCGGCCGCGTCCCAGCGCAGCAGCCGGGGGTCGAGGTCGGGCACGCCGCCGTAGAGAGCGGCACAGGCCAGGGCGGCGGACCAGAGGCGGGCGGCGAGCCCCTGGTGGGTGATGGAGACGGCAACACGCGGTTCTGTGGTGCGCAGACGGCGCCCGACAGTGTCGACGCGGAAGGCGAGCGCGTTCCGGTGAACATCGCCTGGTGCCGGTGCGTAGGTCTCCGCGAGGGTCGGCAACGACACGGAAGCCGGCGTCGCCGCCCCGGCCGTGCGCAGGACGAAGAAGCCGCCGAGCGGGCGGAGAGCGGCGAGGCCGGGGTCGAGGTCCACGAGGAGCACTAGTACCAGGCCGGAACGTGGCACGGGACCCGGGGGGGGCCACCCGCGGTCACCCCCCTTGGGGATGATCGGGCGGTCGGCGTACTCCATCGGTAGTAGGACCCATTGCGTGCTCAGGGACGACGACGGGAAGAGCCCGAGCGGGCAGAGTGTTGACCATGGAAGCCGACCGTTCGCCGCGCCGGACCCGGGGGTCCCGCTTCACGCACTGGAGCTGCAGATGAGCGCCCTTGCGTTGTCCGTGCTGCTGTCGTTCGTCTCCGCCGTCGCGTACGCGGGCGGGGCGATCGTGCAGGAGCAGGTCGCGGTGTCCTCACCCGACGGGTCGTACATGCCGCTGCGCCGGACCGGCTGGTGGGCGGCACTGGCGCTGAACGGGCTCGGCGGCGGGCTGCATGTGGTGGCGCTGGCCTACGGCCCGCTCAGCCTGGTGCAGCCGCTGGGCGCGCTGACCATCGTCTTCGCGCTGCCCATGGCGGCGCTGTTCGTCGGCCGCAGGGCCGGTGCGACCGCCTGGCGGGGCGCCGTCATGGCCACGGTGGGCCTCGCGGGCCTGCTGTCCCTGGTCGGCTCGTCCGACGTGCACTCCCTCGACGCGGCCCAGCGGGTGGCCGTCGCGCTGGTCACCGGCGGGGCGGTCGCGGCGCTGATGTGCGCGGGCCTGGCCGTGCACCGGCACCCGGCCGTGCGCAGTGTGCTGCTCGCCGCCGCCTCCGGCATGGCGTTCGGAATGTCGTCGGTGTTCACCAAGACCGTGGCGGTCGACTGGGACAACGGCATCAGCCTCGCCGACCTGCCCTCACTCGCCGTGATCGGCGTGTTCGCGACCGCCGGCGTCCTGCTGTCCCAGGCCTCCTACCGGGGTGGCGGCCTCGCCGCACCGCTGGCCACGCTGACGGTGGTCAACCCGGTGCTGGCCGCCGCGGTCGGCATCATGATGTTCGGCGAGACGTTCCGCTACGGCACCACGGGCACCGTACTGGCCCTGGGCTGCGGCGTGGTGGCCGCGGGCGGCCTGATCCTGCTGACGACGGAGCGGCTGGAGCGCGCCCCGGCCGCGGCCCCTGCCACGGAGCCGGTTTCGATGCCGGAGACCGAGTCCGGCGCCGGAGAGGGGCTCGTGGCCGTGCCGCACCAGCGGGCGGAGACGGAAGCGGAAGCGGCGGTCGAGGAGGCCTTGGACGGCCGTCCGCCGGCCGGGGAGGCCTTCGGCGACCGTCTGCCGGCCGGGGACGCCTTGGACGACCGTCCGCCGGTCGAGGCGGCCACGGCCTCCCCGATGCTGATCGAGGAGGCCTTCGGAGACCGTCTGCCGGTCGACGAGGCCTTGGCCGACCGGGTTCTGATCGGAGAGACCTTGGACGAGCAGGTGTCGGAGGAGGAGGGCGGCCCGTCGGCCGCCGCCTCCCTACCGGTGCCGTACACCCCTGCGTCCTACACCCCGCTGTCCGCGAGCTTCTATGTGCCGGTGCCGGTCCGGCGCCGGCACCGCACGCGGGTCACATCCTGACGCCGCCGGCCCGGAGATAGGCGACCGGGTCGACGTCCGTACCGAAGCCGGGCCCCGTCCGCACCTCGAAGTGCAGATGCGGGCCCGTGACGTTTCCGGTGGCCCCGGACCGGCCGATGCGCTGGCCCGCGGACACGCTCTGCCCGACACGCACCGAGATGGCCGACAGGTGGCCGTACTGGGTGTAGCGCCCGTCGCCGTGCCGGATCACCACCTGGTAGCCGTAGGAACCGCCCCAGCCCGCCGCGACCACGTGTCCGGCCGCCGCCGCCTTCACGGAGGTGCCGGTCGGCACGAGGAAGTCGACTCCGGTGTGGTACCCCTTCGACCAGTGCGAGCCCGCCACGTGGTAGCCGGTGCCGATGGCGGCGTGCACCGGGGCGACCAGGGAGTGGCCGCTGGTGGAGGGCGGGTGAGGTGAGGTCTTCCTCTGCGAAGGGGCTTTCTTCTTCGGGGACTTGGGCTTGCTGCCGGTGTGCGTGTCGGACGCCGGGGACGCGGTGGCGCGCAGGCTGAGCCGCTGGCCCGGCACGATCAGATCGGGATCGGAACCGATGGCGGCCCGGTTGCCCGCGTAGAGCCGCCGCCAGCCGCCCTGGACGTGGTGCTCGCCGGCGATCCCGGACAGCGTGTCGCCGTGCACCACCGTGTACATCTCGGCCCTGCCCGCACGGGACTGCGGGGTCGTCTGCGGCTGTACGTCCCGCACGGAGCTGCTCTTCGCCGGGCGGGTCGTGGCGCTGTCCGTGTGGAGTTCGGGCGCACTGCCGCCCCGGGTCAGTCCGGCCCGTACCGAACACACCGGCCAGGCGCCGGGTCCCTGCCCGTCGAGGACCTTCTCGGCGACGGCGACCTGCTGGTCCCGGGTGGCGAGGTCGGCGCGCGGCGCGTACCGGGTGCCGCCGTACGCCTCCCAGGTGGACAGGGTGAACTGCAGCCCACCGTAGTAGCCGTTGCCGGTGTTGATGCTCCAGTTGCCGCTGGACTCGCAGGCGGCGACCTTGTTCCAGGTGGACGCGTCGGCCGCGTCGGCGGTACCCACGGCGACCAGCGGAATGGCGAGGCCGGCGCCGCCCGCCGTGACGGTGAGTGAGGCGCGGTTGATCCTGTTCGGCTGGTACCGGCGATGCCGGCCGCGTACGGCCATGTCCGAAATCCCCTCGGCATGCGTCAGGAGCGGCAAAAGTAAGCGCTGCGAACAGGCCATGACAAGACGGCAAATCGGCCTCATGCCGCTCCCAAGTGGCTGGGAACGGGCGTTCCTTGACGGGATCGGACGTCAGCGGCGGCCACGCTGAGGCGACGGGCGCCTTCCGTCCGTAAGCATGCGTGGCGGGTCGGATGTGCGCTCGCCGTAGCGGCACGTCAGGATGGGCGAGGGCCCGTACTGACGGAGCCGTAGTCACGAGGCAGCTAGGGAGCAGGCGGTATGAGCACTTCAGCGCAGATCGGCGTCACGGGTCTCGCGGTCATGGGCCGCAACCTCGCCCGGAACTTCGCGCGCAACGGCTACTCGGTCGCCGTGCACAACCGGACGTCGTCGCGGACGCACGCCCTGGTGAAGGAGTTCGGGCACGAGGGCGACTTCATCGCGGCCGAGACCGCCAAGGAATTCGTGACGGCCCTGGAGCGCCCGCGCCGTCTGGTCATCATGGTCAAGGCCGGCGATCCTACGGACGCGGTGATCGAGGAGTTCGCCCCGCTCCTGGAGCCCGGCGACATGATCATCGACGGGGGCAACGCGCACTTCGCGGACACCCGCCGCCGGGAGAAGGCGCTGCGCGAGCAGGGCATCCACTTCGTCGGCATGGGTGTCTCCGGCGGCGAGGAGGGCGCGCTGCACGGGCCGAGCATCATGCCGGGCGGCCCGAAGGAGTCCTACGACTCCCTCGGCCCGATGCTGGAGAAGATCTCGGCGAAGGCGGCGGACGGGGCGCCCTGTGTCACGCACGTCGGCCCCGACGGCGCCGGGCACTTCGTGAAGATGGTCCACAACGGCATCGAGTACGCCGACATGCAGCTGATCGGCGAGGCCTACCAGCTGCTGCGGGACGTCGCCGGATACTCCCCCGCGCAGATCGCGGACATTTTCCGCACCTGGAACACCGGGCGCCTGGACTCCTATCTGATCGAGATCACCGCCGAGGTGCTGTCCCACGTGGACGCGGCGACCGGGAAGCCGTTCGTGGACGTGGTGGTCGACCAGGCGGAGCAGAAGGGCACCGGCCGCTGGACGGTGCAGATCGCGCTGGACCTGGGCGTGCCGGTGTCGGGCATCGCGGAGGCGGTGTTCGCCCGGTCGCTGTCCGGGCACGCCGCGCTGCGCGAGGCCTCGCTGGGCCTGGCCGGCCCGAAGCCGGCCCCGCTCGGCGAGGCGGAGGCCGCCGCGTTCGCCGACCGGGTGGAGCAGGCGCTGTACGCGTCCAAGATCGTGTCGTACACGCAGGGCTTCCACGAGATCGCCGCGGGCAGCGAGGAGTACGACTGGGACATCGACCTCGGTGCCGTCTCCTCGATCTGGCGCGGGGGCTGCATCATCCGCGCGGCCTTCCTGGACCGCATCCGCGCGGCGTACGACGCCCGGGCCGACCTGCCGAGCCTGCTGTCGGACGAGACGTTCGCGCAGGAGATCGCCGCCGCGCAGGACGACTGGCGCGAGGTGCTGATCGCGGCGACCCGGCAGGGGGTGTCGACGCCCGGCTTCGCGGCGGCGCTGGCGTACTACGACGCGTTGCGTGCGGAACGCCTGCCGGCGGCTCTGACGCAGGGGCAGCGGGACTTCTTCGGGGCCCACACCTACCGGCGGGTGGACCGCGACGGGTCGTTCCACACGCTGTGGGGTGGAGACCGGACCGAGGTCTCGGCCTAGTTTCCGTGCGCCTGGTGGGGCGGGGCGGTGTCGGCATGCGGCTCCGCCCCGCCCCCGTGTGACGGTCCCGCCCCTGCCGTCAGGTGAGGGGTGGTCCCGGTTCCGGGTTCGGTACGGGCTCCGGGCCCGGAGGGATCGGGGAGGGTGAGGGTTCCGGTGGCGGGCCCGGGGTCGGCGGCGGCGGGGGTGGTGCCGGTTCCGGGCCTGGGCCCGGTTCCGGGGGCGGGACCGGGCTGGGATAGGGGTCCGGTGGGGTGGGGCCCGGGGCTGGGGGCGGTACCGGGGATACGGGGTCGAGGTACGGATTCGTCATGGGGGCCTCCGGGCGGTCGCGGGACGTCGCCTCTGGACTACTCCCCCGCGTACCCGAGGCCCGCTCGGCCACTCACCCGACGACGGCACGGAACGGGCCCAGGTGGCCGCGCCGGGTGGCCGGAAGGCGACCGGTCCCGGGATGCGTGCGCGCGCTCCGGCCCCGGAACGTGCACGCGCTCCGGCCCCGGAACGTGATCAGAACTGTCCGGGACGCGCCCGCAGCCAGTCCTTCGCGGCTTCGAGCAGTTCCGGGTCGGCCGCCGGGGCCGTCTCGGAGTGACGTTCCGCCCACCTGACGACGTACGGGCACAGCGGGGCGACGGGGATGCCCTCACGCTCGGCCATGGCATACAGCTCACGGGCCAGGGACCCGGCGATGCCCTTCCCCTCGTGGGCCGGCTCCACGAAGGTGTGGACCGGGACCAGGGCGCGCGCGGGCGACTCGAGGACGAAGTACTCGATGTGACCGACGACTTCGCCGTCGCCGACGGCGTCCAGACGGCCCGCCGCCCGGTCGTCACGCATCTCGACGTCGCTCATGGGCACGCACGCTCCTGGTCCTGGTCCGTCCGGTCAGGCCGACACGGCCTGCGGGCTGCGCTCCTGGTCCGAACCGGGCACCGGCTCGGACGGGTCGGCACCGAGGGCCACGATCCGGTTGCCGGCGTCGACGTGCACGACCCGCGGCCGGAGCGCCCGCGCCTCGGCGTCGGTGACCTGAGCGTAGCTGATGATGATCACCAGGTCCCCGGGATGGACGAGGTGGGCGGCCGCGCCGTTGATCCCGACGACCCCGGACCCGCGCTCGCCCTCGATGACGTACGTCTCCAGACGGGCGCCGTTGGTGATGTCGACGATGTGCACCAGCTCGCCGGGCAGCAGATCGGCGGCGTCCAGCAGGTCGGCGTCGATGGTCACCGATCCCACGTAGTGCAGGTCGGCCTGGGTGACGGTGGCGCGGTGGATCTTGGACTTGTGCATAGTGCGCAGCATTTAGCACTCCTAGAAGACGGCTCCCTGCCAGCTTTCTGCAGGTCAAGGGCGTTCTTCACTGTACACCGGCACGCGTCGGACTCGAAGATTGCGAGGAACGTCGGTTCGCTCTGGGGAGAAGGCTCCCTGCCTGCGCTTCTGCGGGACCCGGTCAACGGGCGGCAATGAGTCCCACCGCAAGGTTGCGAGCCACGGCCCCCTGGGCGTCGCTCAGAGCCCTTCACCGCCATGAACCGGCGTATCGCGGTGGGTGAGTGGCAGGTGATGTCCGCCGCACGGCGGCCGAAGCCGCGGGAGGAACCGGTGGCGCAGCGGCGGTGCACCCCGCCCAGATGTTGCACCAGATCGGACAGCGTCCGCTCGGGGCAGGTCGGCACCTGCACGTCGTGGCTGGGCACCAAGGCGCATGCGACCGACCGTACGTCAGCTGCAGGAGGACGGGAAGCGAATGTCCTTTGCCACACGGATGCCTGCCGTCACGCCGGACGACCGCCGCCGATTCTCACAGCGGTGCAGCGGGCACGCCAGGCGCGCGACACCGGCCGCATGCCGTCGGACAAGGCAGTGCCCTCATCCCGGAATTGCAGTGCGGCGGCGCCACCGACCCGAGCCAACCGCAGCTGGGCCATTCCCCCAGGCGAGACCACCGGCTACGCTCCGCCCGCAACATGTGCACGGGCGTGCGCACGTTGCGGGCCACTGCGCGGGGCGCGCGAGTGGACAGCGCGAGTGCCGGTGAAGCGGCCAGATCGCGGGACTGATCGGCTCAGCCACCGCTCTTACGCCTGAACGACCGCTGGCTCGCGGCCGGACCGTGCGCCGCACGCACCTTCGACGCATCCGGGTTGGCGGCAACGTCGGCGGCGTCCGCCTGCGCACCGCGCTTGCGCGCCAAGGCTTCGCGGAACTTGCGCTTGAGGTCGTAGTTGCCGTCGCTGTCCGGCGCCAGAGGGGACGTCTCGGGGGCAGCCGGCTCCGAACCCTCCGTAGATACGGGCTCTGCGGTCATGGTGACCTCCTGGGGTCGGGAGTGGACAACCACAGCTTGTCATGCCGGGCGCAGCAGGACACGAGGGCGGCCTTGCGGGCCTCGGCGAGCTTGCGGGCCTCGCCGGCCCTTCGGGACCTGCCGCCGACGCCGCGGGAGGTGTCCTTGCTGGTGCCGAGGCCGCGGAAGGGAGCGTTGTTGTCCTTGGGTCGGGGGAGGCCGGCCCGCCGTCGAGCGGGGCGCCGGTGGGAGCCTTGGCGCCGGTGATCCGGCTCAGCCCCGCCTCGCCCGAGCGCACCTTGGCGACGGTTGAAGTCTTTGGCGAAGTCCTGGAGGCGGCCCGCGTCGACGGCGCGGCACAGCGCCAGGAGATTACCCGGGTGCTGCTGCCTATGGTCGCTCCCGGCCGAGACCACGCAGCGGGCGAGGCAGCTGCCGGAGGCGCCACGGGGCTCTCCTGCCAACCATGGGCGTCCTCTAGGCGCGGAGGCGGATTCCCTCGGCAGCGTTGTCGAAGACCGGCCGGTACCGGTTCCATTGGTCGTTCGGCGCCGAGAGGTAGATCACGTACTGAGTGCCGTCGATGCCGCTGAAGGCCAGTTCCACTGCCCGGTACTCCCGTACTCTCCCCTGGAACGTGAACTCCCAGTACCCGGCGGGCCGTCCCCGGAACGTCGTGCGGTCCATCCTGACCCGTTCATAGCCCGGGTTGTCGCGCCGCGTCTGGGCCTCCTCGGTCTCCCGCCAGTGCCGGAGAGGATCGCCCCCCGCGAACTGGACGACGTTGATCCTCAGGCCGGCCAGCCCGGAGATGTAGGCGACCTCACCGCCGGGCATGTTCTTGGAGGTCCAGCCGTCCGGCAGGGGGACTGAGATGCCCTGGGCCGTCTGCTCGAGGTGGTACCCGCGGGGAAGCGGCGGCAGTGACGGCGACGAGGAAGCGCTCGGAGGCGCCGAGCGACTCGAGGTGCCGGCCTCGGACGGGGCACTCGGCGAAGCGTCACCGGGCCCGAGCCAGAGCGCTCCGCCCGCCACGGTGGCGGCCACCACTACGGTCGAGACGATCCACAGCGCTCTGCGGCGGCCGCGCGTGCCCCCGTGCGCAGGAGCCGCGAGGCTGCCCGCCTGCTCCAAGCGCGTGGGCGATTCGAGGGTGACGGTGCCCGTTGCGGCCGCACGGCTCAGGAGACGCTCGACCTCGTGGGCGTCCATGCGCTCGCCGGGTTCCTTCACCAGCAGACCCTCGATCACCGGGGTGAGGTGCCCGGCGTTGCTCGCGCGAGGGCACTCCTCGGTGGCGATGGCGTACGCCGTCTCGATCGGAGTGTCCCGATGAAACGGCGGAGATCCTTGCACTGCCTGGTACAGCGTCGCCCCGAGGGCCCACAGGTCGCATGCGGGGCCGGGCTCGGCGATCCCGGTCCGGAGGCGTTCCGGCGCCAGGTAGTGGATCGAGCCGACCAGCTCGCCGGTCTTGGTCAGTGACGGCGTTCCGGGCTCCACGGCGATCCCGAAGTCGGTGAGCACGATCCGTCCGTCGTTTCCGAGCAGAACGTTGGCCGGCTTGATGTCCCGGTGCAGCACTCCGGCGGCGTGCGCGGCGCGCAGCGCGGCAGCCATGGCACCGCCGATCCGGGCCGCCTCGGCGGGCGACAGCGTCCCCTGCCGCTTGAGGACGTCACTCAGTGTGACCGATGGTATGTACTCCATGACGATGCACGGAAGTCCCTCGTCATCGACGACATCGTGCACCACGATCACGTTGGGGTGGGTGATCCGGGCGGCGCTGCGGGCCTCCCGGCGGGTGCGTTCGTGGAGGCGCTGGACTTCATCGTCGTGCAGGTGCGGCGGAACGTGCAGCTTCTTCACCGCCACGTGCCGGCCGAGCAGCTCGTCCTCGGCCCGCCACACGGTACCCATCCCGCCACGGCCCACGCGCTCCACCAACCGGTATCGGTTGGCTATGAGCCGCCCCAGATCCGACACCGCGCGGCCTCCCCCCTCCTCGCACGCCTGAGCATGCACGACATTTGCGGAAGCACCTTAACGCGTGCTGGTTGCGGGCAGCGTGGCCTCGAACAGGACCTCCCCTCACGTCCTCATGGCCCGGGGGCGGCATCAGAGGCAGGCCGGGCGGGTTTGCAGTCAGCCACTGATCGCCGACAGGAGCGCGGGGCCACGGCGTGGCCACTGATGAGGTCTCTCGGTGGCGTCGACTCCGATGACACGACCTGCTCCGGTCACGGGAACAGGTTGCCTCGGACCCGGCTTCTCGGCGCCTTCGAGGGCCCGGCACAGGACGGAACGGGACGGGACGGGCGGGGTCATCGGCGACGGCGCGGGGCGCACAGAGCGGCGATGAAGTCGTCCAGGGCCACGAGGTTGTGGGCGCTGACGACGGCGTCGCAGTAGGGCAGTGCGGCGGCCATGCCGGCCACGAGTGGACGGTAGCGCGGGCTTGCCGTGCGCGGGTTGACCCAGACGACGCGGTAGGCGACCCGGGACAGCCGAGCCATGTGGGTGGCAAGGTCGGCGGCCGCGCCGGTGTCCCAGCCGTCGGAAACGATGGCGACCACGGCGCCGTGCGCCATGCCGCGCCGGCCGAACCGCTCGTTGAACTCCGCCAGGCAGTCCGCGATCCGAGTGCCCCCGGACCAGTCCGGGGCCGCCCGTCCGGCCCGTGCCAGGGCGTCGTCCGGCCCGGCCCGCCGGAGGGCGGGCGTGAGGCGGGTGAGGCGGGTGGCGAAGGTGAAGACCTCGGCGTGGGTGGCCCGGGCGGCACAGTAGAGCAGTTGGAGCATCGCGCGGGCATAGGGCTCCATCGAGCCGGATATGTCGCAGAGCACGATGAGGTCGCGGCGTCGGGCGCGGGGCACGGAGCGGTGCAGCCGCAGCGGGTATCCGCCGGTGCGCCGGCTGCCGGAGAGGGTGCGGCGCACGTCGATGCGCGCACCGTGGTGCGCGGTGCGGCGCCGGCGGGACGGTCGGGTCGGGGTGCGCAGCACGAGGGTGCGCATCACCTCGGAGAGCAGCGCGAGTTCTTCGGCGGACAGGTCCGCGAAGTCTCGGCTCGCGAGACGGTCGAGCGGACTGGCGGCGATGGGTACGGGTGCGTCCCGCGGCTGTGCGTCGGCATCCCGGCCTCCTCCGTCCGCGGTGGCCTTCCGGGCGTTCGGAAGGCGGCCGGGGACGGCGTCCGGGAGCGATCGGGCCGGGTCGCCGGGTTGCCCGCGTGGTGCTCCACGGTCGCCCGAGCCGGCGAAGACCTGCCGGAAGACCGCGTCGAACGGTTCGATCTGCTCGGGGTCGGACACCAGGGTGGCGAGCGCGCAGTGCCGCAGTTCGCGCGTCGTCGACGGTGCCAGCAGGGTGAGCGCGCGGGCGAAGCTCCGGGTGCGGTCGGGGCCCACCGGGATCCCCGCGTCGTGCAGGGCGGCGGTGAACGAGGCGGCCAGCTCCGGCAGATCAGCCATCGGAGCGCGGCTCCGCGTCGACCAGCTGCGCCAGTCCCGCCCGGCGCACGGCGTCGAGGTCCTCGGCGTACTTGAGGACCGCTCCCAGAGTGCGGTCGGCGGCGTCGGCGTCGAGAACGGAGAGCCCCAGCACGTTCAGCGCCCCGGCCCAGTCGATCGCCTCGGCGATGCCGGGCGGCTTGGTCAGCTCCTGCCTGGCACGCAGGCGCGCCACTCCGTGCGCCACGCGGGGCGCCAGCCACCCGGCCGACTCCGGCAGCCGTCTGCGGATGATCGCGGCGACTCGTGCGGTGTCCGGGTAGTCGATCCAGTGGTAGAGGCAGCGGCGCTTGAGCGCGTCGTGCAGGTCCCGGGTGCGGTTGGAGGTCAGCACGGCCACCGGTGGTACCGCGGCCGACCGGGTGCCGAGTTCGGGGATGGTGACCGCGGCATCGGCGAGCAGTTCCAGCAGGAACGCCTCGAACTCGTCGTCGGCGCGGTCCACCTCGTCGATGAGCAGCACCGCCGGCCGCGGTCCCGGGTGGCAGATCGCGGCGAGCAGCGGTCGTGGCAGCAGGTAGTCCTCGGTGAACAGGTCGGCGTCCCGCAAGGGCTCCCCGCGGGACTCGGCCAGCCGTATGGCCAGTAGCTGGCGGGGGTAGTTCCACTCGTAGAGGGCTTCGGCCGAGGACAGTCCCTCGTAGCACTGCAACCGGATCAGCGGGGTGTCGAGCACGGCGGCGAGCGCGCGGGCCGCCTCGGTCTTGCCGACGCCGGGCTCGCCCTCCAGAAGGATCGGCTGCCGCATGCGCACGGCCAGCAGCAGCGCCGTGGCCAGGGAGTCGTCGGCCAGGTAGCCGACCGCGTCGAGACGCGAGCGCAGGTCGGGCGCATCGGGGACGAGGGCGTCGAGGTCAGGCATGCGCGTAACGGGAGGGGTCGTCGGCGAAGGCGTGTCGGCACCCCGGCCCGCAGAAGTACACCCTGCTGCCGGCCCGGTCCAGCGAGAGGACGCCGGGCGTGATCGCCACGGTCATGCCGCACACGGGATCCACCTCCTCGGCCCCTGCCTGCGGCGCGGTGGAGTCTGCTTGGGAGCGCGCGGCTCGGGCCGCCCTCGGTCGCAAGGCGGTGATCTCGGCGTACACCGACAGGGCGATCTCGCCCGCTGTCCGCGCGCCGATGTCCAGACCGGCCGGGGTGTGGACGCACGCGCGTTGTTCCTCGGTGATGTCCAGCCCGGCGAGCACATCCGCGCCGCGTTTCGGGCTGGCCACCAGCCCGATGTACGGGACCCCTGCGCGTGCGGCCTGGACCAGCACGGTCTCCTCGTCACGGCCGTGCGTGGCGATGACGACGACGTCCAGATCGGGCGGCAGCGGCTCCCCGGGCGAGGCCGGCCGGGCGTCGAGGCCGAGCACACGACCGATGTCGAGCAGGGCGCGGGCGATGGGGGCGTGACCGTAGACATAGGCCAGCGCCGGGGGGAGGTTGGCCTCCAGGAAGATGTCGAGCGTCCCGCCCGACAGGCAGGGGTTGGCCACCGTGACCAGGCCTTCGACGGGGTCCTGCGCGCCTTCGGTGCCGGTGTCGACGGCGGGCGTGATCCTCAGGAGCAGCGACTCTCCGGTCTCCAGCACCCGCAGGCCCTGCAGTTGCACCGTCGTCTCGGCGCAGGTGCCGCCCACGAAGCCCTCGACGGTGCCGTCGGGCAGCACCAGCGCGCTGTCCCCGGGCTTGGCGCTCGTGGGCCGCTCCGCGTGGACGACGGTGGCCAGGACGAACGGGGTACGGCCGTGCCGGAGCACGTCCGCGCGGGTCAGCAGTTCGGGGTTCGTCATCGCGGGCGCCTCAGGTGATCGCCAGGTCGGTGCGCAGTGGCCGGCCCTGGGCGGCCCGCCACACCGCGGCGGGCGTCAGCGGCATGTCGACATGGCGTACGCCGAGCGGCTTCAGCGCGTCGACCACGGCGTTGACCACGGCGGCGGGCGAGCCCACCGTGGCGGACTCGCCGACGCCCTTGGCTCCGATGGGGTGGTGCGGGGAGGGGGTGACGGTCTCGCCCAGCTCCCACGAGGGGCATTCGACGGAGGTGGGCAGGAGGTAGTCCATGAACGACCCGCCGAGGCAGTTGCCGTCCTCGTCGAAGGCGATCACCTGCATGAGTGCCATGCCGAGGCCGTCGGCGAGTCCGCCGTGCACCTGACCCTCGACGATCATGGGGTTGATCCGGTTGCCGCAGTCGTCCACCGCGACGAACCGGCGGATCTTCACCTGCCCGGTGGCCGCGTCCACGTCGGCCACGCAGATGTAGGCGCCGAAGGGGAAGGTGAGGTTCGGCGGGTTGTAGACGCAGGTCGCGTCCAGGTGGCCCTCGACGCCCTCGGGCAGCTCCAGGTTGGAGTGTGCGGCGAGCGCTATCTCGGCCATGGTCCGGCCTTGGTCGGGGTCGCCCGTGACGTACCAGCGGCCCTTCTCCCACTCCAGGTCGTCCGGGCTCACTTCGAGCATCGCGGAGGCGACGGTCTTCGCGCGTTCGCGCACCTTGCGGGCGACCAGCGCGGCCGCGGCTCCGGACACCGGCGTCGAGCGGGATCCGTAGGTGCCGAGCCCGAAGGGGGTCTGGTCGGTGTCGCCGTGCACCACCTCGACGTCCTCGGGCGGGATGCCCAGTTCCTCGGCGACGATCTGGGCGAACGTCGTCTCGTGGCCCTGCCCCTGGGTCTGCACGGAGATCCGCAGGACGGCCTTGCCCGTCGGGTGCACGCGCAGCTCGGCGCCGTCGGCCATGCCAAGACCGAGGATGTCCATGTGCCCCCGCGGGCCGGCGCCGACGGCCTCGGTGAAGAAGCTGACCCCGATGCCCATCAGTTCGCCGCGCTCGCGTTTTTCGGCCTGCTCCCGGCGCAGGTCCTCGTAGTGGGCGATGTCCATGGCCAGTCGCAGGGCTCGCGGGTAGTCGCCGGAGTCGTACTCCCACCCCGTCTGCGTCTGGTACGGGAACTGCCCCGGCCGCAGCAGGTTGCGCATCCGCAGTTCGGCCGGGTCCGTGCCGAGCCTGTCCGCGAGCACGTCGACCATCCGCTCGACCAGGTACACGGCCTCGGTGACGCGGAACGAGCAGGCGTAGGCGACGCCGCCGGGGGCCTTGTCGGTGTAGACGCCGGTCACGGCGCAGTGTGCGGCGGCCAGGTCGTAGGAGCCGGTGAAGACGCCGAAGAACCCGGCCGGGAACTGTGTCGGCTGTGCGGTGGCGTTGAACGCGCCGTGATCGGCGATCACTTGGACGCGCAGGCCCAGGATCTTTCCGTCCCTCGTCGCCGCGATCTCCCCGTGCATGTGGTAGTCGCGGGCGAAGGAGGTGCTCATCAGGTTCTCCGAGCGGTCCTCCACCCACTTGACCGGCTTGCCGGTGACGATCGAGCCGACGACCGCGCACACATATCCGGGGTAGATGCCGACCTTGTTGCCGAAGCCGCCCCCGATGTCCGGGGAGATGATCCGGATCTTGTGCTCCGGGATGCCGGCCACCATCGCGTAGATCGTGCGGTGGGCGTGCGGGGCCTGGGTGGTGGACCACACCGTCAGCTTCCCGGTGATGGCGTCCATGTCCGCCACGGTGCCGCAGGTCTCCAGCGGCGCCGGGTGCACCCGCGGGTAGAGCATGTCCTGCTCCACCACGACGTCGGCGGCCGCGAAGACCTCGTCGGTCCGCTCCTGGTCGCCCGCCGACCAGTCGAAGATGTGGTTGTCGGTCTGCTGGTCCTTGTCGTCGCGGATCACCGGCGCGTCCGGGTCGAGCGCCCGCCGGGCGTCGATGACCGGCGGGAGCGGTTCGTACTCCACGTCGATCAGTTCGAGGGCGTCCCGGGCGGCGTAGCGGTCATCGGCGACGACGAAGGCGACCTCCTGGCCCTGGAAGCGCACCTTGTCGGTGGCGAGCACCGCCTGCGTGTCGTACGAGAGCGTGGGCATCCAGGCCAGCCCGAGACCGGCCAGGGTCTCCCCGGTGATCACGGCCCTGACCTTCGGGTGTGCCTCGGCGGCGCTGGTGTCGACGGACACGATCCGGGCGTGGGCCAGCGGGCTGCGCAGGATCGCGCCGTGCAGCATCCCGGGCAGCCGGACGTCGTCGACATAGGTCCCGTGGCCGCGGACGAACCGCGCGTCCTCCTTGCGGGGCATCCGTCCGAAACCGACCGGCCGTTCCTCGGTGGTCGTCATGCCCGCACCTCCTCGCGGCCGGGCGCCGGCTCGGTGGCCGCGTCCGCGGTCCGCGCCGCGCCGCCGCGCTCGGCGGCCCAGCGGATGGAGCGCACGATGTTCTCGTAACCGGTGCAGCGGCACATCTGTCCGGAGATGGCCTCGCGGATGTCCTCCTCGGACGGATCCGCGTCGTGGTCGAGGAGCCAGCGGGCGGTCATCATCATCCCCGGCGTGCAGAAGCCGCACTGCAGCCCGTGGCAGGCAATGAATCCCTGTTGCACCGGGTCGAGTTCGGCCCCGTGCGCCAAGCCCTCCACGGTCCGCACGTCATGGCCGTCGGCCATCACCGCGAGCACGGTGCAGGACTTGACCGGCGTCCCGTCCAGCCAGACGGTGCACACCCCGCAGTTGGAGGTGTCGCAGCCCCAGTGGGTGCCGGTGAGTCCGAGTTCGTCGCGCAGGAAGTGCACGAGCAGCAGCCTGGGCTCGACGTCCCTCGAGTGCTGCTCGCCGTTCACGGTCACGGTGATCCGCATGTCACGCCTCCTGCCCCTGGGCACGCGCGGCGGCGGCGCGCAGCGCCCGCGTGGTCAGTTCCCCGGCCAGATGCCGCTTGTAGTCGACCGGGCCGCGCTGGTCGGCCGTCGGCCTGCACTCCTGGGCGGCGATCCGGCCCGCCTCGGCGAAGCGCTCGTCGTCCGGCCGTCCGCCGCGCAGGAAGTCCTCGGCCCGCTCGGCCACGAATCGTGGGGCACCCACCGCGGTCAGCCCGATCCCGGCCTCGGTGACGACCCCGCCGGCGATCTCCAGCACCGCTCCCGCGGCGACGACCGCCCAGTCACCGACCCGGCGCTCGACCTTGCGATAGGCGCTGGCGTGCGAGCGGATGGGCACGCGGATCTCCACCAGAAGCTCCGCTTCGTGCAGCGCGGTCTCGTACGGTCCGCGGAAGAACTCCCTGATGCCGATGGTGCGCCTGCCGCCGGGGCCGTGGGCGACCAGGGTCGCCCGCAGTGCCGAGAACGCCGCGGACAGGTCCTCCGACGGATCGGCCTGGCACAGGGAGCCGCCCACGGTGCCGCGGTTGCGTACGAGCGGATCGGCGATGACCCGTTCCGCGTCCCGAAGGATGGGGAAGTGCTCGCCGACGACCGGCGAGGCGAGCAGCTCCGCGTGGCGGACCATCGCTCCGACCGCCAGGTCGTGCCCGTCCACCCGGATCAACGCCAGCTCACGGAGGTCGTTGATGTCGATCAGGGCTTCGGGCTGGGCCAGCCGGAGCTTCATCATCGGCAGCAGGCTGTGTCCGCCCGCCACCACCCGGGCCTCGGGGCCGTACCGTGTGAGCAGCTCGATCGCCTGCTCGATGCTGGTGGCCCTCTCGTACTGGAATGCAGCCGGTACCTGCATCGGGGCCTCCTGAGACGCTGTGCCCGTTGCTGCATCGATGCTGCGCCCTTGACTACCGGTCACGCAATGGGCGCATAAGCATTCACTTATCGCGCCAAATGCTGGAAAATCGGATAGTGACCGTCACGCAGCTCAGCACCTTCGTGCTGGTTGCCCGGCTCGGTTCCGTGGGCGCCGCGGCGCGGACTCTGGACGTGAGCGAGTCCGCGGTGTCGCAGGCGCTCGCCGCGCTGCGCACCCACTTCGGCGACCCGCTCATCCGGCGCACCGGCGGCGGTGGAATGCGCCTGACGCCCGCCGGGGCGCGGCTGCTGCCGGTCGCGTCGCGGATGGTCGCGCTGAGCGCGGACGCCGAGGCTGCGGTGCGGGCGGCGCGGGGTGCGCCCGACGAGCTGCGGGTCGTCGCCACGAGCACGCTGGCCGAGTTCGTGCTCCCGTCGCTGGTGGAGGCCTTCGCCTCTCGCTCGGGACGCAGGACCGAGACCTCGTTCGGAGTGGCTTCCGGCAACGAGATACGTGTGCTGCTGGAGAGCCGGCTGGCCGACATCGCGCTCGGGCCGCATCTCGACGCGACCCACAGAGGCGAGCTGGTGAGCGAGCCGCTGTTCCGCACCCAGCTGGTCGTGGTGACCGGTGCCAGGTCGCCGCGGCCGCCAGGTCCGCCACCGCAGTGGTCGTGGCTGGTCGATTCCTCCGGGACCGATCCGGACGCGGACGCCGGGCGGCTGCTTCGTCGGCTCGGAGTGGCCGACGGAAACGTGTGGGTGTTCCCCAACCAGGCCGCGACCTTGGCGGCCGCCGCCGCGGGCGCGGGGGTGGCACCGGCGTTGGCCCATCTGGTGTCGCCCCGCATCCGGCGTGACGAGCTGCGTCTGCTGGAGACCCCGGCCACGCCGTCGGACGCCACATGGCACGCCACTGTCCCGCAGCCGGAACACCGCTCCCCTGCCACCGACGCGTTCCTGCACTTCCTGCACACGCCCGCGGCAAACCGCATCATGCGCGCGCCCGGCGCGGGCGTCCCGCCCTCCCGGTTCCGGCCCCCGGTACACGTCACGCTCTGGGGCTCGTGAGAGAGCAGGCTCTTCCCCATGGCCGTAGCGGCAGCGTCGGGGGGGCGGTTCGCCCGGTGGCCCCACACCCGCCGCCGTACCCGGATCTCCTGCTCAGATCACGTACTCCGGCCCCGCGCCCGGGTCAGCTGCTTCAGTTCGATGATGGTCGCGACGGCGCGCAGCCAGGTGGCCGCCGTGTCGTCGGCGGCGATCCCGCCCGCGAGTTCGCTGCCGGCCCGCAGCCACTCCCGTGCGAGGACGGCCGCCTCCGGGCGGGGCAGGGGCTCGGGCAGCTCCGCTGCGCGGGCGAGTCCGCCGGCGCGCACGGTGTCGGCGAGGAAGGCGACCGAGCGCGGCTCGGTGACGAGGCGGTCGAGGATGACGGCCGCGGCCGCGGCGCCGTCACCGAACAGGGCGGTGCGCCGGGCCCCGGGCTCGGCTGTGAGGCCGTAACGCAGCAGGACGGTGATGTCGAGCCGAGCCAGCTCGTCGTCCGTGCGGTCCGGCGGGTACGGGGCGTCGTCGTTCATGGCGGGGCCTCGGGTGTCTCGTCTCATCTGACTGGTCCGCTGCGGCTCAGTCGACGGTGACGGTGTAGGTGATGCGCTGGGGGGCCCGGGAGGGGGTGGCCGCCCCCGTGGCCGGGGTGGCGGAGGGTCCGGTCGTCCGGGGGGGCAGGGTGGAGGTGTTGCCCTGGCAGGTGGTGAAAGTGCAGTGCAGCAGCGTGAACCGGGTGGTCCCCTTGCCCTTGGCCTCGAAGGTGAAGGTGAGCCGGCCGCCGGCACCGGCCGCCGGCTCGTCGCTGGAGTCCGACGCGTAGTCCTGGCCGCGGCTGACCAGCACCGAGGTGTCGGGCCGGGGGTCGACCAGGTACCAGTACTCGCGGGTGGAGGCGTTCTGGTCGACGGTGAGCGTGAAGCGCTCGCCCGGCTCGGCGGTGATGCTGGTGTCCTTCACCGGGTGGCTCGTCGGGCGGCTCGCGGTGCTCGTGGAGCCGCCGGCCGGTCCGTCGGTGCCCGAGCCGCAGCCCGTGGCGAGAGCGAGGAGCGCGGCCGCCGCGATCGCGGCACCGCCCCTGCTACCGAGGAAGATAGACGCTGTACGCGTTGGGGAGATCATTGTTGGAAGCCTTGCCCATGTGGCCGTTGATGAAGTCGTCCTCGCTGACCCAGGTGGTCTGGCCCCAGGGGTTGTACACCTGAAGCTTGTCACCCTCCTGGGCGATGATGGTCATCGCGTGGGCGCCCTCCTTGCCCGAGACGTCGACCGGCACCGGCCGCCCCTGCGCCACCGACTTCTCGACGTCGGTGAGGACCGCCCTGCGGTCGTCGGCGCTGTTCAGGTCCTGGCGCTCGTAGTCACTGCCGGTGGCACTGCCGACGGCGGTGTCGTTGATCCGTTCCTGCCCCTCGGGCCCCATGCCGCCCCAGTTCTTGCCGCCGTCGCCTTCGGTGTGCAGCCGGTGCTGTTCGGCGACCAGGCGCTGCTTGAAGGCGTCGGGGTCGTCCTGCTGGCCGTCGGGACCGCCTGTGAGGTCGAGCGCGTACAGGGGGTCGACCATGGCGCGGGACGTGACGGTGGACGAGGCCACGCAGGTGCCCTCGGAGCCGTCGCCGCCCTGGATCCACCGCTGGCCGTCGAACGTGACGTCGTCCTTGTTGTTGTTCGAGCCGTCCGGCGCCAGGCCCTCGTCGTTCATGCTGTCCCCGGCGGTGACCACCGGAGTGAGGTGCCGGCGCAGCCAGTCGGGGTCCTTGCCGTGGATCTTGTCCTGGAACGTTCCGATCTCGGCGACGCTGTGGCCGGCGGCCAGGGCCTTCATCAGGTAGGCCCGCTCCTGCGGGTTGTCCGACTTCGCCAGCATCCGCTCCATGGCCGTCTCGTCGTCGAGGCTCAGCAGGTCCATCCGCGTCGACGCGCGTGTCAGGTCGCCGGCCGTGAGGATCTCGTTCAGCTCGGTGTCGGCGCCCGCGACGCCGGTGTCGGCGAGCATCAGCTTGTCGACGGCGGTGAGTTCGCTGGTCTCCATCTTCCCGGCCCGCGCCTCGGCGGCCCACTTGTTCAGGTCCCGGGCCGCGACGCGGGTGGCCTCCTGCGCGTCGGAGACGGCGGCGTGCATCAGGTCGACCGCGTAGGAGCCGAAGTGCGCGGCGTTCTTGCGGTCCCACTCCTCCTCGTCGTTCTCGTGCAGGTCGTCGAAGAAGCCGTCCTTGCCGCCGAGCGTCTTCTTCTGCTCCAGCAGTTGTCCGCGGCCCTGCTCGTCCTTGCGCTGCGCGTCGCCGATCGCGTCGGCCAGCGTCAGGAGCACCGTCGCGCAGCCCTGGAACGCCTCGCTCATCTGGGTCGCGGACCGCGCGGCCGCGTTCACCACGTCGGAGGCGAGGACGCTCGTGTCGCCGACCCACACCTGAGGAAGACCCTTGCGGCCCACCCGGTCGACCTGGTCGAAGACGCTGCCGACCTGGTCGACCTGGCCGCGGTAGAGCCCTGCCAGGCCCTCCAGCACGCCCTGGTCGCCGCCCGGTTCGGGCACCGAGAGGGCGTTGTCGATGAGGTCGAGGAGCTCGTTCTTGCTCCCGGCACCGAGCATCTTCTTGGACAGCCCGGCGAGCCACGCGAGGCGGAAGGAAGGGGAGTCGAGGGGAGAGGAGAAGAAGGACACCGGCCCGTTCCTCAGTAGCTCGACAGGGCCGAGGTGCGGCCGCTCTGCGTCGATGTACCGGTGAGGCTGCTCGTGCCGCCGGCGGGGACGCTGTCCGCGTGCGTCTTCACCAGGCCGTCGGTGCCGTGGTAGGTCTTCTTGGCCAACTGCACCTTGCCGCCGAGCTCGTGCAACGCCGACGCCAGCGTCTTGGTCTCGGCCTCCCAGGCCTTGACGAACGCGTTCAGCGCCGACGCGGCGTCGCCGCCGCCGACATCGTCGTAGGAGTAACTCGTGCGGGACTTGACGGCCGAGCTGACACCGTCCATACCCGTGCCGGCGTCGTCGAGTTGCTGGGCCTGGCCGGTCATACCTGCCTTGACCTGGTAACCGTCCGAGCCCACCGTGCCTCCCCCGTATGCATTCCGTCGTGACCGCGGGCAGGCTAACACGCACTGTGCGTACGAAGGATCACACGCCGTCCGCCACACACACGTCCCCCACATCGCCTGCCGGCACGTCACGTCCGGGCGCTCATCTGGGCCCGGGCGATCGGCCGCAACTCGCCCCATGTGTGTCGACCTCTTGCCCTCAGCACGGCTCTTCGCCGTACGAACACTCGCTCACAGAGCGGTACTCCGCTTCCGCCGTGAGGGCGTCCCGTGCGCAGTTGCTGGACCGGCGGAGCAGAGCAGCAGGGGCGTCAATCCGTCGCGCGGGTCATGAGCATCCCCCGGTGAGCGGAGGGCACTTCGACCGCCTGCTGTGCTTCAGCCACGGTGAAGGCGGTGGCGATCAGGGCCAGGGCGACCGTGTAGGTCACCATGACGAGCACGGCACGTCCGGGGAAGTCGGTTCCCGCGGCTCCCAGCCCGACGAGCAGGTCCGAGCCGAGGAAGACCAGCCCGCCCCAGGTCGCCCTGCGCCCCAGCACTCGCGCGGTCAGTGCCATGGTGACCAGAGCCGATGCGTAGACGGCCACCGCGGTGCCCAGCACCGGCCCGAGGGCAGGAGCGAGAGCGGCGACCGCGGCGACCCACCCGGCGAGGTGGACGGCGCACAGCCGGCGGCGGGGACGCAGATACCGCAGGGCGCCCGCGCGGAGGAACGCGGCCGTCCAGCACAGCTGCGCGCCCAGGAAGAAGGCGATTCCGACGGCGAAGGCCACCCGGCCCGGCAGCATCAGCGCCGTGTCCCCGGCGGCGGCGAGACAGAGGCCGGCCAGAACCGGAAGGTGCCGCGTGCCGGTCAGGCGCCACAGGTGTACGGCGAGCACGGGTGCCAGCAGGGGTTTGGCGACCCACTCCAGGGGCGGCAGGCCCGCCGCGACCCCGGCGATGTCGAGGGCGGCCAGCGCGGCGAAGGCGACGATCAGCGGCGGCATGTCACCCGTCCGACCTGGGTGCCCAGCCGGGTGGGCCGACCAGATATCCGGCACGGTCGCGCCAGCGCCGCGCCGCGCGGACGTCGCGCCAGGCGGCCGCGAACTCGTGGAAGGCCACCCGCACCGGATTGTAGGTGCCGATGTTCTTCGTCAGGCCGTACTCCACCCGCTCGCCCTCCGGTTCGAACGTGCCGAAGAGCCGGTCCCAGACGATGAGGATGCCGCCGTAATTGCGGTCCAGGTAGACGTCGTTCGAGCCGTGGTGGACGCGGTGGTGGGAGGGCGTGTTGAAGAACCACTCCACGGGCCGCCACAGCTTGTCCACCCGCTCGGTGTGCAGGAAGAACTGGTAGACGAGGCTGAAGGCCTGCTGGAGCAGGATCATCCATGGCGGAATGCCGAGCAGTGCCAGCGGCAGCCAGAAGGGCAGGCCCGTCATCGGCGTCCAGCTCTGGCGCAGGGCGGTCGAGAGGTTGAACCGGACACTGGAGTGGTGGACCACATGGCTCGCCCACAGCACCCGCACCCGGTGGTGGGCGCGGTGGAAGGCGTAGTACGCCAGGTCGTCGCCGAAGAACAGCAGCACCCACGTCCACGCGGAGGACGGCGACAATTGCCAGGGGGCGACGGCGAAGAGAGCCGAGTACAGCACGATCGTCACCGCCTTCCAGGGCATCGCGATGACCTGGCTGCCGGCGCCCATGGACATGCTGGTGGCGGTGTCGCGCAACTCGTAGCCGCGCTCGTCGTCGTCCGGGAGGAAGCGGTAGGAAAGCGCCTCGACGACGACCAGCAGCACGAACGCGGGTATCGCGTAGACCACGGCCGGGATCATGTCAGCGCACCGCCTTCCGCGGCGTCGCGGGCACGCTGCGGGACAGCAGCTCGCGCGCCAGCCGTTCGGCCGCCCCGGCCTCGCGTGCCGCGATGTGCGCTGCCAGCCGCTGATGTGCTTCGACGTCGAGGAGTTCCGCGGTCCGCAGGTCGTCCGGCACGTCGGCGACCGGAAGTGTGCCGCCCACCAGGCTGTTGAAGGCCAGCAGGTAGGCGACGTTCCCGGACCCCTCCACGATCAGCCGCCACCAGGCGACGTCCGCATCGGCCAGCTCGGTCAGATCGGGCCCGGTACTCGCGTACCGGCCCGCGGCCTCGACGATCTCCCCCGCGGTGTTCTCGGAGCACCTGATCGTGCACAACCGGGCCGCGTCGGCCCCTATGCACGCCCGCATCTCCAGGGCGTCACGGGCGAGGTCCTCCACCGAGGGCCCGGCGTCGGCCGCCGCGATGCCCATGGCGAGGTCGAGGCCGGCGGTTTTCCGCCAGTCCAGGACGAGCGTGCGACCGCCGTGACTGACCTCGACCAGCCGTGCCTGCTGGAGCCGCTTGACGGCCTCCCGGACGGCGTGCCGGTTCACCCCGAACTCGGCCGCCAGACCCCGTTCGGCGGTGAGCGCGGTACCGGCCGGCAGTTCCCCGCCGAGGATCCTGTCACGCAGCAGGGCGAAGAGCTGGTCGGAGACCGCCTCGCGCCGGATGAGTCCCTGATTCATGGCGATCAGGGTGAACCCGTCCGGCCCACTGGTCAACTGGTTGGACCAGATTTTCTGCGGGGTTCCGCGCGCACAGATCGCCGTCGGCGGAGCGACCCGATGCTCATCAAGGGCACCATGGCCACGTGCTGCCGCACGTTTCCGGCGAGGGCGCCCAGGCCGCCACCGGCGGCTGTAGTGAAGGACGTCGGCGGGGGCGGCGCTCAGCCGCGCAGCGCCGAGGCGAAGACGGCCGGCAGCTTGGCCGTCCTCGGGTCCGTGGTGTAGGCGGTGAGCCGCTGCATCGTCGTACGGCCCGTGCGGTTGGTGACGAAGTACGGCGGGCGGGGCGAGAGGGAGGGCGAGCCGGTGAGCAGGCCGCGCGGTGCGGGTGCGAAGGGTGCGCGCAGCACGGTCTTCTCCACGTCCTCCAGCATGAAGGCGTTGTGCACGAAGCCGGTGCCGCTGCCGATCTCCTGGCGTGTGTGGCCCGGGAACGCGCCCCACGGTGTGTAGCCGAGCAGGAAGCCGAACGCCGACCAGCAGTTGACGCCGAGCGTGCCGTAACGCAGTGCGGCGACGGCCTCGTCCACGGCGGTGCGGTGCGCGCGTTCGGTCCGCGGGTGGACCAGCAGCGTCGCGCCGAGCGTGCCGGGCAGCTTGGCGTTGGCGAACTCCGTGGCCGCGCCCAGGAAGGCGGACACGTCGTCGCCCGGCAGTCGTACGACGCCCAGGGCGCTGGCGAACACCTCGTCCGTGAGCATGGGATCGTCGGCGTCGGTGATGTCGGGCACGAGGAGACGGGAGGGGCCGTCGCCGAGCGCCTCGGCCTTCGGGTGGGCCTGCGTGACCGCGTTCAGACGGTCGGCCGCGCCGGGGTAGTAGTCGGGGCGTGCCGGCAGGTCGCGCAGCAGGCGGCGGATCTCGGCGAGCAGCCGGTCGGTGCCGTCCCAGTGGCGCGGCACGAGAAGGACCTGGGTGGCGACACAGTTGTGGCCGGAGTTGTTCATCTTGCTGGTCACGATGTGTTCGGCCTGGTAGCGGAAGTCCGCCGCGCTCCACGGTCCGGGCGTCACGATGCAGGGGCTCACGCCGCCCAGCTCGCTCGTCAGGGGTTTGTCGGTGCGCGGGGCGTTCTCCCGGCGGCGCTCATCCGCCTGCTCGTCCGTTCCCCAGACGATGGCGTCGTGCGTGCGCTCGCTGCCGGTGACGTGGAGGGTGTCGATGTCGTCGTGGGCGGTGAGATACGCGCCCTCCTCGGCACCGCCGTCGATGAAGCGGACCCAGCCACGGTCCACGAACTCGCCGAAGACCTTCTCGACATGGGGGCGGAGGTAGGTGTTGACCGGGTTCATCTTGGCGATGACGACCTGCCCCTCCGCGAACAGCTTGTGCAGGACGTCGAGCGGTGTGATCGCCGGGACGTTCCCCGCACCGAGCACCAGCGCGACGGCCGGGCCGGATGCCCGCCCCCGGTACTCCCCCGCCGCCCGGGCGCACACCTGTTCCCGTGTCGTGCCCGGCAGGGTCCACACCTGTGCGGTGAATCCGTTGAGCAGCAGACGGTCCGACGCGGTCGCCGGGAAGACGTCGACGACGGTACGGCCGTCCCGGTCGTGGACGGCCCTGGCGGGAACCGGGTCCTGTCCGTCGGCGATCCTGCGCAGCACATGGAGGTAGGCGCGCACGGTCTGCGCGAGCGCCCAGGGCGCGGTGACCCAGTCCTCGGCGGCCCAGCCGGACGCGGCGCTGTAGCCCTTGGCGCGGGCCGCGTCGGCGACCATGCCGGACGCGCCGTCGGCGATCCGCGGGAGCATCCGCTCCAGCAGTCCGATCCGGTCCGTGAGCGGCGTGGCGGTCCAGGACCCGGCGTTCCGGCGCAGGTCGGCGACGGCGCGATCGAGGGGGACGGTGTCGAGGGCCGGCGTGGTACTCAAGAGTCAACTCCCATGATGTGGCGTTCAGTTGCTGTGGCGTTGACGGCGGACTCCGGTCGCATCGGGTCAGGCGTCCAGCCGGGCGATGTCCCGGCGCGGGTCGACGAGCAGGAAGGAAGCGGCAGCTCCGACCGCCAGGAACAGGCCGGACAGCAGCAGGGAGTTCTGGTAGCCGTCGGTGCCCTGGGCGTCGACCAGCGCTCCGACGACGGCGGGCGCGGCGAGTCCGGCCATGGTCACAACCGCGTTCATGGCGCCCAGGGCGCCACCACTGCGGGACGGCGGGGCGAGTTCGGCGACGGTGGTCGCGGCGACCGTCGCGTACGAGCCGCCCAGGCCGAAGCCGAGGGCGACCAGGACGGTCTTCGCCGTCGGGCCGTCGACGAAGGGCAGGGCCAGACAACAGGCCGCACCGACGGCGAGCAGCCAGCCGCCCACCCAGCCGCGGGCCCGGCGGCTGCCGACGCCGCGGCGCATCAGCCGTCCGGTGATGCCGGCCTGGGCGAGCAGCGCGAGAGCGCCTATGGCCCAGGGTGCGACGACGACGGTGCCCGCCTCGTGGGCCGAGTAGCCAAGGGCGTTGCGCAGATAGGACGGCAGCCAGACCAGCATCAGGGCCACGGACCAGTAGCTGGTGAAGTAGGCCAGGGTGGCACCGATCCAGGTGCGGGTGGCGAAGATCCTCCGGTACGGCACATCCGCCCGCGCCTCGACCGGTCGGTCGACGCCGTCCGTCCCGGCCGCGTGTCGGCCGTCGGCGCCGAGTGCCGCCCAGGCCACGGCCCACACCAGCCCCACGGCCGCGAGCACCCAAAGGGCCGCTCGCCACCCGTGGTTCTGGATCACCCACGACAGCCCGGGCGCGGACACGATCACCCCGAGGGTGACGCCCAGTGTGACCAGCGCGCCGGGCAGGTTGCGCCGTTCGTCGGGGAACCAGGCCAGGGTGGCCTGTTGGGCGACGGGGAACGCGGGCCCTTCCGCGGCTCCGAGGAGGACCCGCGAGACGACCAGGACCGCGAGGCCACCGCCGATCGCGGCCGGGACCTGAGCCACGGACCACAGGACGGCCATCACGAGGAGCAGTGTCTTTGTCGACAGCCGATCGGCCGCCAGCCCGACGAACACCGCCGCCACGGAGAAGAGCAGGAAGAACGCACTGTTGGCAAGCCCGAACTGAGTGGCGCTCAGACGGAGGTCGGCACGGATCTCGTCGGCGGCCAGGCCGAGGACGGACTTGTCCGCGAAGTTGACCATCATGAAGACCACGAGCAGCGCGGTCACTGCCCAGGCGCGAACGCTGCTGCCGGCGGTCCGGGCGGTCCCCGCGGGTCGCTGGGGCATGGTCGGTACCGCGGTCATGGGTGCTCCTGTCGGAGAAGGGTGGCGGCCGTACACCGTAGGACCGTTGGGGAGATGCGGAACCGGCCGGCACTCGCAGCCGGCGGTGGTGGGCGCCCGGCCCGGTTCAGGACAGCGGGACTCCCGCGATGGCGATGCGCTCCATCACGCGTCGCCGCGGGTAGTAGTCGTTGATCGCGTAGTGCTGGGTGGCGATGTTGTCCCAGACGGCGATGGAGTCGGGCTCCCAGTGGAAGCGGACCTGGTACTCGGGGATGCGCGCCTGGAGCACCAGGATGTCGACCAGTTCGCGGCTGTCCGCTGCGGACAGGCCCTTGATGCGGGTGGTGAACGGCTCGTTGACGTAGAGGGTCCGGCGGCCGCTGCGCGGATGGCGCACCGCGACCGGATGCTCGACCTGCGGCCACCGCGTGCGGAAGGCGGCCTTCTGCTCGTCGTTCATGAGGGCGCCCCAGCTGGGTTCCCAGTCGTGGACCGCGGTGAGGTTCCCGATCCGGGCCTTCATGCCGGCGGGCAGGTTGTCGTAGGCCGCGGCCATGTCCGCCCACATCGTGTCGCCGCCCGCGGCGGGCACGTCGAGGGCGCGCAGGACGGAGCCGAGTGCCGGGTTGGCCATGAAGGAGTGGTCGCTGTGCCAGATGTTCTTGTTGCCGGCGGCCTTCGCGTCTTTGGCGAGCCGGGAGACGCCGGCGGTCCCGGTCTTCGGGAAGAAGGGGTTCGGCTCGGGCGGGCCCCAGACTCCGGACAGGGCGAGGTGGTGTTCGGCGGTGAAGCCGGTCTGGTTCCGGAAGAAGATCACCTTCCACTCCAGCAGCGCCTGCCTCAGCTCCTCGGCGAGTGCGTCGCCGATCGGGCGGGTCAGGTCGACGCCACCGAGCACCGCGCCGAAGTGCGGGGTGAGCGGGTTGATCTCCACGTGCCGGAACTCGGACGGCTCGGCACCGGGGGCGAGGCGTTCCAGGACGCGGCTCCCGTAGTGCATGAGGGGCTTGTCCAGTACCGGCCTGGGGTTCTCGACGGGGGTGGTCGCGGCAGGGTGCACGGGGGTTCCTCCCAGCAAAGGACGCCAAATACGTAACCGGCAGTATCGATATTGAGCGACGGCGGGGCAAGGGGCTGGAGCGAGTTGATTTCCGGAGCGTTCTCCGGGCCGGGAACACCCGCCGGGAATGCCGAACACGCACTGGGGATGCCGAAGACCCCGACGGGGGCATGACCAGGCCCGCCAGGCATGACGAAGGCCCGCAGGGCAAGACGAAGGCCCGCAGGGCAAGACGACGGCGCGCCGGGCGGATCACCTCTCCCGGCACGCAGCAGAGACGGCGTATGTCAGGTGCGCATCACGGCCGGGTGGCGACCGCCCGGCCGATCATGTCCACCACCGAGACCACGAGAGCCTCGTCCGGCAGCCGCTGTTCACCGACCATGCGGAAGACCAGCGACGCCGCCACGAGGGTCGCGGCGTCCGACAATTCGACGTCGGGCCGCACGTCACCGCGCGCGACACCGCGCTCCAGCACGTGCCTCGTCTCGCTCATCACCCGCGCCGTGTAGGCGCGGTAGGCACCGGGTTCCGCGTCCGCCTCGGCGGCGGTGCCGATCATTCCGGCGAGCAGACGCGCGACACCGGGCTGCCGGTACGCCTCCATGCGTGCCATCAGGACGGCGCGCAGCTCGGCACGGAAGTCGCCCATGTCAGGCACGGTGAGAGGGCCGATCCGCGATTCGGCGGCAGCGATGACGAGATCCTGCTTGGTCGACCAGCGCCGGTACATCGCCGGCTTGCTCACCCCGGCACGGGCCGCGACGGCGTCCATGGTCAACGCGGACATGCCGTTCTCCGCCACCAGCTCGACGACAGCGTCCAGCGCCGCCGCGGTGACGTGTTCCTGCCGCGGCCGTCCCGGCCCCCTCCGCGCCCGTTCCACCCGCTCCTCCGCCATGCCGCGACCCTATTCGACGCACCTCGGCCACGGCGCACACAGGGTGGCCAGGTGCGGCGGGGGTCAGGCACTCACCACCGCTCGGCCGGCCCGGCCCCCGGCGCGGCACGACGACGGCCCCCACGGTCGCGCCCCACGGAGGGTGCGCGCGCGACAACGGCGACCTCGAGAACGTCCGGATGGCCGCGCCGCGCCCGACCCCACCGGCCTTCTCCACCCGCTCGGACGGGATGGCCTCGGGAGGGAAACGTGGTCAGCCGCGCGGTGCGGAGGCGAAGATCGCCCGCAGCGCCGTCCGCCGAGGGGCTGCGGATGGTGCGCGGTCACGTTCACGCCGAGGTGCCGGTGAAGTCCTCGTTCACGGTGCGGATCGCCTCGTCGAGGAACTGTCCGATGTCGCCGGGCAGTTCGAGGACGGCCTGAACCGGGGCGAAGTGTTCGGTGGTCAGGGCCGCGCTCCGCGGGGTCGAGGTTCTTGATCAGCAGCCGGCCCCCGCTGATGCGCTCCGCCTCGGCGTACGACCGGAGGGCCCGTGTCACCCGGCCGTCGCTGCCGCGCGCAACGGGCATCCGGTGCCCACGCGTGCTTCGAGTTCGGCACGCAGGGCGGCAAGTCGCGTCATGCGCGCATCGACGACCTTGATCTTCTCCTCGAACAGCGCGGACAACGCCTCAGCGGTGTCGGGCGCGTCGCGCAGTTCCTCGCCGGTGCGCGCGATCTCGGACAGGGAGAAGCCGAGGGTCTGTGCGGTGCGGACGTACTGCAGCCAGGGCACCGTCTCCGGCGGGAAGTCGCGGTAACCGTTGGCAAGCCGTTGACCTGTGACGAGGCCGATCTTCTCGTAGAAGCGGATGGTGTCCCTGGTCAGTCCCGCCTGCGCGGCCAGCTCCCCGATACGCACGTCTCTCCCCCGAACTGCGGACTTGACCTTGGACAGTACTCCACTGTTTACCGTCGTGGCTGTCATGCAGGAGACCAGCAGGAGCCCCGCCGTGATCCGTCCTTTCGCCCCTTCCCGCCCCGCTTATCTGCGTGCCGTCCGCACGAGTGCTTGGTACGACCTCGTGGTCACGGCCGGATTCGCCACGCCGTGGACCTACGCGCTGGTGCACGACGCGCTGTCGAAGCTCGGTGACGGGCTCGGGCTGGGCGCCCTGCCCGCCCCCGAGCCGATGGAGATCCTTTTCGCGAATCTGATGGGTTCGGTGGTGGTCGTCTGGGCGCTCCTGCGGATCGTCGAGCCGCTGCCCGTGCACGGGCTGTTCGACGGCGTCGCACGCACGCTGTTCGCCTCATGGCAGGCGTACGCGCTGGCCCACGGTGCCCCGCGCTGGCTGTGGCTGTTCTTCGTCGTCGAGGTGGCGTTCGGCGTCGTCCAGCTCGTGCCGTGGTGGCGGGCTCGGCGCACCGACCTCGTGGACTCCCCCGCCGGACAGCCGATCGGCACCGCGGACCGCTAGTGCCCAGCTGGTCGTCCTGGCCGAAAGCCCGTCCACCATGGGCTCATGGCTCGATCGGGAGCAACTGCCGTACCGGGCGGGCGTCTTCTTCCGACCGGAATCGGCAGCAGAGCGACCATTGTTCTCCACTTGGTTCCACCCCGTGCGGAGCCGGTACGCCCGCCCCGGTTTGCCGTTACTGTCGAAGAGCGTCGGCCGCGGCTCAACCGGCGTGCGGGGGATGCGCAGTTCGAGGCCGGCCGACGGGGGCGTCGTCATGGGTGAGGTGCCAGGGACGGACATGTCGGCCGCGCTGATCACCCTGACCACACAGACCATGGAGGCGGTCGGTCCGGACGAACGGACGCCCTGGCTCTTCGCGCGCTGTTGGATCCACGCCTGCCACTACGAGGCCCACGGCAGGGACGCGGACATCGACCAGGCGCTGGCGGACTTCCAGGCCCTGCCGTCCGACGTGCCGGGCCGGGCGAAGCTCGCGACGGTCCTCGCCACCGCCCTGCTGGAGTCGGGCGGGCTCCTGGGGTCCCCTCGACTGTCCTGGGCGGTGGCCCTGGCCGACGTCGCCGACGCGGATCCCACCCCGCTGCCGTCCTGGCCGAAAACGTCCGCCTCCCTGCGCGCGGGCGACCTGCTCGCGGCCGCGCAGGAGAGCCGGCCCGGCTTCGACCCGCGCGCGGCGCTGCGGAAGCTGGAGGAGTACGCCGCGGTCGTCGGCGACACGTCACCGTATGTCGACAGGGTCGAGTCCGCGCGGCTCGGCGTACGGCACCTGCTGGTCCAGGAGAATCCCACCGCTTCCGAAGCCCGGCAGGTGACCGACGACATGCGCCGGTTCTCCAGCCGGATGAGCGACCGGGAAGCCCCCGTGCGCGACCGGGCCGAGATCATGCGGCTGATGCAGGAGATGCACGCCAAGACCGTGCGCGGCGACTTCTCGGACATGGGACGGTACTTGGACGAACTGCGGGCCATCGCACTGCGGCAGCCTCCCGGCGATCCGCTGCGCACGCAGCTGGAACAGATGCTGGACACGACCGCTCCCATGCTGCGGATCTACGACTCCTCCGTCGACCCCACGCAGGGACCCGCCGCAGGCCGGACCGGAGAGACGGCAACAGACGCAGAAGACGGTCTGCGGCCGCTGCGGGAGGCGGCAGCCCAGGCCGGGCTGTCCCGCATGGACCGCGCCTTCCGGCTGAGCCAGCTCGCGGCGGCCGAACTGGCCCTGCACACAACCCGGTCGGTGGCCGACGCCGTCGGCCATCTGACCGAGGCCCTCGCTCTCAGCCCGGTGCACGACCCGCGGCGGACGTACTACCAGCTCATCACGGGCACCGCGTATCTGCGGCAGGTCGAACTGACCGGTGACCGGCAGGCGCTGAAGGCCGGCACCGAGCTGCTCGAACAGGCCCGGGACGCGACCGCGTCCAGCACGCACGTGCTGTGGACCGCCGTCGCCATGCCGCTCGCACACGCCTACCGGCTCTCGGGCCGCCTGGGGCTGGGCCGGTCGACCGCCCTGCGCGGGCTGCGCGGGCACGCCTGGAGCGTGCTGCTGGAGTCCACGGCGGACGAGATGCAGGCCACCGCACGGCACGCGGCCGGGGACGCTCTCGACACCGCCCGGTGGTGTCTGGCGGACGACGCCGCGGAGGACGCGGCCACCGCCCTGGACGCCGGGCGCGGCCTCATCCTGTACGCCTCGGCCGAGACCCGCGACCTGGAGGCGCGCCTGACCTCGGCGGGTCACACCGGCCTTGCCCGGCAGTGGCAGCGGGCACGGGCGGCCGCCCCCGCCGCCGAGGTACCGGTGGACCTGCGCCGCCAGGTGGTCGCGGCCCTGTCCGGAGTTCCGCTGCGGGACGACGGCACGCCGGCGGCGGGCCCCGGCGAGGGAACCTCGCGCCTGCTCGACCCACCCGATGTCCACGAGACGCGAGCCGCGCTGCGGGCCCTCGGGGCCGACGCGCTCGTCTACCTGATGCCGGGCGACGAAGGGCCGGGCGCGGCGGTCGTGATCCCCGCCCACGCGGCCGCGACCTGGCTGGCGCTGCCCCGGCTGAACGGCTCCGGGACCGCGCCGTTCGACGACTTTCTCACCGATGCGGCCCGGGGCATGGCGGAACGGGACGCCGACGATCGCGACCGGGCCCAGCGTGACGCCGTGCTCAAGGAGCCCCAGGTGCTGGACGGGATCTGCGAGTGGGCCTGGGACGCGGCGATCGGCCCCCTCCTCCAGGGGCATCTCAGCATGCCCGCGGACCGCCCGGCACGTCTGGTGCTCATTCCGGTGCGGGAGTTGTGCCGGATTCCCTGGCATGCGGCGCGCACCCGCGCGCCGGACGGGACCTGGCGGTACGCGATGGAACGCGCCGTCTTCTCCTACGCCCCGTCCGCGCGGCTGTTGTGCGAGACGGCGTGGCGCGACCCGGTTCCGCTGACCGACGGCGGACTGGTCGTCGGCGACCCGGACACGGCCGGTGCGGCGCGCGAGCTGCCCGGGGCACGTCTGGAGGCCCTGGCGGTCAGGGACTGCTTCTACCCCGAGGCCCGCTACGTCGGCAGGATGCCCGACGGCGAGCCCAGCCCGGAGGGGGCGGGGACCGGTCAGGAGGTGCTGCGGTGGTTCGCGGAGCCCGGCGGCGGTTCCGTGGTGCACCTGGCCTGCCACGGCATCGTGGCGGAGAGCACCGCGTCCGGCGACAGCTCCTACCTGCTGCTCCACGAGGGAGAACACCTCGCGGCGGAGCGGGTCCTGGAGGTCCTGGTGCAGGGGCCCGGCCGGGACATCACGCTCGCGGTCCTCGCGGCGTGCAGCACCGGCCGGTCGGGGCGGGGGCACGACGAGGCGTTCAGTCTGAGCACCACCCTGCTGGCGGGCCGGGTCCGTTCGGTGGTGAGCGCGACCTGGAGCGTGGAGGACGCGGCGACCACCGTGCTGATGTTCCTGTTCCACCACTTCCTGCGGGCGGAGGGCATGTGCCCGGCAGACGCGCTGCATCAGGCCCAGCTGTGCATGGTAGGCCGCCGGGAGAGACCGACGGCGATGCCCAGGCACCTGCGCGAGCGGCTGCGCACGCATCAGTCGTCGGACATCGCCTCGTGGGCGGCCTTCGTACACATCGGACGTTGAACAGGGCCCGACGTGCGCGGCCGCTCAGCCGGCGGGGACGTGGACGACGACCGGCAGGATGCCGGTGGTCCAGTCGCCCGCACCCGGACGCGCGGGCTCGGCGTCCCGGTGCAGTGCGGCGAGCCCCAAGCGGTCGAGGACACCCTGGTATCCGCGGGCGGCGACCCGGGCGGCCGGCGGCTCCGGCTCGCCGAGCCGGCCGAGGACGAAGCCCGCTGAGGAGAAGGGCGTCTGCGCCACCAGGACCTTCAGCCAGTCGGTTCCGACGGCGCCGGGCTCGACCGGGCGACCGGGCGGCAGGCTCATGGTGACCGCCCCGCCCCAGGCCGCCGAGGCGGTGTGCCGGGGAGCGATCCAGTCACCGGAGAACAGCCCGGGGTGGATACGGAACCGGTCGGTCAGGTCGAGCAGGGCGCAGTACAGCCGTTGGCCCGTCGCATTGCGGAGCCGTACGAACACCTCCGGCGGCTCCCAGCCGTTCGGTCCCCGGCGGTAGGCGAGGTGAACGGCTCCGTCCGAGCCCGGCCGCAGCGCCGGGCGGGTGCCCTGATCGACGGTCTCGCCACGGCCGGCGGCCACGACCTCCACGGACACCGCGTTGGCGAGGGCGGAGACCGGATTGTGCAGGTCCTTGACGCGGCGCCAGCGGGCCATGTGCTCCAGGTCCGCGGTCACCCCGGCCGCCTCCTCGGCCGTCGTGCACGGGGCGTCGGGGACGAGCGGGGTGCCGTCGCTCGCGCAGATCCGCACGGTGCCCGCACGCGGCACGCGCACCCGGAGATCGGGCAGTTGCTCGCCCGAGGCGGCGCCGATGGTACGGACGTGCGGCGACGCCGACTTTCCCGGGCCCGCGGTGCCGAGGGCCGTGGTGATCAGCGCGGCGACCCGGGCCGCGCCCTCGTCGTCGCCGTCCAGGGACACCGTGCCCACGGGCAGCGGGACGCTCGTCAGGACCACGGGGTACCGTCTGCCCGGGTCGGGCACCCAGCCGAGCGGCTCCACCACGCTGCGGTCGGTCAGCAGCCGGGTCACCACGACCTCCGCCACGCCGTCCGCGCCGGTCACGGCGAATCGCACCGGGTCGTCCGGCTCGTCGGAGGGCACGCCGTGGCAGGCGCCCGCGTCGACCTCCCAGCGGCCGCGCAGTCGGCGCAGCGTCAGCGGCGAGCCGGCCGGACTGACCGGGCCGCCCAGGAAGGGCCTGTCCACCACGGCGTCCGCGGCCGGGGACAGCACCGGCACCTGACGCTGGGCGCTGTCCTCGACGCGGCACCGGGCTCCGGTCAGCAGTTCCCGTGAGGTGGCTCCGAGGCCGAGCGATTCGAGCTGTTCCAGCAGGGCGAGACTGAACAGGCCGTGCGATCCGCCGGGCGCGGGAACCTCGACGGCGTACTGATCGACGTGGCAGGCCGCCAGCAGCACGTGCGGGGCGGCCGCCGAGCCGCCCGTCGCCGTCGCGGCCCGGTGCGGGAGAGTGTGGAGATCCTCCAGCAGGGCCGTGAGCGGTGGCGCGGTGGCCGACGCCGGATGACGGCGCACCCGCAGCGGCGGCCGCCCGGACGGAGGGGGCAGATGTGCGGCGACCGGCCCTCGGGTGCCGCTGTCGGAGTGGCAGCAGTCGAGCACGGCCACCAGGTGGGCTCCGCTCGCGGTGATCTCCCCGACGAGGACGGCGAGTTCCTTGTCGTACAGGTCGGGTACGCCGTCACGGCGGCTGTCGGCGCACACCAGGGTCTGCAGCATGCCGGACGGCTCGAAACGCGCGAGCTCCGGCGGCACGGGCGCCTGTGAGCCGTGGCCGCTGTACCAGAACAGCGCGCTGTCGCCCGCCTTGGCCCGGCCCAGGTGGCGCCGGAACCCGTCGATCACCGCCGCTCGGGTCGCCGCCTCGTCCGTCAGGCTCAGGGTCCGCAGGCCCGCGTCCGGAACCCGGCCGCGCAGGAAACGCGTCACGGCAGCGACGTCGTTGAGGCAGCCGCGCAGGGGCGTGACCGGCGGGCGATAGGCGTCGATTCCCACGAGAAGGGCGTACAAGGTCATTCGGCCACCTGTCTTTCCGGGTACGGACGGGCCCGTGCGGGGGCGTTCTGGGGACGGCGGACGCCACGCACACTCCCGGGCGCCGGCCCGTCAGACGGGACGGCCGCCTGGGAGTGGCGTCCAAGGCCGCCCGTTCGTGTCGGCGGGCTGCGTGCGGGCGTCACCGCGGACCCTGGCCAGGCCCTGGAGCACGTCGTCGTGGGAGACCGGCAGAAGTTCCTCGAAGCGGCCGCGGCGCAGCGCGGCCAGCCGTGCCTCCCGGGCGACCATCGCGATGCCGGCTCCCGACATGTCCTCCGACGCTCGCGCGTACTCCGGGATGCGGTCCGCCACCGCGCCCTGCGGCAGGTAGAGCTCGAACAGGGCCTCCCGCCCCGCCTCATCGGGCAGCGGCACCTCGATGTGCAGGCCGAGCCGGCCGGGCCGCAGCAACGCGGGGTCGATGCGTTCATGGTTGTTGGTGGCGCCGACGACCGTGACATGGCCCAGGTCCTCCAGCCCGTCCAGTTCCGCGAGCAGCTGGTTGACCACCCGGTTGGCCGCCCCGCCGTCCCCGCCGCCACTGTTGCGCCGGGGTGCCAGGGCGTCGACCTCGTCGAAGAAGAGGATGCTCGGGGCGAGGTTCCGGGCCCGTTGGAACAGGTCACGCACGGCGCGCTCGGACTCGCCGAACCACTGGTTGAGCAGCTCCGGCCCGCGTACGGACAGGAAGCGGCTGCCGCACTCGTGGGCGAGGGCGCGGGCGAGCAGCGTCTTGCCGGTGCCGGGCGGGCCGTGGAACAGCACGCCCCGCTCCACGCGCACTCCGGCTTGCGCGAACAGCGCCGGGTTGCGCAGCGGGAGGATCAGGCGTTCGCGCAACTGGGTGACCGTGGTGTCGAGACCGACCACGTCGGCGAACCCGGTCGTCGGCAGTTCCGGGACGACGCCACCGATCACGGACGGGGTGACGAGCGTCAGGGCGGCCGTCCAGTCCGCCTCTTGGATGCGCAGGGCGCAGACCGGTTCGAGTCCGTCGCCCGGCGAGGCGGCCCCCTCCCACTCGTAGGCGGCCTCCGGGTCCTCGGTCCCGGGGCCGGGCGCCGGGTTCTCGTGCTCCAGCATGTCCAACGGGAAGGCCCGGCGCAGTGCCACGCGGCCCGCCTCGTGGCACAGGGCCGCCAGGTCGGCGCCCACGAACCCGGACGTACGAGCCGCCAGATCCCGCAGCAGGGCGGTCCGTGCCGTCTCGTCGTCGGTGGCCAGGGCGAGGTCCCGGGTGTGGATCGCCAGGATCGCGCGGCGGTCCGCCTCCGAGGGAAGGGGCATCCGAATGCCCTGGCCGAGCCGGCCCAGACGGCGGATCGCGGCATCCACGTCGTCCGGGCGGCTGGTCGTGGCGATGATCACCGGCCGGTCCGGCCGGTCCAGCAGTTCGTGCAGCAGCCCCAGCAGGGAGCCGCCCACGACGGGCGTGTCACGGGCCGGTGCCAGGTAGTCGACGTCCTCCAGGACGACCAGGCGGGTTCGTCCGCCGTCGGCGACCGGGCTGAACGCCTCGCGCAGCTCGGCTTCCGCATCCTCGCGCTGCTGGGTGACGAGCGCAGATCCGCGCAGCAGGACCGTCTCCACGCCGTCCTGGGCGCACCGCATGCTCACCGCGCGGGCCAGTGTCGTCTTGCCCGTGCCCGGCGGGCCGTGCAGCAGGATGCCCGCCGGGGCGTACACGCCGAGGCGGCGCAGTTCCTCGGAGCGTCTGAGCGGCACCTCGATCTCCCGGCGCAGCAGGGCCACCACGTCGTCGATGCCGCCGAGGTCCTCGTAACCGGGCCACACCGCGCGCAGCGCGGGGGAACGCTGGACGGTGACCCGCAGCAGGGGATCGACGGCGGCGACGGGTACGTCCGTGCCGTCGGCGACGACATGGTCCACGACGTACTCCCCGTATCCGTCGGCACCGTCTCCGGCCGCGCCCAGCGGGCGGTGGCAGAACCGCAGGCCCGGATAGAGCGGATAGCGTCCGGCGGCGAGGAAGTCCCGCAGTTCGGGACCCGAGGCCGTGCTGCCGCGCAGCAGGCTCAGCCGTATCTCGTCGGCGGTGGGGACAGGCCCGCGTTCCGGCTCGACCCGGACCTCGCTCCCGGTGGCGCAGCCGAGCGCCCCGCGCTGCCAGCGGTCGAGGGCGATCTCGGGCGCCGGGCCGAAGCGGTCGGCGAGGTCCCATACGACACGGCAGTAGATGGCGGTGTCGGGCGTGGCCACCCGCAGCAGGTCGCCGGCCGCCGAGCCCGGCACGTTGGTGAAGCAGTGGCCGTGGATGACCTCGTCGTCCGTGAGTGCCCGGACCGTCGCGTCCCCGTTCACCGTTCCTCCTCGGTTCGTCGTGCGGCGGACGTCCGCCCGGAGACATGGACGGAGACGATCCCGCCGGAGGCCACGACGTCCCACAGGCCGCGCAGCCCCGGGTCCGCCGCGCCGCTCAACGCGTCGGCGAGCCGGGCCCCTTCGTCGAGCATGAGCCCCGCGGGCTCGTCACGGACCCGCAGGGCGCGGCGAGCGCACTTTCGTCCCCAGGCCTGGATGCTGTGGCCGCGGGTGAACGGATCGGCGACCAGGGCGACGGCGGCCGCGTCCAGGTCGGTCCAGGTCGTCAGCGTGTGCTGGTCCTGCTCGGAGAGGAACACGCCCATGTGCGGGTGGCTGTGCACCCAGCCGAGCACCGTCGCCACGCAGTCGCCCAGCGGGGTGCGGCGTACGGTCTTCAGGGTGTCGTGCACTCCCTCGATGACGCTGGTGTCGAACGAGCAGCGCGTCGGGGTGGAGACCTGCTGCGGCGGGAAGACGGCGGCGGTGATCTCGACCAGGCCCACCGACCGTCGGCCGACCAGCACGCCGCCGCGCTCGGTGGGGAAGCGGGCGAAGTACGCGAGCAGGGTGTTGCCCCACGCCCGGTCCAGGGCTATGTCGTCTCCCGGGTTTCCGCGGATCAGTGACCTCGGCATCATCCGTCCCTGCGCCGGTGGCGGTGAAGGTGGCTCGGTCACGCCGCGCACGGCTCCGCTCCGACGAGCACCAGGGGCAGCGGGCCGCCCGACCGGCGGTAGCGGTCCAGGACGGCGTCGCGGACGGCCTCCGCCGTCTTGGTGGGAAGCACGTCGTCGACCAGCGCGATGCGCAGCGCCTTGCCGCGTTCGTCGAACACACCGATCTGGTCCTCGAGTTCGTCCTTGGTGACGTCGACCACCACGGGACGGAAGTCGGGGTCGAGCGCCCGCCAGCTCGCCGAGGTGGCATGGTCGGTGGCCGACAGGAACACCGACAGGCCGGGATGGGTGTGCAGCCAGGTGATCTTCACGACGTCCTGGTGGTCGGGTCCGAGGGAGTCGAGTGCGTCCCGCACCCGTTCGACCTCCAGGACGGAGAACTCGCACCGGACCGAGCTGGCCCAGGTCTGCTGGGGCAGGACGACGCCGACGATGGTCCACAGTCCGTCGTCGGTGCGCGCGGTGAGGGCGACGCCGCCCTGTTCCCTGCGGTGGTCGGCGGGTTCGCTGAGTGCGTCCGCGAGGTTGCGCCAGAGTTCGGCGTCGATGCCGACCTGGGGGAGCTGCGGCTTCTTCGAGGCCGGTCGTGTGCCCTCGTCCCGGCCCTGTTCCTCGGCCGTGGCCAGTGTGTCCGCGGCATCCACCGTGTCCCGTGGGTCCGCCGCGTCCGGCTGGTCCGTCAGCGCCGTGGCTTCGGCGCCGGGTGCCGGGTCCGGGTCCGCGTCCACCTCCCCTGCCGGGTCGTCAGGGCCCGTACCGGTGGCGGTACGGGCCGCCGCCGGGTCCTGTTCGGCCGGTTCGATGCTGTCGTCCGGCTCCGTCCCCGGGCTGCCCGACGGGTTCTCCCCCGGCCGGTCCGCCGTCGCTTCCGTGGCGGACGACGGCTCGCCCCGGGATGTGCTTTCCGGGGCGGCCGCCGAATGGCCGGCGGCCTGTTCCGGGCCGCCGGACCCCGCGTCCTGGCCGTGCCGGACCGCATGGAGCAGGACACCGGCCTGGGCGAGTGCGACCACCGGGATGACGGCCCAGACGCCGGCGGAGTCCCCGCTCCGCAGCAGGGCCACCGACAGGGCGGTCAGCGCCGCGCAGGGCAGCACCGCCGCGAACAGTGCCGCGCTCGTGTCGGGGCCGGCGGGGCGGACGGACGGACGGCTGGTGAGCCACTCGGAGGAGCCGAGCCAGGCGACGACGGTCGCCGCGAGCCCGACCACCGCCGCCCGGCGGCCGCTCGGCACCGCCCAGCCGACGGACAGGAGGTAGAGGGCGAGGAAGAGGGCGGGGCCGACCAGGGCGAGGGGCATGGCGAGGCGCAGACTCGGCGCCCGGTGTTCAACGTGCCGGACTGTCATGATTCTCCGTGTTCAGAAGCTGCTTGACGTATTCGAGCGCGGCGCCCAGCGTGCGGCTCGTCTGCTGGGCGTCCGACCAGGCGTCCGTGTACGTGAACCAGCACACGTGGGGCAGCCGCAGGCCGAGCCACGGACACCACGCGGCTTCGCCCTTCGGTGGCCAGATGTTCACGTGCCGGATCTGGGCGTCCGCCGGGGCGGTGATCCAGACCGTGGGCAGCCGCCGGTGCAACGTGCCGACGTCCATGACGAGTTGGTAGTCCCGCCGGATCCGGGATCCGCCGCCGACGATGCCTCCCACCCGGGCGCTGACGGCGCACACGTCGGGCTGTCCGACCGCGGGGTACGGCGAGAGCAGGGCCCGCCATCGCGCCATCAGCAGCGCACCCTGCCGGGTCTCGCGGGCCAGGACGCCGATGCCTGGGAAGTCGGGTCTCAGCGCCGTCACTTCCGCTTCGGTGACCGGCATCAGCGCGCCCGGCTCTGCATGTTGGTGTCGGCGAGAACCTGCCGGGCGGCCTCCAGGAAGTTCGACAGGGAGCGGTTCTCCTGGGGGATGTGCCGCCAGGCCGAGTCCGTGGTCCCCCAGCACAGCGTCGGCCGCCGGTCCCCGGTGAAGGGACAGGTCTCCCTGGGCCGGAAGATGTTGACGTGCTGGATCTCGGAGTCCGAGGGAGAGAAGATCCAGACGACCGGCAACTCGTCGCGCAGCCGGCCCACATCGACCAGCAGCCGGTAGTCCTGGGGCCTGGCGCGCAGGGAGGTGTTCGCGGAACCGAGAATCCCGCGCAGCGTCACCGCGACACTGGTCACCCAGTTGTCCCGGTCCGTCACCAGGGGTTCGAGGTCGAAGAACTGGGCCTTCGCCTGGAGGAATTCATGCGGTGCAACAGCCACGGCCTCACTCCTTGTCGCTTGTGCCGAGCAGCGGGTCGCCCAGATGCGCCGGACACTCCGCCGGGTCCCGTTCGCCGGCCCGGTGGCCGCTGAAGGAGGCCTCGGTGCCGTCCCAGACGTGGAAGCGCCGGACCCGGTCCCCGGCCCCGGCCAGCGTCGCGATGAGCGCCGCGGCCTGGGCGGCGCCGACGACCGCAGCGCTGGTGACGAGGGCCTGGACCGGTATGCCGTCGACCACGTCCGTGCAGGAGCGGCGGACGGGATCGTCGGCGATGGAGGTACCGAGCCAGCAGACCAGGCACATGCTCGACGTGCCCGGGTCGCACACGTGCACGCGGCCGATCACGCCGTCCACCGCGCCGTTGACGAGGGGCAGCTTGTGCCGCTCGGCCAGCACGTTCAGCGTCCACCGGGTCTGCTGGTTGTCCGGGCAGGACAGCACCGCCGTCGCCGCGGCCAGCTCCTCCTCCAGCCGGGCACGCGACCGGGCGGCCTCGGCCAGCCGTGCGCGCAGTTCGGGCGGGCCGGCGAAGGCGGCCGTGTCGACGACGGCCGGTGCACTGAGGAGTTCGGGACCGATCACCGTCGCCAGGGCCTCGACCTTCAGCTCCGGGTCGATCTCCCGCAGCCGTGCGGCGGTGCGCTCGGCCTTGGGGGCTCCGATGTCGCTGTCCCTGAAGAGGATCTGCCGGTTGAGGTTGTGCAGCTCGACCCTGTCGTCCATGTCGACGACGGTCAGCTGTGCGACGGCGCCGCTCGCGGCAAGCACCCCGGCCGCCCAGCCGCCGAGCGCTCCTGCGCCGCACACCAGGACCCGGGCGTCACGGCGCGGCAGCCGCTCCCAGGACTTCGGCAGGCCGCCCCCGTCCTCCGGGACGACGTCCTCCAGCGGAGACCAGAAGCACACCGGCGCACGCCGGGGCGGCCGCCGAGCCGGTACGACGACCAGGGGTGTACGGGTCCGGCCCGGTTCCCGCACCACGACGGACGCGAGCACGTGGTCCTCGTCGACCACCGCCGTCACCCTGGGCCGCGCGGGCACCCCGTCCAGCCGCACCGAGAAATCGCGGAGCTGCCCCGCCTGCGCCGCCTGCTCCAGCACGCCCTGCAGGTCGGGCTGCGGATTGCCGTTGAGCATCAGGTGCTCCGCCGCCGTGCCGACGCCCGGGGCATGCAGCATGAGCCGCTCCTCCGCCCACTGGGACACGACGGCGGGGCCGTCCACCAGTGCGCCCAGCTCGACCAGCGCCGCCTGCGCCAGCAGTCCCCCGCACACGGCGCCCAGTGCGGCGGTCAGCGGGCCGGGCTCGTCCTTCGCGTCCGGCATGGCATCGGGCCCCACCCGGACGGCCGCGGGCAGCACCTGCCCCCACACGTCCACGGCGCAGCGGGCCGCGACCGTCTCCGTCTCGGCGGCCCGCGGCACGGCCAGTGTCAGTTCGCGGCCGTCCGGGGGCCGGCTGTCGCCGAACACGCGCACCGACCGGTTCGTCTCCTGGGTGCGCAGGGCCAGGGCCTGATCGAGTGGCTGGTCCAGGTCGTCGCGGCACAGCAGGAACTGGTCGGCGAGGTCCCGCTCCGTCACGGGCCGGTCCATCCCGACGAGTCTGATGTGTCCGTGCCGGCTCCCGGCGCCCATCATGGCCAGGCACTGCAGCAGATGGGTCAGGGCAGGTCCGGTGCCGAGGACGGCGATCCGCGCGTCGGCGACCAGCTCCTGGACCAGGATTCCGCTTTGCCTGGCGTAGCGCTCAACGGCCATGGCAGCCCCCTGCCGGGGAACCGCCGACGACACCGTCGCCGGGCAGTCCCACGGAGAGCACGGTGTTGGCGTATTCCTCCACCGGCTGGTCGTCCACCACCTGCCCGTTCTTGTCCCGCACGCTGAAGCGGCTGCCCGCCGCGATGAACCCGCTGTCGTCGACCGCCTGCCGCACGGTCCGGCCCGGCTGGATGGTGATGTCCTGGCGCGCGTTGGAAATCGCGTTGCGCAAGGTAACCGTCGTCGTGCTCATGGTGATCTCTTTCTCTTCGTGGAGATCGGCGTCGAGGCGCGAAGACATGGAGAGAACACGCATTGATGGGCCAGTGGATGCCGTGCCCACGGCACTCGTCGCGACGCGGACGCGTACGCGACGGAATTGGTGTTCCCCCGACGATGAATCCCCCCGGATTCGGCCAGACCCCCCTGTCACCCCTCGGGTCGACAAGTATGAACCGGGGTCAGGGTTTCGTGAAGACAATGCGAAAAATTCAGCAGCATATTCCGCTTGCACTCTTTCCGGATCGATCATTCATTCGACGATGTGACGCAAGTGACGGCTGATTGGGGCAGGTGTTCCAAAAGGGGGAGCTGAATTCTTAGACCCGGGAAAGCCGGAATGATGATGTGCAGGGTGCGGGGACTAGTGTGGCGGCCGCACCCAGCCCAGGGACCGTTCGACGGCCTGCTGCCAGTTGTCGTACTCCGACTCCCGCAGACCTGGGTCCATGTCGGGCAGCCACTGGGCGGCCCGGTGCCAGTTGCGGCGCAGTACTTCCAGGTCCGGCCAGTAGCCGGCGGCGAGTCCGGCGGCGTAGGCGGCGCCGAGGGAGACGGTCTCCGCGACCATGGGCCGCACCACGGGCACGTCGAGCACGTCGGCCACGAACTGCATGAGCAGGTTGTCCGCGGTCATGCCGCCGTCGACCTTGAGCTGCTTGAGGGGGACGGAGGAGTCGGCGTTCATGGCGTCGACGACCTCACGCGTCTGCCATCCCGTGGCTTCCAGGACGGCACGGGCCAGATGTCCCTTGGTGATGTACGAGGTGAGGCCGACGATGACCCCGCGTGCGTCGCTGCGCCAGCGGGGTGCGAACAGGCCCGAGAAGGCGGGGACGATGTAGCAGCCGCCGTTGTCCTCGACCGTCCGCGCGAGGGTCTCGATCTCCGGGGCGCTGCTGATCAGCCCCAGGCGGTCACGGAACCACTGGACGAGTGCGCCGGTGACGGCGATGGACCCTTCGAGGGCGTAGACCGGCCGCTGGTCCCCGATCTTGTAGCCGACGGTCGTGAGGAGTCCGTGCCTCGACCGCACGAGGTCGCGGCCGGTGTTGAGCAGCAGAAAGCTTCCCGTGCCATAGGTGCACTTCGCCTCGCCCGGGGAGAAGCAGGTCTGGCCGAAGAGGGCGGCCTGCTGGTCGCCGAGGGCGGCCGTGATGTGGACGCCCGGGAGGAGCGCGCGGGCCTCGCCGTACGGCTCGGCGGACGATCTGATCTCGGGCAGCATGGCGCGCGGCACCCCGAAGAAGGCCAGCAGCTCCGCGTCCCAGGCGAGCGTGCGGATGTTCATCAGCATGGTGCGGCTGGCGTTGGTGGCGTCGGTGATGTGCAGGCCGCCGTCGGTGCCTCCGGTGAGGTTCCAGATCAGCCAGCTCTCGATCGTCCCGAACAGCACCTCGCCGTCCGTCGCGCGCTGTTCCAGACCCTTGACGTGGTCGAAGAGCCAGCGCAGACGCAGCGCCGAGAAGTAGGTCGAGGGCGGCAGACCACACCGGTCGAGGAAGAAGTCCTCCCCGGGGCGCTCTCCCAGCTCCTCGACGAGCGGCGCCGTGCGGGTGTCCTGCCAGACGATCGCCCGGCCCAGCGGGGCGCCGGTCCGCCGGTCCCAGAGCACCGTCGTCTCGCGTTGGTTGGCCACGCCGATGGCGGCGACCTGTCCCGCGTCGAGACCGGCGTCGGACAGGGCCTCGGGGACGACACGTCGCAGGTTCTGCCATATCTCGACGGCGTCGTGCTCCACCCAGCCGGGCCTGGGAAAGTGCTGCTGGTGCTCCTTCTGCGCGACCGACACCAGCCGCCCACGGTGGTCGAACAGAATGCATCGGGTCGAGTTGGTGCCCTGATCGATGGACATTACGAACCGTTCAGCCATGATCGGGTCTGCCTTCCGACGGGTCGAGGGGCGGCTGTCCTGGTCTACCAGCGGGTGGCTCCCAGGTCTCTGGAGATCGCCCGGGCTGCCTCACGGATCAGGGTGATCAGGGTCGGGCGGGGGCGCCCCTGGCTGTCGCAGATCCGCTCGACCGGCCCGGACAGCCCGATGGCGCCCACGACGAGGCCGCCGTGCCCCCGGATCGGCGCGGCCAGACCGGCCTCGCCCATGCTCATCTCCTGGATCTCGGAGGCCCAGCCGAGTTCCCGTACCTCGGCGAGCGCCCGGGCGAGCTTCTCGGGATCGGCCAGGGTGTGCCGGGTGTACGCCTCCAGCCGCGGCTCCTGGGGCGGCTCGAAGGGTGCGGTCCCGTAGGCCAGCAGTACCTTGCCGAGCGAGGAGGCGTGCAGGGGCAGCAGCGAGCCCACGTCCAGGGTCTGGAAGGTGTCGTCCGGCCGGAACACGTGGTGGACGATGAGCACGCTGCCTTCCAGGGGGGTCCCCAGGCGCACCGTCTCCCCACTGCGCGCGGCCAGGGCATCGGCCCAGTTCAGGGAGCGCGAGCGCAGCTCGTTGACGTCCAGATAGCTGGTGCCGAGGTGCAGCAGGGCGGCCCCGAGCTGGTATTTCCCGGTCGCCGCGTCCTGCTCCACGAAGTCCACGTGCTGGAGCGTGCGCAGAATGCCGTGGGCGGTCCCCTTCGCCAGCCCCAGCGAGGCGGCCACCTCGCCGAGGCCGAGTCGGCGGGGCCCGCCGGCGAGCAGGCGCAGAATCGCCGCCGCCCGTTCGATCGACTGGACTGGGCCGGCCATGAGGCGAGCCTATTACCGCCATGGACGGTTCGCTTCGCGGGCGGGCGGGCCCTCCGACGTCGGCCGGAGCCAAGCGTTCGGTAATGCCGACCGCCGTTCATTGACCTGCCCGGTTTGTCTTCATAGCGTGCTTCATGGCCCGGACACGCACTGCGGAACGGTGCCCGACCGGTTGGCAGACCCGAGGAGAGACCATGGCGGCTCAGCTGAACACGCTGCTTCGGCAGGCATGCGAACACGTGTGTCCGCTGCCGCCCGTCCCCGGCGCCGTCCCCGCCGTACGCCGCCGCGTGGCGGCTGTCCTCGCCGACTGGGACGTGGCCACGGAGATCGTAGAGGACAGCCTGGTCATGGTGTCGGAGCTGGTCACCAACGCGATCGTGCACGCCGTGCCCCCGGCCGTGCTGCGGCTGTCCTGGGTTCACGTCGGCGGGCGCTCCACCCTGCGCGTCGAGGTCACCGACGCGGGAGCCGCGCTTCCGGCAGGGCAGTCCCGCCCGGGGATCGACCCGGACGAGCACGGCCGGGGCGAGGCGATCGTGCACGCCCTCGCGACTCGTCACGGCATACGCGTCCACCCCGGCGGGGTCACGCGGTGGGCCGAACTGGTCACGATATGAGACGCGGCTCCTGATGGGCCGAGGCACCTGACGGGGACGCCACGGCGGCCGGTCCGTCCTCGGACTGCTTACGGATCAGCAGCAGGGCCGCGTCATCGTGCAGCCGGCCGCCCACATGCGCCAGCAGCTCGTCGTGGAGCGCGGTGAGCGTGCGTGCCGGATCGCCGCAGACATGCCGCGCCACCCCGTCGGCCAGCGGATAGAACTCGCGCTCGTGATCGCGGGCCTCGGTGACCCCGTCGGTGTAGAGCAGCAGCTGGTCTCCCACGTCGAAGGACAGCCGCTGGAGGCGGGGGGCCTGGCCCGACAGGGCGCGCAGCCCGAGGGGCGGAGAGGGATGGGTCGGCTCCACCGCCACGACGTCTCCGGATGCGGATATCAGCAGCGGCGGCGCGTGTCCGCAGTTGACCACTTCCAGATGCCCCGACAGCGAGTATCCGGCGACCACGGCGGTGACGAAGTCGTCGGGGCCGAGGTTGCGCGCCAGGCTCCGCTCGATCCTGCCGACGACGGCGAGCAGGTCGGGCTCGTCGCAGGCGGCCTCCCGGAAGACCCCGAGCACGAGTGCGGCGGTCCCCACGGCGGGCAGCCCCTTGCCGCGCACGTCGCCGACGATCAGCCGGATCCCGTGCGGGGTGGGCACCAGGGCGTAGAGGTCGCCCCCGATCCGCGCCTCCGCCGCCGCGGCGCTGTAGCGGACGGCCACCCGGAACGGGCCGACGGTCTCCGGGACGGGCTGGAGCAGCGCGTGCTGGGCGGCCTCGGCGACCGAGCGGACGGCGGCGAGGACCCGTTCCCGACGGTCACGCAGCACGCTGGCCAGGCCGCTCGCCGCGGTGACGGCCAGCACGGCGGAGAGCACGGCCGCCAGCTCGTGGCTGGGAACCCCCCTCCCGGTGCCCAGCACCGCGCCCATGCCGGCCGCCAGGAGACCGACGCCGAGTACACCGCGCGGGCCGTTGGTGGCGGCGGCCAGGGCGGGTCCGGCCGCCAGCAGCGGCAGCCAGATCATCCCCGCCCCTCCGGCGATGTCGGCCATCACGACGACGGCGACGACCACCACCGGCAGCACGGACATCCCGGCGGCCAGCTGCCCGGCGGCACGCCGGTGGACCGACGCCCGGACACCGGCCACACGGTTCCTGAACTGCCGCATCGGCGCGTGGTCGCCATCATGGTGTCGGGCCTGGCTCATGGGTCGTCCGCAGTCCTCGCCGGTAAGGGGTTAAAACCCGGAATGTCCGTTTCATCAAGGAAACGGGCTGGGTGCGGGCAGCCACAAGGCGCGGGTTTTCAGATAGTGAGCGAGAGGCCCCTGGTCACACGGCTCGCGATCGGGAGCAGCCGGGCCCGGACCTCCTGGAGCTGGACGTGCCGCTCCACGGGCAGGGAGACACCGAGCGAGCCGAGCGTGTCCCCGCAGTAGACGGGCACGGCCACGCACACCGTGCCGAGCGCGTACTCCTCGAGGTCTGTGACGGCCGGTGCCAGCGGGGCGGATTCGAGCCTGCGGAGCAGCTCCGGAAGGCTGGTGATCGTCCGGGGCGTGAGATCGGGGAGGTGATGCCGGGACAGATAGTCCCGGCGGTCTTCTTCGTCCAGCTCACGCAGGACGGACTTGCCCAGCGCGGTGGCGTGTCCGGCGTCCTCGAAGCCGACCCAGAGGTCCACCCGTGGCGTACGGGGACCGTCGACGATCTCGGCGACCCTGATCTCGCCCTCCTCGTAGAACGTGAGGTAGGTGGCGGCGGACAGGTCGTCCCGCAGGCCGGCGAGGGCCGGGCGGACGCGGCTGAGCAGGGTCTGCGCACGGCCGGCGGCGTGCAGGGACTTCAGTTTGTCCCCGAGGATGAAGCCGCCGTCGTCCAGTTTCCGCACGTATCCGTCGTGGACCAGGGTGCGCAGCAGGTGATAGGCGGTGGCCAGGGGCAGCTCCGTCTCGCGTGCCAGCTGTTTCGCCGGCGCGCCGTTCTCGTGCGCGCTCACCGCCTCCAGCAGCCGGAAGGCTCGCTGCACGGACGTGATGAGCGTGGGGCCGTCGTGAGCGCCCATAGGAACAGACTGCGCCGGGCATCCGGCGCGGGCAAGGCAGGATCACCGCGCGGGGGCGGCGAGGACCGTGCGGCAGTCGAGCCATGCGTCGGGGCTCAGCAGGTCCTGAAGGCGGGTGAAGAGAGCGAGGAGGTCGGGGCCCCATCGGTCGCGGAAGGCGGGGTCGATGCGGGCGAGGTCGAGTTCGTTGGCGGCCGACAGTTCGGCGAAGTCGCGGCGCAGCTGCGCTTCCGGAATCCGGGACCGGCCGGTGAAACGGTCGTGGAAGGGGCCGTCGGGCCGGGCGAGGTCCGGGTAGGTGGCCTGGCGGTCGCAGGAGGCGTACAGGTGGACGATCGCCTCGGCCTCGGCGCCGATCACCGCCGTGAGGTCCGCTCGGCGGTCCACGGCCAGCAGCCCGGTGGGAAAGCCGTCGGTGCCGTAGAAGGCGTGGCAGAGACCGGCGAGCTGCAGGGCGGGGCGGGCACCCCACACCGCGAGCCGGGCCTGTACGCGCCCGAGGTGCGCGAGGAGGGTGCCGCCCGGGTGCGCCATGCCGTCGGCACCGAGTTCCCGCAGGAGCGTCAGGGCCTGCTCGGTGGCGGCGGGGGCAGCGGGCTCGGTGTTCATGTCCATGCGTTCTTCCGTCCGTTTCATGTCGTCGTGCTTCAGGTGGTTCATGCCGCGGGGATGCCCGGGCGGAACTTCGGGACGCGTACGGTGATCTTCGTGCCGGCGCCCACACCGGTCTCGATGACGAGGCCGTGCTCGTCCCCGTACACCTGGCGCAGGCGCATGTCCACGTTGCTCAGGCCGATGCCGGCGTCCGGACCGCCCCGGCCGCGCAGGATGTCGCGCAGTCGCTGGGGATCCATGCCGACGCCGTTGTCCTCGATGACGACCCGGGCCTCGGTGCCCTCGTCCTCCGCGATGATCATGATGTGGCCGCGGTCCACGGACTCCTCCAGACCGTGTTTGAGCGCGTTCTCGACGAGGGGCTGCAGGCAGAGGAACGGCAGGGTGACCGGCAGCACCTCGGGGGCGATCCGCAGGGTCACTTCGAGGCGTCTGCCGAAGCGGGCGCGCGCGAGTTCGAGGTACTGCTCGATGGAGCGCAGCTCCTGAGCGAGGGTGGTGAAGTCGCCGCCCCGCCGGAAGGAGTAGCGGGTGAAGTCGGCGAACTCCAGCAGGAGTTCCCGGGCCCGCTCGGGGTCCGTGCGGACGAACGAGGCGATGCTCGCCAGGGAGTTGTAGATGAAGTGCGGGGAGATCTGGGCCCGCAGTGCCCGGATCTCGGCCTCGATCACGCCGGAGCGGGCCCGGTCCAGGTCGACGAGTTCGAGTTGCACGGAGACCCAGCGGGCCACCTCCTCGGCGGCCCGGACGATCACGGCGGACTCCTGGCCGCCGAATGCGGCGAGCGTGCCGGGGGCCCGGCCGTCGACACCGAGCGGTGCGACCACGCCCCAGCGGACCGGGCAGCCGTCGTCGCCGCAGGACAGCGCGAAGGTCTGGGCGCGGCCGGTGCGCAGGGCATGGGCGAGCTGGGCCTCGGCCTCGGCGCGGTGGTGGTCGCCTGCGCCGTCCCAGGCGAGCACGGACTCCTCGTCGGTGAGGGCGAGGGCGACCGTGCCGAGCAGGGGGCGCAGCCGCCTGGCCGCCTTGCGGGCGGTGTCGGGGGTGAGGCCCGCGCGCAGCGGCGGTGCGGCGAGCGAGGCCGTGTGCAGGGTGTGGAAGGTGGCCCGTTCGACGGGGGTGCCGGGGCCGGCCGGATTCTCCTGCTGCCGGCGGGCGCCGGCATGGCCCAGGGCGACGCCGAGGGCGAACAGCGCGAGCGCGGCCACGACGAGAGCGACGGTGCCCAGTGCGGTCACGGGCGGCGCCCTCGGGCTCGCTGCGGCCCTGCGTGCTGCGGCGCGGCCCCGGCGGTGAGCGCCTCGGGCAGATGGAGCCGGGCCATCGTGGCGTCGGCGCTCGCCGGGGCACGCTCGCGGGTGGCGAGCGAGATCAGCACCATCGCGGCGAACCCGACGGGTACCGACCAGACGGCGGGCCAGGCCAGCAGGGTGTGCAGCGGGCCGGAGCGGGCCCCGCCGGCGATGGTCACCGTCACCGCGGTCAGCGCCGAACCGCCGCCGAGGAGCAGTCCGGCGATCGCGCCCGGCGGGGTGAGGCCGCGCCACCAGATGCCGAGGAGGAGCAGCGGGCAGAAGGAGGAGGCGGACACGGCGAAGGCGAGGCCGACCGCGTCGGCCACGGGCAGGTCGCTGACGACGGTGTTGGCGGCGGTGGGCACCGCGATCGCCGGCAGGGTGGCCAGCCGGAAGTGCCGGATGCCGAGGGTCGGCAGCACGTCCTGGGCGAGTACGCCGGCGACGGACATGGTGAGTCCGGAGACAGTGGACAGGAACGCCGCGCAGGCGCCGCCCGCGACCAGGGCGCCGAGCAGGTCGCCGCCGGCTCCGCCGATCAGCCGCTGCGGCAGGACGAGGACGGCGGCGTCGGTGTCGCCGGTCAGCAGCAGGTCGGGCGCGTAGAGCCGGCCGAGCACGCCGTAGAGGGGGATCAGCAGGTAGAAGGCGCCGAGGAGGCCGAGCACGACGACGGTGGTGCGGCGGGCGGCGCGGCCGTCGGGGTTGGTGTAGAAGCGCACGACGACGTGCGGCAGCCCCATGGTGCCGAGAAAGGTGGCGAGGATCAGCCCGTAGGTGGCGTAGAGGCCGTGCTGTTCACGGCCGGCCGACAGGGGGTCGGCCCAGCTCGGCGGGGCCGCACGGTCGGCGCCGTCGTCGGGTACGGGCACACGGGCGCCCGCCGGGAACCGCAGGGTGGTGTCGGCGCCGATCCGGTGGGTGCCGGTGCCGAGGGTGACGGGGCCGCCGGTCACGGTCCGTCCGTCGACGGTTCCGGTCGCGGTGACACGGACCGGTTCGTGCACGGAGACGGTGAGCGGGCTGTCGACACGCATCTGGGTGGAGCGCTGGAAGACGGGCCGTTCGTCCCAGGCCGGGACCGGGCTGTGGTCGGCGCGCCAGGCGAGCAGCAGGAACACGGCGGGCACCAGCAGGGCGGTGAGTTTCAGCCAGTACTGGAAGGCCTGGACGAAGGTGATGCTGCGCATGCCTCCGGCGGCCACCGCCACGGTCACCACGGCGGCGACGACCAGACCGCCGAACCAGCTGGGCGCGCCGGTGAGCAGCCGCAGGGTCAGTCCGGCGCCGCGCAGTTGGGGCAGCAGATAGAGCCAGCCGACGCCGACGACGAGCACACTCGCGATCCGCCGGACGGCCCGGGACTCCAGCCGTGCCTCGGCGAAGTCGGGCAGGGTGTAGGCGCCGGAGCGGCGCAGCGGGGCGGCGACGAAGGCCAGCAGGACCAGGAATCCGGCGGTGTAGCCGATGGGGAACCACAGCATGTCGACGCCCTGGGCGAGGACGAGTCCGGCGACGCCGAGGAAGGACGCCGCGGACAGGTACTCACCGCTGACCGCGAACGCGTTGAGCCGCGGCGGGACGCTGCGCGAGGCGACGTAGAAGTCGGAGGTGGTCCGGGAGATGCGCAGGCCCAGCGCGCCGACGAGCACCGTGGCGAGGACCACGGCCGACACGCCGGCTATTCCGTACGTCTGGTTCAACGCGCGGTCACGTCACCCTCGTTGCGCTCGGCACGGCGGACGTACCAGGCTCCCGTGCACAGCAGGGCCGGATACGGGGCCACGCCCAGGACGAGCCACACGGCGAGCGGGACGCTCGGCCGGGTGCCGGCGAGCGGAAGGATCCGCAGGAGTACGGGAAGCAGACCGAGGGAGACCGCGAGCAGGGCCGTGGCCGTGAGAGCGGCCCGCATCTGACGCCGCATGAGTGCCCTGACCAGGGTGGCCTCGCCGGGGGCTGCGGGGCGGATGCCGGGTGTGCTAGTCGGGCGGTGCGACGAGGGGCCGGGGCGGTCGGTGCGGGGCCCTCCGGTGACCACTTCTCTGCGAGGGACGGAATCCGCACCCATGACGCACTCCCCCGACGCCGCGGTGATCACCTTGTTGCGGCGAGTGTACGCAGCGCGCCATCGGTGAGATAGACGCACGACGAGGTTCGCCACACCCTCGCCACAGCCGCGCCGCGGTCGCCTCCCGGCAGCCGGCGGTTCACCGCGGCGCGCCCCCCGCGCCCTGGGCCCGCCTGGCCAGCAGATCCCGCAGTTCCCGGGCGTTGCGGCGGCTCACGGCGAGGATGCGGTCGCCGATCCTGACGGTCAGATTGCCGCCGTCCAGGCGGAGTTCCTCGATGCGGCCGAGGGCCACCAGACGGCTGCGGTGGATGCGCACGAACCCGCGGGAGCGCCACTGCTCCTCCAGCGTGGACAGCGGGATCCGCACCAGGTGGCTGCCCTGCCGGGTGTGCAGTCGCGCGTAGTCGCCGTGTGCCTCGACGTAGGTGATGTCGGCGATCGGGACGAAGCGTGTCACCCCGCCCAGCTCCACGGGGACCTGGTCGCCGAGCGCGCCGGCCGGCTCCGGTCCCGGCCCGCCCTGGCCGGCCGGGGGCCTGGGGCCCTGTCCGGCCCGGGTCAGCTCGGCGACGCGTCGTACGGCTTCCGCGAAGCGCTCCTTGCGGAGGGGTTTGAGCAGGTAGTCCACGGCCTTGAGGTCGAAGGCCCGCAGCGCGAAGTCCTCGTGGGCGGTGACGAAGACGATCAGCGGTGGTGCGGCGAAGCCGCCGAGCAGGTCCGCCAGGTCCAGGCCGCCCAGTCCGGGCATGTTGATGTCGAGGAAGACGACGTCGACGGCCTCGGGGCCGTCCGGCCCGGCCGCCATGGCCCGTTCGAGCACGCGCAGCGCCTCGCCGGCGTCCAGGGCGGGCACGACGGTGCCGACCCGCGGGTCCCCGCCCAGGAGGTACAGCAGCTCTTCGAGCGCGGGTTCCTCGTCGTCCACCGCCAGTGCGCGCAGCAGGGCCTGCCCGTCGGCACCCCGACCGGCGGGCGCCCGCCGCCCCGGCCACCCGGTCGCGATCGTCTCCCGCATGTCCTCGTCTCCGCTCCCGTACCGACACCGACCCCCATGCGAGGGAATCCTGGGCCCGACGACGGCCGCCGTCGAGACATCGCGCACCAGGAGCGGGTCAGTCGGGCAGTCGCATCCGTACCCTCTCCCCCGGCCCGACCCGGACCACACGGTCCGGCAGCCGGATGTCGATGGGGGTACGGCCGGGGGAGGACGGAATGGCGGCCTCCAGCTGGCCGGAGCGCAGGCGCAGGCGGACGCCCCAGTGGCCGTGGTAGCGCAACGCGAAGCCGTAGGTCGAGAGTTCCGGCAGCGGGACCGGGTCGAGCCAGAGCAGTCCGTCGCGGGTCTCCAGGCCCGTGAGGCAGCGCTGGACGAGGTCGAGGGTGCCGGCCATGGCGCCGAGGTGGATGCCCTCGCCGGTGGTGCCGCCCTGGACGTCGGCGATGTCGCCGCGCAGGGCCTCCTGGACGAAGGTCCAGGCGTCGGCGCGGCGGGCGCGGGCCAGGATCCAGCCGTGGACCAGGCCGCTGAGGGTGGAGCCGTGCGTGGTGCGGTGCAGATAGTGGTCGACCGTCGCGGTCCAGGTGTCCTCGTCGAGGCGATGGCCCAACCAGGTGAAGAGGTCACGGAGTTCGGCCGGTGAGAACAGATACCCGAGCATCAGGACGTCGGCCTGTTTGGACGCCTTGTAGCGGTTGACGGTGTTGCCCTCCGCCTCCAGGATCCGGTCCAGGCGCCGGATGTCGCCGTACCGCTCGCGGTAGCCGTGCCAGTCCAGCTCGGCAAGGTCGCCGTAGCCCTCGAACTGGCTGATCACACCGTCGTGGAAGGGCACGTGGAGGGTTCGGGAGACTTCCTCCCAGCGGGCGAGTTCGTCGTCTTCCAGGCCGGTGCGCTCGGTGAGTTCGCGGCGGCGCGGCTCGGGCAGGGAGCGAAACAGGCCGAGGGCGCGCTTGAGCACCCAGGCGGCGGTGACGTTGGTGTACGCGTTGTCGTCCAGACCGGGTACGGGCGCGTCGGGGTAGGCGTCGTGGTACTCGTCGGGGCCCACCACACCGCGGATGCGGTGTCGGCCGAGGTGCTCGTCGTAGGCGGCCGAGTCGGCCCAGAAGCGGGCGATCTCCAGCAGCATCTCGGCGCCCTCGGTCTGCAGGAAGTCGGTGTCACCGCTGGCCTCGCAGTACTGGAGCACGTTGTACGCCACCGCCGAGCCGACGTGCCGCTGCAGCCGGGAGTGGTCGGGCAGCCAGTGCCCCGAGCGGGGGTTGAGGTGCAGTTCCTGGGTCTCCTCGTGGCCGTCGCTGCCGCTCTGCCACGGGTACAGCGCACCGCGCCGGCCGGCCTGGCGGGCCGCGTGCCGGGCCGCGTCCAGGCGGCGGTGGCGGTAGCGGAGCAGGGCGCGGGAGACCTCGGGGAGATGGAGGTTGAGGTAGGGCAGGACGAACAGCTCGTCCCAGAAGACGTGCCCCCGGTACGCCTCGCCGTGCAGTCCGCGCGCGGGCACGCCGACGTCGAGGTCTGCGGTGTGCGGGGAGAGGGTCTGCAGCACGTGGAAGAGGTGGAGGCGCAGGATGCGGCCGGGTTCGCCGGGAACCTCCAGCCGGGCCCGCCGCCACAGCTGCTCCCAGGCGGTGCTGTGCGAGCTGAGCAGTTCGTCGAAGCCGGGTGCGTCGGTGACCCGGTCGAGGGCCGCGCACAGCGCGTCGCTGATGGCGGGGTCGCGGGAGGTGTGCAGGGCGACGGTCTTGTCCACGGTGACCGTACGGCCGGGTGTCAGGGACAGCCGCAGGCGCTGCACGGCCCGCTGCGCTTCGTGCGCGTCCTCGACCGGTGCGTCGGCCCGCAGCCGTGAGGCGAGCCCGACGACGATGTCCGAGGTACGGGTACGGCAGCGCAGCCACGCCGTACCGGGTGCGGCACTGCCGGCCTCGACGTGGGTGAGGTGCCGGCCGTCCAGGTCCTGGTAGCGGGCGACTCCGGAGTTGGTGACGCTTCCGTCGAGCGCGGCCTCGACATCCAGCTCGGCGGTGCGGCCCTCGGCGGTGAGGTCGGTGCGCAGGACGGCGAGATGCGGGTCGGCCATGTGGACGAGTCGGAGCTGCCGGACCAGAAGCGTGCCGCCGGCGGGGAGCCGGTAGCGGGTGCGGCGCTCCAGTACGCCCGGGTCCAGATGGAGGGCCAGATGGTGCTCGGTGACCGGGGCGGTGTCGGGGGTGAGCCAGTCGTGGCCGGCGGGGCGGAAGCGGAACGGCAGCCAGTCCGGGAGGTTGACCATGTCCTCGTTCTCGACCCGGCGCCCGGCGATCTCGGAGGTGAGCCGGTTGTAGCAGCCGGCCGCGTAGGTGCCCGGGTAGTGCACGGCGTCCGCGGCGCACTCGGGCAGCGCGCCCCGGGTGGCGAAGCAGCCGTTGCCCAGGGTGCACAGGGACTCCCGCAGGCGTTCCTCCGCGGGGTCGTAGCCGTCGTACTCCCACAGCAGACCCGTCACCGAAGCGGTCCTCCCGTCCTCTTCGGTCCAGTCTGCCTCGATGTCGAGTCGGCGGCCCGCGCAGACACGGGGTGGGACGGGACGGATCCCGGCTGCGGCGAGGACCTGGTGTCCCCGCCGCCCGTACCGGTCAGGGATAGCTGGTGAGGTCGGCCACGTTGGTGGCCGAGTTGGAGGGTCCTCCCGTGTTGTTGACGACGTGGCTGATGGTGCCGGTGCCGCCGAGGGAGACGGTCACCATGCTGGTGAAGCGGACGTTCGCGTTGTTCGGTGCCTCGATGGCGTGCGCGGCGGTCACGTTCGGGTTGACGTTGAAGTAGCAGTAGCTGCCGAGGCCGTAGGCCTGGTGGCCGGTGACGGAGTCGGCGACCTTGTAGGCGGCGTAGCCCTGGGTGGAACCGTTCATCCACGCCGACTGGTTCGGCGGGTCGTACGGCATCTCGTTCTGGAAGAAGTAGGTGCGGCCGCCGTTGCCGTTCCAGATGACCTGGTACTTCTGGAAGTGCTCGACGAACAGCCCGTACATCGTCACGTCGGCGCCGTTGACCGTGAGCCCGGTGTCGGCTGTGTTGCTGGTCCAGCCGACGCCGCTGCCGTGGTCGGCGCGCCAGATCCACATGTGGTCACCGATGACGTGGTCGCTGTTGACGACGACACCGGTGGCCGCCTTGCCGACGCCCGCGCCGCCGATGCGGACGTAGATGTCGTGCAGGGAGGTCGGGTCGGCCGCGTGGGAGGCGGAGGAGCCGGCCGGCCCGACCTCGAGCAGGGTCTTCGAGCTGGTGGTGCCGGCGTCGAAGAGCAGGCCGGCGATCTTCACACCGTCGACGTCGGCGACGGTCATCGCGGTGATGCCGTTGTCCGGGACGAAGGTGGCGAGCCCCAGGCCGAGGACCACGGTGTCGGGGCGGGTCACCTTCAGGGTCTCGTCCAGATGGTAGACGCCCGGGGTGACCAGGAGGTTCTTGCCCGCGGTGAGCGCGGAGTTGATCTGGGACGCGGTCGCGCCCGGCTTGACGACGTAGAAGGTGTCCAGGGACAGCGAGCTGCCCGACGGGCTGCCGCCGGCCCAGCTCGTCGCGGTGGAGCCGGTCCGTGGCGACGGCACGAAGACCTGGTAGCTGCCGAAGCCGTCGACGTACAGGAACGGCTTCTCCCGGCTGACCGGGGTCTGCGCGACCGTCGTGTGCGGCGGCTTGGGGAAACTGGTGGCCGGGACTCCCTGGCTGCCGACGAAGACCATGTTCCAGTTGGAGCCGGTCCAGCTGCCCAGCTGGGAGTTGCGGGTCAGCCACTGCTGCTGGCTGCCGGAGTCGACCTGTCCGTCGACCTTGCTGTCGGCGAGATAACCGCCGCTGGACCAGCCGCTGTCGTCCAGGGCGAGGTTGCCCCGCAGATGCATCCGCCGGTACGGCGCCGCCTGCGAGACCGCCCAGCGGTCGCTGCCGCCCGTGGGGTTGACCGACAGGTTCTCGGCACCGCGCCAGAAGTTCTGTGTGGCGTTGCCCTGGAACCAGTCCGCCTCCGCGTGCACCGCCCCGTTGACGGAGACGGCGTCGGGGGTCAGGCCGAGGCCCAGCACCTGGGTGTAGAAGCCGACGTTGACGTCCGCGCTGTAGGCGCCGGGCTTGAACAGCACGGCGTGGCGCTGGGAGCCGAACTGATTGGTCTCCTGCTGCTTGAAGATCGTGTCCAGCTTGCTCTGGATGGCCGAGGACGACATCGACGGGTCGAAGACGGCGACGTTCGGGCCGAGGTCGGGATCGGTCGTGGACTGAGTCACCGGGACCACCTGGAAGCGCTGGGCGGCCGTGCCGTTGCAGGTGTACTGCACGAACTGCAGGCTGTCCGCGAGCGAGGCGCCCGGATCGTCCAGGCACTTGCCGCTGTTCCGGTTGACGAAGTGGAAGGCGCCGCCGCCGTCGTCCACCGGCAGCCACTGCTGGTTGGCGCCGCCGCCGTAGCCCCACAGGTGCACCGGTGCGTTGTCGGCGGTGGAGACGTCGGCGACGTCCACGACCTGGCCTGTGCTGTTGCCGTTGCCGATGCGGACGTGGCCGTCGCCGGTCGCGGTGAAACTCCATTGCTGTGCCGTGGTGCCGTTGCACGTGTACTGCTGTACGACGGTGCCGTTGGCGGTGCCGGCGGCCTTGGCGTCCAGGCACTTGCCGCTGGCGGCGTTCATGACGGTGGCGGAGCCGGTGGGCAGGGCTGCGGCCGCGGAGGCCGCGGCTCGCACGGGTGCCGCGGTGAGCAGGGACGCGGCCGCGACGGCGGCCAGCGCGGCCGCGGCGGATCTGCCGCGGCGGGAGAGGGGAGGCACGGGTTCTCCTTGCGGGTGGGGACCGGGAGGGAGGGGGTCAGCCTGTGTAGCCGGCGAAGACGCGGGTGTAGTCCCAGGCGGACTGGGAGACACCTGAGCAGCTGTCGGCGGGGCCGCCGGTGCACGGGCGGTCGCGGTTGGCCGACCAGAAGGTGAGCCGGGCCAGGTGGTGCTGCTGGGCGTAGGCGAGGATGGTCCGGAAGTCGTTGACCGTGACGGTCTCGTTGTTGTCGGTGATGCCGTTCATGGACGAGATGCCCATGTCCCGGTAGGCCTGGTCGTCGCTGTAGTGGTAGGCGTTCTTCAGGGCGTTCTTCAGGCCTTCGGCCGCCTGCACGGTGAGGTTGCCCATGTTCTGTCCGGCGCCGCCGAAGTCGAACGGCATGATCGCCCAGGCGTCGACGGTCAGCCCGGAGGAGGCGGCCCGGTTGATGAGGCTCGTGTCCGGGCCGCTCTGTCCGGTGCCGATGGTGATGTACACCTTCAGGCCGGGGTTGTTGCCCTGCACGGTCTTGAGGGCGTCCACGGTGCGCTGCTGCACGGTGGGGTTGCTGTAGGCGTCGGCCTCGATGTCGATGTCGATCGCCTCCAGACCGTAGGCGTTGATCACCTTCTGGTAGGCGGCGGCGAGTTCGCCCGCGCTGGAGCAGGAGCTCTCCAGCTTGTTGCCGCTGTAGCCGCCGAAGGACGGGATGATGTCGCCGCCGTTCGCCCGGACCGTGTTGACGGTCTGCTGGTCGACCCCGCCGGCCAGCGGGCGGCTGCCGTCCCACTGGGGGTTGCAGTAGCCGTTGCTGAGCACGAAGGCGAGGGTGAACCACTTCACGCCGGTGGCCTGGGTGATCGTGCTCGGGTTCGGCGGGCTGCCCCAGCCGTTGTAGAGGTAGGGCGCCACGGCCATGGGCGCGGAGCCGGAGCCGCCGTCCGCCGCGGGGGCGTTCCACTTCTGGTTGGCGGCGCCGCTGCAGCTCCATATCTGTGCCCGGGTGCCGTTGGCGGAGGTGTTGCCGGTGACGTCCAGGCACTTGTTCGCCTGGGGGTTGACGATGTCGTGGGCGGCGGTGACGGTCCACTTCTGGTTCGCGCCGCCGGTACAGGACCACAGCTGCGCCTTGGCACCGTCGGCGGTGGAACTGCCGGTGACGTCGAGGCACTTGCCGAGGGCGCGAAGGGTGCCGTCGCTGCCGGCCGTCCACTGCTGGGCGGCGGTGCCGTTGCAGTCGTAGAGCTGGACGGCCGTGCCGTCGGCCGAGCTTGCCCCGGCGACGTCGAGGCACTTGCCGGCCAGGCCGGTGATGGTGCCGGTGGCGGCCTGGGCCGGGGCGGCGGTGAGCAGGCCGGTGGCGAGGGACAGGGCGGCGAGCGAGACGGCTGCGGGGAGTGGTCTGGCCATGGGTGGGGGCGGCCTTTCGCGTGGGGGTGCCGGAACGCGGGCCCAACACGGAAGCGGCGACTGGGTGTTGAGTGCATCCGGAGTCTTTGTTTAAGGCGTGAAGTTAAAGGTCCGGACCACGGGAGTCAAGAGGTTGGACGTGGGTCATGGACATGGACCGCCGCCTCCCGGCGGCCGACGCGGTGCCGGCCGCTCGGGAGGTGTCCGTCAGACCGCGGTCACCTCGTCGTCCCGCCGGGCGAACTGCGTCCGGTACAGCTCCGCGTACCGTCCGCCCGCCGCGAGCAGTTCCTCGTGCGTGCCCCGCTCCACGATCCGGCCGGCCTCCACGACCAGGATCTCGTCGGCGGCCCGGACGGTGGACAGCCGATGGGCGATCACCACGGCGGTACGGCCCTCCAGGGCCTCGGTGAGCGCCTCCTGGACCGCGGCCTCCGAGGTGTTGTCCAGATGGGCCGTGGCCTCGTCGAGGATCACCACGCGCTGGCGGGCGAGCAGCAGCCGGGCGATGGTCATGCGCTGGCGTTCGCCGCCGGAGAGCCGGTAGCCGCGTTCGCCGACGACCGTGTCCAGCCCGTCGGGCAGGCTCCGTACGACCTCGGCGAGGCGGGCACGGCCGAGGGCGTCCCACAGCTCGTCGTCCGTGGCGGCCGGGAGGGCCAGCAGCAGGTTGGCGCGGACGGTGTCGTGGAAGAGGTGGCCGTCCTGGGTGACCATGCCGAGCGTGGCGCGCAGGGAGCCGGCGGTCAGGTCGCGGACGTCGACCCCGCCGATGCGGACGGCACCGCCGTCGACGTCGTACAGGCGCGGCAGGAGCTGGGCGATGGTGGACTTGCCGGCGCCGGAGGAGCCGACCAGCGCGACGGTCCGGCCGGGTTCGGCACGGAACGAGATGCCGTGCAGGACCTCGGCACCGCCACGGGTGTCGAGGGCGGCGACCTCCTCCAGGGAGGCGAGCGAGACCTGGTCGGCGGACGGGTAGGCGAAGGTGACGTCCTCGAACTCGATCGCGACCGGCCCCTCGGGCACCTCCACGGCGTCCGGCCTCTCCTCGATGAGCGGCTTCAGGTCGAGCACTTCGAAGACCCGCTCGAAGCTGACCAGCGCGCTCATCACCTCCACACGGGCACCGGCGAGCGCGGTGAGCGGGGCGTAGAGCCGGGTCAGCAGGAGGGCGAGGGCGACGACCGCGCCCGCCTCCAGGGTGCCGCTCAGGGCGAACCAGCCGCCGAGACCGTAGACGAGGGCCAGGGCGAGGGCCGAGACCAGGGTGAGGGAGGTGATGAACACCGACTGGGCCGTCGCGGTGCGCACCCCGATGTCGCGGACGCGGTGGGCGCGGGCCGCGAACTCCGCCGACTCCTCCTCCGGCCGGCCGAAGAGCTTGACCAGGGTGGCGCCCGGCGCGGAGAAGCGCTCGGTCATCCGGTTGCCCATGGCCGCGTTGAGCTCGGCCGCCTCGCGTTGCATCCGGGCCATCCGGCTGCCCATGCGGCGGGCGGGCAGCACGAACACCGGCAGCAGCACCAGTGCGAGGAGGGTGATCTGCCAGGACAGGGTGAGCATGACGGCGAGGGTGAGCACCAGGGTCACCAGGTTGGTGACCACGCCCGACAGGGTGTTGGCGAACGCCCGCTGGGCGCCGATCACGTCGTTGTTGAGTCGGCTGACCAGCGCGCCCGTACGGGTACGTGTGAAGAACGCGACGGGCATGCGCTGCACATGATCGAACACGGCCGTGCGCAGGTCGAGGATGAGTCCCTCCCCGAGCGTCGCCGACAGGCGCCGTCCGAGGATGCCGAGCCCCGCCTCCGCGAGGGCGACGAGCGCGATGAGCAGAGAGAGTCGTACGACCGTCCCGGAGTCGTGCCCCGCCACGATCGCGTCGACGACGCGGCCGGCGAGGACCGGGGTGGCCACGGCGAGGAGTGCGGACACCACGCCGAGCAGTACGAATCGGACGATACCCGAGCGATGCGGGCGGGCGAAGGCGGCGATACGGCGCAATGTGGCGCGGGCGAAGGGGCGGCGCTGCTGCTGCGCGGTCATCACGCTGTGCAGCTGCGTCCATGCGGTGGTCTCCATGCTCATGGGAGAGAACGTAGGACCTCAAGCTTCGTTGAGGTCAAGGTCCGCGCCTTTTCACCCCGACCGGCTTCCTCGCATCCAAAGGCCTCCATGACTCCTTCCGCTCATCCGCTGCCCGTCCGTAAGCCGCCGTCCGTGCTCGCGCCACCCGCCGTTGGCGTGGCGCGGAAACCCTCTCCGGATGTGACAGCGGTACGACTCCCCGACTTCCGCGAGGGACGCCTCCCCCGGCTCGCCCGACGCGTCCCCGTGCGGCAGATCCTGTGTCTGCTGCCGCTCCTGCTCGTGGCGATCGTCGCGGTGCGGCACCGGTCGGTGCTCGTCGAGGGCTTCGGCCAGCTGCGGACCGCCTCGTGGCCCTGGCTGCTGGCGGCGGCCGGCGCGACCTGTCTGACCTGGGTGGCCGCCGCCGTCACCCGGCAGGGCGCCGTCGTGCAGCGGCTGCCCCGGTGGCGGCTGCTGGCCACCCAGTTCGCGGCGGGCTCGGCCAACCACCTGCTGCCGACGGGGCTGGGCGCGGGCGCGGTCAACCTGCGCTTCATGACCGTGTGCGGGGTGCCCCTCGCCCGGTCCTCCGCTGCCCTTGCCCTGTATCTGCTCGCCGAATCGGTCGCCCGGCTGAGCCTGCTGGCCGCGCTGCTGCTCGTCTTCCCCGACGCGCTGCGGCTCGGCACCCTGCTGCCCTCCGGGGCGGTCGGACCGACGCTCGCCGTCGCAGGAGCGGTGCCGGCAGTGGCGGTGGCCGCGCTGGCGCTCGCACGACGCCTGCGCGTGCCCGTGCTCGGCTTCGTACGCACCGCCCTCAGCGAGGCCCGCTCGGTGCACACCCGTCCGACCCGGGCGCTCGCGCTGTGGGGCGGTTCGCTCGCCTTCCCCGCCCTGCAGGCCGCCGGCCTGGTGGCGGTGGGACAGGCACTGGGGCTGCCGGTGCCGCCCGCGCACATGGCGCTCGCGTACCTCGCGGCGACGGTCGCGGTGGCGCTGGTGCCCACGCCGGGCGGGATCGGGTCCGTGGAGGCGGCGCTGATCGTGGCCCTGGTGGCGGCGGGCGGCCCGGTGGCGGTGGCCACGGCGGTGGTTCTGGCCTACCGCATCATCACCGTCTGGGTGCCGCTGGTGCCGGGGGCATTGACGCTGGGGGCGCTGGTGCGGCTGAAGGTCATCTGAGGGAGAGTGGCCCTTCGAGCCACCCCTGAGAAGGAGTACCCGCCGTGCCGGTCCGTGTGGAGCACAAGGAGCACGTCACCACGATCGTCCTGTCCCGCCCCGAGGTCCGCAACGCGGTGGACGGCCCGACGGCCCTGGAACTCGTGGCGGCCTTCCGGGAGTTCGAGGCCGACGGGAACGCGCGGGTGGCGGTGCTCTGGGGCGAGGGCGGCACGTTCTGCGCGGGCGCCGACCTGAAGGCGATGGGCGGCGAGCGCGGCAACCGGGTCGCCGAGGAGGGCGACGGGCCCATGGGGCCGACCCGGATGCGGCTGTCCAAGCCGGTCGTCGCGGCCGTCGCGGGGCACGCCGTCGCGGGCGGCCTGGAACTGGCCCTGTGGTGCGATCTCCGGGTCGCCGAGGAGGACGCCGTGTTCGGGGTGTTCTGCCGCCGCTGGGGCGTACCGCTGATCGACGGCGGCACGGTACGGCTGCCCCGGCTGATCGGCACCAGCCGGGCCATGGACATGGTCCTGACCGGCCGCCCGGTCCCGGCCCGCGAGGCCTACGACATCGGCCTCGCCAACCGTCTCGTCCCCACCGGCCGCGCCCGCGCCGAGGCCGAGGAGCTGGCGGCGGCCATCGCCCGCTTCCCGCAGGCCTGCCTGCGCGGCGACCGGGCCTCGGTGCTGGACCAGGACGGTCTGGACGAGGAGAGCGCGATGCGGGGCGAACTCCGGTACGGCATGGACGTGCTGGCGGAGGGCCTGGAGGGTGCGGCCCGGTTCGCCGGGGGTGCCGGGCGGCACGGCTCCTACACGGACCTGTGAGCCGGCCGGAGCCACTCACCTGAGCCGGTCACCGGGGCCGGCCGGATGAGATTCCGAGGCGTGTCACCCGTTTCTGCGGCCGCTGCCCCGAGACCTCGGCCTGATGTACCTCGTCAGACCTCGTCAGGGGGTCATGGCGGCCTCGACGCCTGACCGTCCCGGCATCCCGCCGGGTTGGGACGGCGAGGAGTCCGGCTCGGCGGGGGTGTCCGTGGTGGTTCCGAGGTCCGGCTCCTGGCCGGTGCCGCGGCGGCTGAAGCGCGGGACGGCCGGGGCCGCCCGATCAGGAGCCGGGCCGGGGCGGTCCCGGCCACCGCCCTCCCGCCGGCCACTCCAGAACCGCACCGCCCGCCTCTGCGCCGTCCCGGGTCGCCGCCCTGGCACGCTGCCCGGGGTGCAGTACACCGCCGGCGGCGAAGACGCCCGGACGCGAGGTGTGCGGGCTCGTGCCCAGCGTGATGCCGGCCCGGCGGGCGAGTTCGTTGTCGGGGACGAAGTCGCCGGTGAAGACGATCGTGTCGCAGGGCAGGGTGGCCGTACGGCCGTCGCGGTGGCGGACCCGGACGCCGGACAGGTGGCCGTGGCCGAGGAGTTCGGCGACCGTGGTGCGGGTGAGGAGCGGGATGCCGCGCCCGAGGCGGGCCCACTGGGCGCGGGCGCGTGCCGTGTCGGCGCGCGGGTGTTCCGTGACCTGGGCGACGACGTCGGCCCCGGCGGCACGGACGGTGCCGGCCGCCGCGTATGCGACGTCCCCGGCGCCGACGACCACCGCACGGGTGCCGATCGACTGCCCGAACAGGTGTACCGCCTGCTGGAGTTCGCCGGTGGTGTAGACGCCCGCGGGCCTGGTGCCGGGCACCAGCCGGGCCGCGCGGGGGCGTTCGCGGGAGCCGGTGGCCAGGACGACGGCTCGCGCCGCGATCGTCTCCGGCCCGCCGGGGCCGACGGCCGTGAGGACACAGGTGGCCGCTGCCGGACCGGCGGCGGTGCGCTGTGCTGCCGGACCCACGGGTTCCAGAGTGCTTCCGGCGCCCTCCGGTCCCCCGTCCGCCCAGTCCAGGACCGTCACACCGGTCCGCACGACGGCCCCCGCGCGCATGGCGCCCTCGACGAGCAGGCGGGCGTACCCGGGGCCGGTCAGCGGGTGGGTCCAGGTGCCGAAGCCGCCGTGCGCGCAGTGCCGCGGCACTCCCCCGGCCGTCGCCTCCCGCTCCAGCACCTCGACCCGCCCGGCTCCGGCGGTGGCCAGGCGCGCCGCGGCCGCGAGTCCGGCGGGACCGGCGCCGACGACGAGGACGTCGACCCGGCGTACCGTGCGTTCCCCGGTCACGTGCCCGCCTCCTCGAACAGCTGTCGCACGGCCGCCCCGCAGTAGAAGCCCTGGCAGCGGCCCGCCCGGGCCCGGGTGCGGCGGCGCAGGCCGTCCAGGGTGCGCGGCGGGATCGTACTGCCGAGGGCGTCGCGGATCTCGCCGCGGGAGACGCGTTCGCAGTGGCAGACGAGGGTGCCGTACTCCGGGTCGGCGGCGATGAGTTCGGGCCGTTGGTACGGGCGCGGGAAGGCCTCCCCGAGGGTGGGCATGCGCACGGGGTCGGGTTCCCGCGTCGGGCCGAGGTCGAGCCCGCCGTCGGCCAGCAGGGCGACGACGTGCGCGGCGACGGCCATGGACGCGGTCAGTCCGGTGGAGCGGATGCCGCCGACGGTGACGCTGGCCTGCTCGGGGTGGGCGGTGATGCGGTAGTCCTCGTGCTCGGTGGCCGCGCGCAGTCCGGCGTAGACGGCGGTGACCTCCTCCCGGAGCAGGGCGGGCAGGATGCGGCCGCCCTTCTCCCGCAGCAGGGCGAGGCCCTCGGCGGTGGAGCCGGTGGCCCGCTTGTCGTGCAGGTCCTCGGCGGTGGGGCCGAGCAGGACGTTGCCGTAGACGGTGGGGGCGACCAGGACGCCCTTGCCGAGGGCGGTCGGGACGGGGAGGAGGATGTGCCGGACCAGGGGCCGGGCGAGCTTGTCGTGGACGATGAGCTGGCCGCGGCGCGGGGTGACGGTGAAGTCGTCGTGGCCGAGGGCCCGGTCGAGGGTGTCGGCGTGCAGTCCGGCCGCGTTGACCAGGTGGCGTGTGCGCAGGGGTCCCCTGGAGGTGGTCAGGAGATGACCGTCGTCGCCCCGGCGGGCCCGGTCCACGGTGGTGTTCAGGTGCAGGTGGACGCCGGCGCGGACCGCCTGGGTGGCGTACGCCAGGGTCGTCGTCCAGGGACAGATGATGCTCTCGCCGGGCACGTGCAGCGCGCCGAGCGCGCCGGGGCCGAGGTGTGGCTCACGGGCGTACAGCTCGTCGGCGTCGAGAAGCCCGGTGTCCGGGTGGTCGTTGCGCTCGGCCTTCTCGGCCAGGCGCGGCAGGGCGGCCAGTTCTTCCTCGTCCCAGGCGACGAGCAGGGCGCCGACCCGTTCGACGGGGATGCCGGACTCGGCGGCGTAGGCGGCAAGACGCCGGGAGCCCTCGCGGACCAGCCGGGCCTCCAGGGACCCCGGGGTTGCGTCGAAACCGGTGTGCAGGATCGCGGTGTTGGCCTTGGAGGTGCCCTGGCCGACGTCGTCCCGGCCCTCGACCAGGGCGATGCGCAGACGGGGGTGACGGGCCAGTTCGCGGGCGACGGCACAGCCGACGACTCCGGCGCCGACGACCGCCACGTCGTAGGTCCGCTCGGGCAGTGGCCCCTCGGCGGTGACCGTCATGAGCCGAGCAGCGCGGCGACCGCGGTGCGGAACGCGGCCAGGCGTTCGGCTGCGCGGTCGGCCGGGATGCGGGGCTCGTACACGGCGGCGGGCTTCCAGTGGGGCAGGGCGTCTTCCACGCTCAGCGTACGGTCCGCGCCGAGCCGGGCGAGGGCGGCGGCGCCGAGCGCGGTGGCGTCGGGGAGCGCGGAGACCTCGACGGGGCGTTGCAGGAGGTCGGCCTGGGTCTGCATGAGGAGGGCGGAGCGGGTCAGACCGCCGTCGACGCGCAGCACGTCGAGCGGGGTGCCGAGATCGGCCGCGGCCGCCTCCGCCAGCTCGACGACCTGGGCCGCCAGGCCCTCGCACAGGGCGCGCACCACGTGCCCGGGTCCGGTGTCGAGGCCCAGCCCGGTCAGGGAGCCGCGCAGGTCGCCGCGCCACCAGGGGGCGGCGAGCCCGGCGAGGGCGGGGACGAAGGTGACGCCGCCGCTGTCGGGGACGGTGCCGCCGACCGGATCGAGGTCGGCGGCCGAGGAGATGACGCCGAGGTCGGTGAGCCAGCGGACGGCGGAGGCGGCCGTGTAGACCTGTCCGTCGAGGCAGTAGCCGGTGTCTCCGGCGAGCCGCCAGGCGACGCAGCTGACCAGGCCGGAGGTGCCGCGGCGGGGGGTGTCACCGGTGTGCGCGAGCAGGAACGCGCCTGTACCGTAGGTGCACTTGGCGCCGCCCGGTCCGGTGATGCGCTGGGCCAGCAGGGCGGCCTGCTGGTCGACCACGAGGCCGGTGAGCGGGATTTCGGGTCCGAACGCCCTTGTGGTGCCGATGGGCTGGGCGTTGTCGACGATCTGCGGGAGCCGTTCGTCCGCAAGCCCGTAGGCCTCCAGCGCCCGTGAGGACCATTCCGCGCGGTCGAGGTCGAGGAGCTGGGTGCGGCCGGCGGTGGCCGCGTCCGTGACGAAGGCGCCGGTGAGGCGGTGGACCAGCCAGGCGTCGGAGGTGGTGACGACGCCCTCGCGGGTGAGCCGGCGGCGGATCCAGGCCATCTTGGGTGCCGCGAAGTACGGGTCGACGGGCAGGCCGGTCAGCTGACACAACTCATCGGCTCGCCCGGCGAGTTCGGCACAGACGGTCACGGCGCGCCGGTCCTGCCAGACCAGGGCGTCGGTCAGCGGGGCGCCGGTCTCCGGGTCCCAGGCGAGAACGGTCTCTCCCTGGTTGGCCAGGCCCATGGCCACCACGCCCTCGCCCGCCTCGGCGAGGGCGCGACGGCCGGCGTCGAGCACCGAGGCGTACAGCTCGGCCGGATCCGCCTCGACGAGCCCGCCGGGCAGGTAGCGGGGCGTCACGGCGGCGAACCCGGCGCCGAGGACACCGCGTTCGGGGCAGACCACCAGGGCCTTGGTGCCGGACGTGCCCTGGTCGACGGCGAGCACCGCCCCCGTCATCGCACCCTCCCGCACCCTCGTCCGGCCGCTTCGAAGATCAGCGCGAACAGCCTGCCGCCGGGTCGCGTCCGGCGTCAAGCGCGGCCGGAATCAGATCAACTACCCGCGTAATTGGTTTAGTTGACAACAATGGCAAGGCGGAAACGACGCCCCTATAGTGGCCGCCGACCACGCAAGACCCTTCAACGACCGCCCAGGGGAGGGCTGTTGTCACTTCGTCCCGCCATCGTGCCCGTCCGCTCGCGGACCCGGGCGGGCGGCTGATGGCCAGAGAAGGAGCACGCCCCTCCTACGACCCCGCCGGTCACGACGGCGCCCTGCGCACCGCCCTCCAGGATCTGCGCACCGGGCGCTGGATGGCGATGCGCGCCCTGCTCGCCGACACCACGAGCTGGTGGCAGTGGACCCAGCGCACCCAGATCCTCGCGGCGGCGGCGGCCGGTACCGATGTCGTGCGGGCCTGGCTCGCGGAGGAGCCGCACAGCGTGCCGGCCGCGGTGATGCACGCCCGGGTCGGTGTGGAGCGGGCCCTGCGCGCGCAGCGCGAGCGGCACCGCCGTACGCACCAGTTGTGGATCGAGGCGTGGGACGCCGCGCAGTCCGCCACCCGGACCGCCCCGCAGGACCCCGTGCCCTGGGTCTGTCTGCTGGCGCTGGCCCAGCTGGATCCGGAGCAGCGCTGGGACGAGCACCGGACGCCGCCGCCCGACCCCCTGCTGCCGCCGGGCCCGTGGGGGCTGCTGGCCGAGGCCGGCCGACGCGATCCGGCCAACCGCGAGGCCCACCACCGGATGTTGCAGTTCCTGTACGCGATCGACTCCTCGGACCGGCTCGCCCAGGCCGCGCGCTACGCCCAGTGGGCCGCCACCTCGGCGCCGCCCGGCTCCGCACTGCACGTGCTGCCGCTGTACGTCCGGGTCGAACGCTACCGGCGCGCCGGCGGACACGACGCGGCACTCGACCTGCACTGGGTGGCGGAGGACGCGACCCGTGAGGGACAGCGGGCACTGCACTCCTGGTTCGGGCACGCACCGCGGGCGGAACAGTCGCTGCTGGACCTCAACCACCTGGCCCACGCCCTGTGGGGCGCCCTCCGATTCACGGACGCGGCCCGGCTGTTCGACGCGATCGGCCCGTACTTCACGCCCCCGCCCTGGATGTACCGCACCCCGGACCGCGGCCGTGCCGTGGAGGTGTTCCTGCAGGCCAGGGATCGCTGCCGCGCGGCCGCCGACGACTCCGGAACCACTCCCGACGCCCCCTGATTTCCTCACCCCCCGGAGGTCTCCGCATGCCCCCCGTCCCCGATCCGTCGCCCGCCCCCGCCCGGCCGCAGCACGACGAGGAGCAGCGTCTGCGCGAACTGGGCTACCGTCCGGTGCTGGCCCGCCGCATGGGCGGCTTCGGCAACTTCGCGATCAGCTTCTCGGTGATCTCGATCCTGTCCGGCTGCATGACCCTGTACGGCTTCGGCCTGGGTGCCGGCGGGCCCGCCGTGATGCTGTGGGGCTGGGCCGGCGTCGGCCTGTTCGTGCTGTGCGTCGGCCTGGCCCTGGCCGAGGTCACCAGCGCCTATCCGACCTCCGGCGCCCTGTACTACATGGCGGACCGCCTCGGCGGCCGGCGCTGGGGCTGGTACACGGGCTGGCTGAATCTGCTCGGTCTGCTCGGCGCGATCGCCGGCATCGACTACGGCGCCGCCCTGTTCACCGGCGCCTTCGCCAACCTCCGGTGGGGCTTCGAGCCGACCCCCGGCAGGACCATGCTGATCTTCTGCGCCATCCTGCTGCTGCACGCCGTGCTCAACCTGTTCGGCGTCCGCCTGGTCAGCCTGCTCAACTCGGTCAGCGTGTGGTGGCACCTGGCGGGTGTCGCACTGATCGTGGGGGCGCTGGCGATCGTCCCGGACCACCACCAGTCGCCGTCCTTCGTGTTCACGAAGTTCGTCAACGAGACCGGCTGGTCGAGCCCGCTCTACGTGGCGGCGATCGGCCTGCTGCTCGCCCAGTACACCTTCTCCGGCTACGACGCCTCCGCCCACCTCTCCGAGGAGACCTCCAACGCCTCGGTGTCCGCGGCGCGCGGCATCGTACGGTCCATCTGGGTGTCCTGGATCGCCGGCTTCGTGCTCCTGGCCGGCCTGACCTTCGCCATCCAGGACTACGACGCGACGCGCGCCACCGACACCGGCGTGCCGCCCGCGCAGATCCTGCTCGACGGCCTCGGCACCGACGGGGCGAGCGCGCTGCTGCTCGTCGTGATCGTCGCCCAGCTGTTCTGCGGGAACGCCGAGGTGGCCGCGGCCAGTCGCATGGTGTTCGCGTTCAGCCGGGACGGCGCCCTGCCCGGCTCACACCTGTGGCGCAAGGTCAGCAGCCGCACCCAGACTCCGGTCGCCGCCGTGTGGCTGTCGGTGATCGTGGCCGGCGTCCTCGCCCTGCCCTCCCTGTACTCGGCGACGGCGTACGGCGCGGTCACCGCCATCAACGTCATCGGCATCACCCCGGCCTACGCCATCCCCGTCCTGCTGCGGCTGCGCGCGGGCGACCGGTTCCGGCCGGGTCCCTGGAACCTGGGCCGGTGGAGCAGACCGGTCGGCTGGATCGCGGTGGTCTGGGTGGCCTGTGTGACGGTCCTGTTCTGTCTGCCCCAGTCCTCGCCGGTCACCGTCGACACGATGAACTACGCGGCCGTGGCCCTCGCCATCGTCCTGGTCCTGGCCAGCATCTGGTGGTACGTCGCCCGCCGTTCGTACGGCACGCCCACCACCGCCGCCTACGGCAGCGACCGTGACCAGGCCGAACTCGCGGAGGGCATCGTCTGAGCAGTGCGCCCGCCCCCGGCAGGCTCCGTGAGGCCCGTACCTCCCCGGCCGGGGGCGACGCACCTACCGCCTGGTAACTTCTGCGGATGATCTTTCCCCTCCGCTTAGGCCGTCCGGCGCGCGCCGCACTCATATGCGCCCTGACCCTGGCCGTGCTGCCCGCCGTACCCGCCACCGCCGCCGATTCGGCGACCCCGCATCTCGACGCCGTGGAGCGCACCTTGCGCGAGGTCTCGCCGGGACTCGAAGGGGACGTGTGGGAACGGACGGGCGGCAACCGGCTCGACTCCTCGGCCGGCGACCCGGCCGGCTGGCTGCTCCAGACTCCCGGCTGCTGGGGCGACGCCGACTGCAAGGACCGCGCGGGCACCGAGCGGCTGCTGGCCAAGATGACCGAGAACATCTCCCGGGCGACCCGGACCGTCGACATCTCCAGCCTGGCGCCCTTCCCGGACGGCGCCTTCCAGGACGCCGTCGTCGCGGGCCTGAAGTCCTCCGTGGCCTCGGGCCACAAGCTCAAGGTCCGGGTCCTCGTCGGGGCCGCGCCCGTCTACCACATGACCGTACTGCCCTCGAAGTACCGGGACGACCTGCTCGGCAGGCTCGGCCCGGCGGCCGATGCCGTCACGCTCGACGTCGCCTCGATGACCACCTCGAAGACCGCCTTCTCGTGGAACCACTCCAAGCTCCTGGTCGTCGACGGGGAGTCCGCGGTCACCGGCGGCATCAACGACTGGAAGGGCGACTACCTCGACACCGCCCACCCGGTCACCGACGTCGACCTCGCCCTGACCGGCCCCGCCGCCGGCACGGCCGGCCGGTACCTGGACCGGCTGTGGACCTGGACCTGCCGCAAGAAGAACAACATTGCCGACGTCTGGTACGCCGCCTCGGGCGGAGCGGACTGCATGGCCACGATGGAGCAGGACACGAACCCCCGCGCCGTCCCGGCCACCGGCGACGTACCGGTGATCGCCGTCGGCGGGCTCGGCGTGGGCATCGAGGACGCCGATCCCGCCTCCGCGTGGCGTCCGTCCCTGCCGGACACCTCCGGCACCCGGTGCGTGATCGGACTGCACGACAACACCAACGGGGACCGTGCCTACGACACGGTCAACCCCGAGGAGAGCGCCCTGCGTTCACTGATCTCCAGCGCGAGCAGCCACATCGAGATCTCGCAGCAGGACCTCAACGCGACCTGCCCGCCGCTGCCCCGCTACGACACCCGCGTCTACGACGCCCTCGCCGCGAAGCTCGCCGCCGGCGTCAAGGTACGGATCGTCGTCAGCGACCCCGCCAACCGCGGCGCCGTCGGCAGCGGAGGCTACTCCCAGATCAAGTCCCTCTCCGAGATCAGCGACGTACTGCGCAGCCGGCTCGCCCGGGTCACCGGCGACGAGCGCAGCGCCACGGCGGCGCTCTGCTCCAACCTGCAGCTCGCGACCTTCCGCAGCTCCCCGAGCGCGACATGGGCCGACGGACACCCCTACGCCCAGCACCACAAGCTGGTCTCGGTCGACGGCTCCGCGTTCTACCTCGGCTCGAAGAACCTCTACCCGGCATGGCTGCAGGACTTCGGATACATCGTGGAGAGCCCCGGCGCCGCCCGGCAGCTCGACGCACAGCTGCTGAGCCCGCAGTGGGCGTACTCCAAGGAGACCGCCACGGTCGACTACGAGCGGGGGCTCTGCCACATCTGAAGTCCCGCCGTCCGCAAGGGAGTCCATGAACGGACCGTGCGCCCCCGGTCAGCGGCCGCCCCCTGGCTTGACCACCAGCCTGCCTGCCGAGGGCGGCTGACGGACACAGGGCCAGGGCGACGGTGACCGGGATCGGGAGGCCACGGTGAGGTGCGCCGGGCCGGCGGCCTCCACGGACCTGACCGGCGGTCGTCGTCCATGGTGCGAACCGGTGTGCCGGATACGGCAGGATGAACGATCGTGCCGACCGCCGGCGACCGGGCGGGCAGCACGATCGCACATTCCGAACATCGAGCAGGTGACAACGTGACGAGACTTCACATCAGGCTCTCCGCAGCAGCTTTGCGCCCCGGGGGTGACCGGTGAACCGCGCGCTGACCCTGCACGACCTCGTCCTGGCCGGCATCGCCCTGGCCTCGGGCCTGCTGCTGGCCTTCCTGTCCCGCATGCTGCTGCGCTGGCTGGCCAAGCACGCCAAGCGGACTCGCTGGAGCGGTGACGACGTCATCGTGGACACGCTGCGCTCCGTCGTGCCGTGGGCGGTGATCGCGGGCGCCGCGGCCGCGGCCGCGGCGGTGCTGCCGCTGACCCGAACCTTCCAGCACCATGTCAACCAGATCCTCCAGGTGTGGCTGATCTTCGTGGTGACCCTGTCCGCGGCCCGGGTGGTCGCGGGCCTGGTCCGCTCGGTCACCCAGTCCCGCTCGGGCGTGGCGGGCTCGGCGACCATCTTCGTGAACATCACCCGGGTACTGGTCCTGGCCATCGGTTTCCTGGTGGTGCTGCAGACACTCGGCGTCTCCATAGCGCCCCTGCTCACCGCCCTGGGCGTCGGTGGTCTCGCGGTCGCGCTGGCCCTGCAGGACACCCTCGCCAACCTCTTCGCGGGCATCCACATCCTCGCCTCCAAGACCGTCCAGCCGGGCGACTACATCCGGCTGAGCAGCGGCGAGGAGGGGTACGTCGTGGACATCAACTGGCGCCAGACGACGGTCCGCCAGCTGTCCAACAACCTGGTGGTCATCCCCAACGGCGAGCTGGCGAAGACCAACATGACCAACTTCACCCGTCCCGAGCAGCAGCTGACGATCCTGGTGCAGGTGGGCGTGAGCTACGACAGCGACCTGGACCATGTCGAGCGGGTCACGTCCGAGGTCATCGCCGAGACCATGACCGGGATCACCGGCGCCGTCCCGGACCACGAGCCCGCCATCCGCTTCCACACCTTCGGGGACTCGCGCATCGGCTTCACGGTGATCCTCGGCGTCGGCGAGTTCAGCGACCAGTACCGCATCAAGCACGAGTTCATCAAGCGCCTGCACCGCCGCTACCGCGAGGAGGGCATCCGCATCCCGGCACCCACCAGGACGGTCGCGCTGCAGCAGGGCGCGGTCGTGATTCCGCAGCAGCGCAGCGCGGAGGATGTCCCCTCGGGTTCCGCCGTGACCGACTAGAGCCGGTGCGGTCCGGTCCGTCGGTCGGCTCTGCGGGATTCCCGGCCCGAGGTGGCGGGCGGAACCGGGCCCGGCTCCGCCCGCCACGGCCGATCAGAGCGTGGCCGAGTTCTCGTGCCAGTGGCCACCGCGCCGGCTGTGCGGTGCGGCGAAGGACGAGGCGACCGGGGTGACCGTCCAGTCGGGGTGGCCGGGCATCCGCGGGGTCTTGGTGCCGTACAGCCAGTCGTTCAGGAAGCCGGACAGGTCCTGGCCGGAGACCTCCGAGGCGACGGCGATGTAGTCGACCGTGGCGGCGGAGGAGTTGCGGAACCGCTCCAGGAACTTGCGCTCGATGGCACTGAAGGTGCTCTCGCCGACCAGCTGCCGCAGCGCGTACAGGACCAGCACGCCGCCCAGGTAACGCTGGCTGTCGAAGAGGTTGGTCTCGTTGGGGGCGGCGACCGGGCCCGAGTCGTGGCGCCACTGGTCGCCACGCGCGTACGTGTCCTTCATACGGGCTTCCATCGTGGTCAGGCCGAGGGAGTCGGTCCAGCCGCGCTCGTAGCGGTACAGCAGCCCGTAGAAGTCGGCGTGGCCCTCGTTCAGCCACAGGTCGGCCCAGGTGGCGGGGCTGACCAGGTTGCCGAAGTAGGAGTGGACCAGCTCGTGCATCATGTGCGAGCCGATGCTCTTCTCCGCCTGGAGCAGGAAGTTCGGCTTGTACAGGGTGAGGGTCTGGGTCTCCAGACCGGTGAAGTCGAAGGCGTTCGCGTCGTCCGAGTTGCACGGCAGCAGGCCGTAGGTCTCGAAGGGGAACGCGCCCAGACGGCTCTCCACCCAGGTCACCAGGCCGGGGGTGAGGGACAGGGCGGGCTCGAGGGCGGCGGCCCGTGCCTGGGGGACGACGTCGCGCAGCGGCAGTCCGTGCGGGCCCTGCCGGTCCTTGATCACGTAGTCGCCGACGGTGATCTGGACCAGCTCCGTGGCGATCGGCGAGGCCGAGACGTACGAGTACGCCGTCCGGCCGCCGGTCAGCGTCTCGGTACCGGTGAGCGTGCCGTTGGCCACCCCGCGCAGCCCGCTGGGCACGGTGATGCGGAAGCTGAAGTCCGCCTTGTCGGAGGGGTGGTCGTTGCACGGGAAGACGGTGTGCGCGGAGTTCGGCTGCGGGCAGACGGCGAACCCGTCCGGCGTGGGTACCCACGCGGTGTGCGCGAGGGTGCGCCGCGGGTCGGCGGCGTACTCGACGCGGACCGTGGCCGCGCAGTCCTCCGCGAGTGCCGTGGCCGGCGTGATCCGCAGCTTCTCGCCCGCCTGGGCGAAGGTGGCGGTGACGCCGGCGACGCGCACGGAACGTATGTCCAGGCCGAGGGCGTCCAGCGAGAAACGGGTCAGCGGCCGGTCGGTGCGGATCTTCAGGGTGGCGATCGCGTCGACCTTCTTGGCCGTGGCGTCGTACGTGAAGTCCAGGGCGTAGGACGAGACGCGGTAGCCCTTGTTGCCGAGGGAGGGGAAGACGGGGTCGCCGAGGGTCTCGGGGCCGGGACCCGCCGCGGCCGTGCGCTTGGCGGCACGGCCGCCCTTCCCCGTCACGGAGGGCGCCGCCTGGGCCGGCGAGCCCGCCGCCAGTGCCGCCGCCGTGCCTATCAGAGCGGCCGCCGGGGCCGTCACTCTGCTGCGATATCTCATGGTCCGCTTTCGCTCGGGCGGCCGGGTGGTCAGGTCCGGCCGTCGGTCAGTGGGCGATCTGGTGATCATCAACCACTTGTCATGACCACCTGGACCCGGCAACGGTTGCAGGGAGAACAGAATCCGCGCGCACGAGAAGGGGAGCGAGCCGCTCCGGGCGCGGGCCGGGCCGGTCCCCGTCCCGGGGGCCCGGAGTCCGACGCCGGGACATTCCGATTCCGGACCCCTGTCGAGCCGGGCTCACTCACGAGATATCTTGATGTCGAGCAATGTTGCAGACGTGGAGCGGAGCACCCGGTGACTGACTCGACCATCATTTACACCTACACAGACGAGGCCCCGGCCCTGGCGACGCATTCGTTCCTGCCGGTGATCCAGGCGTACGCCTCGCAGGCCGGTGTGCCCGTGGCGACCCGCGACATCTCGCTGGCCGGGCGCATCATCGCCGTCTTCCCGGAGTACCTGAACGAGGACCAGCGCATCCCCGACGCGCTGTCCGAGCTGGGCGAGCTGGCCAAGACCCCCGAGGCCAACATCATCAAGCTGCCCAACATCTCGGCGTCCATCCCGCAGCTGAAGGCCGCCGTCGCCGAGCTGCAGGGCAAGGGCTACGCGCTGCCGGACTACCCGGACGACCCGAAGACCGACGAGGAGCGCGAGATCCGCGCCCGCTACGACAAGATCAAGGGCTCCGCCGTCAACCCGGTGCTGCGTGAGGGCAACTCCGACCGCCGCGCCCCGGCCTCGGTCAAGAACTACGCCAAGACCCACCCGCACCGCATGGGCGCCTGGAGCTCCGACTCCAAGACCGACGTGGCGACCATGGGCGTGGACGACTTCCGCTCCACCGAGAAGTCCGCCGTGATCTCCGAGGCCGGTGCGCTGCGCATCGAGCTGAAGGGCGACGACGGCTCGACCACCGTCCTGCGGGAGTCGGTACCGGTCCTTCAGGGGGAGGTCGTCGACGCCTCCGTGATGCGCGTCGCGGCGCTGCGCGAGTTCCTCACCGCTCAGGTCGCCCGCGCCAAGGAGGAGGGCGTCCTCTTCTCCGTGCACCTCAAGGCCACGATGATGAAGGTCTCCGACCCGATCGTCTTCGGTCACGTGGTGCGCGCCTTCTTCCCGAAGACCTTCGCGAAGTACGGCGAGACGTTCGCCTCCGCCGGCCTGACCCCGAACGACGGTCTGGGCGGCATCCTCAAGGGCATCGAGGCCCTGCCGGAGGGCGCCGAGATCAAGGCCTCCTTCGACGCCGAGCTGGCCGAGGGCCCGGCGCTGGCGATGGTCGACTCCGACAAGGGCATCACCAACCTGCACGTGCCGTCCGACGTGATCGTCGACGCCTCGATGCCGGCCATGATCCGTACCTCCGGTCACATGTGGGGCCCGGACGGCCAGGAGGCCGACACCCTCGCGGTGCTGCCGGACTCCTCCTACTCCGGCGTCTACCAGGCCGTGATCGAGGACTGCCGCGCCAACGGCGCCTACGACCCGTCGACCATGGGATCCGTCCCGAACGTCGGCCTCATGGCGCAGAAGGCCGAGGAGTACGGCTCCCACGACAAGACCTTCGAGATCCCGACCACGGGCACCGTCCGCCTGGTCGACCAGGACGGCAACGTCGTCCTGGAGCAGACGGTCTCCGCCGGCGACATCTTCCGCGCCTGCCAGACCAAGGACGCGCCGATCAAGGACTGGGTGAAGCTCGCCGTCACCCGCGCCCGCGCCACCGGCGACCCGGCCGTGTTCTGGCTGGACGCCGGCCGCGCCCACGACGCCAACCTGATCGCCAAGGTCGAGCAGTACCTGGCGGAGCACGACACCGAGGGCCTGGACATCCGCGTCCTTCCCCCGGTCGAGGCCACGAAGCTCTCCGTGGAGCGCATCCGCCGCGGCGAGAACACGATCTCCGTGACGGGCAACGTCCTCCGTGACTACCTGACCGACCTGTTCCCGATCCTGGAGCTGGGCACCAGCGCCAAGATGCTGTCGGTCGTCCCGCTGATGGCGGGCGGCGGCCTGTTCGAGACGGGCGCCGGCGGCTCCGCGCCGAAGCACGTCCAGCAGCTGGTCAAGGAGAACTACCTGCGCTGGGACTCGCTCGGCGAGTTCTTCGCGCTCGTCCCCTCCTTCGAGCAGTACGCGACGGCCACCGGCAACGCCCGCGCCAAGGTCCTCGCCGACACCCTCGACCGCGCCACGGCGACCTTCCTCAACGAGGACAAGTCCCCGACCCGTCGCGTCGGCGGCATCGACAACCGCGGCAGCCACTTCTACCTGTCCCTCTACTGGGCGCAGGAGCTGGCCGGGCAGACCGACGACGCCGGCCTGGCGAAGGCCTTCGCCCCGTTCGCCGAGACCCTCGCGGCGAACGAGCAGAAGATCGTCGACGAGCTGAACGCCGTCCAGGGCTCCCCGGCCGACATCGGCGGCTACTACCAGCCGGAGAAGGCCAAGGCGGACGCGGTGATGCGCCCGTCGGCGACCTGGAACGAGGCGCTCGCGTCCCTGAGCTGACGCGGACGGCCTGATGGCCTGAGAGTCCCTGAAGTCTCCGCCCCGGTCGGCACTGCCCGGCCGGGGCGGAGCTGTGTGCAGGTCGCGCTTCCGGCCCGCTCACCAGAGCCCTCGGGACAAGGGCGCCGCTCGGCCGACCGCTCACCACGCCCGGGTCTCGACCTGCTCCTCGGTGTCCGCGTCCTCGGATGCTCCCGCCCGCCCTCGTTCGGTGCCGGTGTGACACCTTGATCCTCCAGCACGCCACCGACAACGCCCCTGGAGCAGCCCGTGACCGAGCCCGCCCCCTCGTTCGAACTCCTCCCCGGTGCCGCCGAGTCGCCCGTGCTGCTGCATGTGCCCCATTCCGCGCGGGCGGTACCGGACGACGTACGCAAGGGGATCCTGCTGGACGACGCGGCGCTTGAGCGGGAGCTGGACCACATCACCGACTCCCACACCGAGCGGATCGCCGGGCGGGCGGCCGGGCGGGCCGGACTCACCCCCTGGCGGTTCGTCAACCGGCTGTCGCGGCTGGTCGTGGATCCGGAGCGGTTCCCGGACGAGCGCGAGGAGATGCTCGCGGTGGGGATGGGGGCCGTGTACACGCGGACCACGCACCGGGACGCGCTGCGGGCCGCGGACACCGACCCCGGGCCGCTGGTCGAGCGGTACTTCCGGCCGTACGCCCGGGCGATGACCGAGGCGGTCGCGGGGCGGCTCGCCGCGACCGGGCGGGCCGTCGTGATCGACGTGCACTCCTACCCCAGCGAGCCGTTGCCGTACGAGCTGCACGGGGCGGGCCCGCGTCCGCCCGTGTGCCTCGGCACGGATCCCTTCCACACGCCGCCGGAGCTGAGGGAGGCCGCGCGGGAGGCGTTCGCGGGCTGCGGGGAGACAGGGCTGGACAGTCCGTTCAGCGGGACCTATGTGCCGCTGGAGTACTACGGGCGGGACCGGCGGGTGAGCGCGCTGATGGTGGAGATCCGGCGGGACACGTACATGGCCGAGCCGGGCGGGCCTGCCGGGCCGGGTCTTGACCGGCTCGCCGCCGCGCTGGCCGCGCTCGTGGACGCCGTGCAGGTCTCCGGCGGGAGCACTCCGGCAGGACAGCGGCCGGGGCGCGTACGAGGGCGGTGGGCATGATGAACGAGACCAGCACCCTCACCGGAGAGGCTCAACCGCCGGTGCCGGTGGTCGGCATCACCGAGGAGACCGGCACACCCGGCGGACAGGCTCCGCCGTCCGCGCCGGTGGTCGGCATCAGGGAGACCAGCACCCTCACCGGGCAGGATCCCCCGCACCCCTGCCCTCACGCCCGCAGCCACTCCGTGACGATCACCTCACCGCCGGTCCGCAGCCGCAGCGCGAACGGACCGGCGGGTGACTGCTCGCTCGTGAAGCGGCCCAGGGTGTCGACCGTGACGGGCCGGGCCGTCTGCGGGCCGCCCAGCACCTCGATTCGCGCCGACTGCGGCGGCAGCACCTGCCCGATCAGCCCTTCGCCGGTGACCTCGACGTCGACGGTCAGCTCACCCGCACGGAAGGTCAGCATCCGCGGGGAGTCCGGCACTCCCCTGACCGGCAGCGCGTCCACGAGCGAGTCGAAGGTCAGCTCGGCGATGCGGGCGTCCAGATCGTGCAACGCATAGGCCTCGAGCGCCAGTTGACGCAGCTCGACCGGGACGGGGTCCAGCACGGCGGCCGCCTGGCGCAGCTCCTCCTCCAGCAGATCGCCGTCGAACTCACCGTCGTCGAAGCCCACTTCGGGCATGTCGTTCCCGTTCATCGCGCTCACACCGCCCCCCGTGCGTCCAACCGGGCCCGCAGCCGGCGCAGACAGCGCTGGCGCAGGGGTCCGATACTGCCGACCGCGATACCGAGCGCGGCCGACACCTCCAGATAGCTGGGCGGAGGCGAGGCGATGAGGACGCGGAGCAGTTGCCTGCACCGCTCCCCGAGCGCCTCGAACTCCTGCCACAGCCTGCGGATCCGTTCGGCCTGGTCCGCCTCTTCCTCGGCGTCGATCAGCGACTGCTCCGGTGTGCGCTCGTCGCTGGCCCGGTCGAGCACCTGCGGGTCGTCCGTCAGCGTCAGCCGGGTCAGTCCTTTGAGCACCTTCAGGCACTCGTGCCGGGCGGTACTGGCGAGCCAGGCACCGGCCTTGTCGGGCTCCCTGATCCGGCCCAGGTGCTGGGCGAAACGGAACCACACGGTCTGGTAGACCTCGTGCCCGTCGGCGTCCGAGAGCCGGTGTGCGCGCACGACCGACCACACCAGCGGACTCATCCCTTCCACCAGCGCCTTCCAGGCCGCGGCGTCGCCGTCGACGGCGGACCTGACCAGCGCGCCGACCTCTGTACGGTCCACGGCTCCACCCCTCGTGTACGGCACGTCATCGTACGCCGTGGAGCGGAGGGTTCCGGCCCTCATGCGGGCCGAGCCGGGATCGCGACGGAAACCGGGCGCCAGGACGGCGGCCGGAGCACCGGGACGTGCGCCCCGCGCACCTCGGCGGATTCCGTGCTGGAGGCGAGCAGTTGGGTGCGCGCCGCGCGCGGGTCGCGCTCCTTGTGCGCCGTCATGTGGGCGGCGACGAGCGCGGCGACGGCCGGTGTGGCGAAGGAGGTACCGCTCCACTGCGCGAATCCGTCGAACATCACCTGGTCGGGCTTGGACGCCGTGCTCTCGCGGGCCTCGCTCAGCACACCCGTGTGGCGGGGGTACTGGCAGGTGCAGGCGTAGCCGGAGCCGAACCGGCAGGCGTCGTAGGTGGAGTGCTGGTAGACGTACGGCACGGGCGTGCCGAAGCCGGTGAGGGCGCTGGTCAGCCGCTCGCCCGGGGCGTAGACGCGTACCCAGGGGCCGTGGTTGCTGAAGCAGGCGGCGGACTCGCCGTCCCCGCGCAGCGCGCCGACCGAGAGCACACTGTCCTCGTACTCCGGCAGGGAGGCGTAGGCGGCCGGCCAGAACGGGGTGTCGCTGCCGTTGTTGCCCGCCGCTGCCACCAACAGCGTGCGCTGCTCGCGCAGTTCACGCATGAACGCCTCCAGTCCGATCAGGCTCTCGCCGGAGCCGGTGGAGGTGCCCGCGGAGAGGCTGATGATGTCGGGCCAGCCGGCCCGGTCCACGGCTTCGAAGAGTTTCGCGCCGAACTCCGACTCCAGCATGGCGCCGACGTCGCTGAGCGTGCCCCGCACGGTGACGTCGGTGTTGGGCGCGACGGCCGCCACGATCCCGGCGATGAACGTGCCGTGGCCCACGTACTGGTGGAGCATTCCTTCGGCGTCGGTCTCGCTCACCTGGGGGTCGCCGACGGTGTGGGCGAGCAGCGGGTAGGAGCGGTAGTCGTGCATCAGGCCGGTGTCGATGACGAGGACGCCGACGGCGGTGTCCGGGTCGTGGAGGCCCTCCTGCGCGGCCGGGTTGGGCGGCTCGCTGCGCGGCGCGGGTACGGGTTCGTCGCCGGGGCAGGCGTTGACCGGGGCGATGTGGATCACGTGGTTGCGCCTGACCATCCGGCGGCCCTGGCGTCCCTCCGCCTCCCGCAGGGCGCGCAGGGCGTGCGGGACGACGTCGTCTCCCTGGGCGGGGTCGCCGACCTGGATGCGGGTGACGCCGGTGCGGTTGGTCTCCGGGCCCGCCCGCCGCACATGGTCGGGCACCAGGCCCTGGGTGTCGGTGAAGTGGGTGCGTACGGCGTCCTCGACCACGCGGGCCTCCTCCCCGTCGCGGGCGAGGACGACGCCCTTCTCGTAGAGGAAGTGGGCGTCGTCGTCCGGCCCCATGGCCAGGGCGATGTCGGGCATCGCGCGCTGGATGTGGCCGAACTGCTCGTGGAATCGCTGAGGTGCCATGGTGAGTCCTCCCCCTGAGACGGTCTCCGACAGTCAGAGTCGCCCGACGACCGATTGATACAGGCCGCATGTAGGTCCGGTACAGCCCGAGGAGACCACGGAGAACCCGTGTGACGGGTTTGCCCAGGCCACTACCATGCGAGGGGTGACAGCGGGAAGCGAGACGGTCCTCGAACTGCTGCCGATGGTGTTCGCCGACCCGGGCGAGGCCGTGGCACGCGCGGATCAGGTTCTGCACGCCGATCCGTCGCCGTTGCACGCCAGCGTCGCCCATCAGGTACTCGGCATCTGGCAGCGGGACTTCGGCGATCTGAGGATCGCCCTGCGGCATCTGCGCCGGGCCCGGGACCTCGCCGCGCGCGCCGAGTCGGCCGATCGGGAGGCGGACGTGCTCGCCACGCTGGGGGTCGCACTGGTGCACGCGGGGCGCACGCGACAGGGACTCGCGTCGTTCGAGCGGGGTGTGGCACGGGGCAGCGGACACACCCGGGCACGGGTGTTGTACCGGCGGGCCTATGTCTGGTGGGTGCTGGGGCATCACCGGGAGGCGCTGGAGGACGTACGGCGGGCGCTGCCGGTGCTGCGGCAGGCCGGCGACGGCATCTGGACGGCGCGGGCGCTCACCCTGCGGGCCACGGTGCATCTGGCGCTGGGCGCGGTGGACCGGGCGGTCGCGGACTTCACGGCGGCGGAACGGCTGTGGGAGACCACCGGCCAGGAGCACGACAAGGCGGACGCGGTGGAGAGCCGGGGCCTCGCCGCGTTCCGGTCCGGGGACATCCCGGCGGCGCTGCGGCTGCTGGACGAGGCCGAGGAGCGGTACGCCAAGCTGGGCACGCCCACGTTCATGCTGTCCATCCGCCGCTGCGAGGTGCTGATGGCGGCCGGGCTCGCCCCGGAGGCCCTCGTGGAAGCGGACACGGCGATCGCGCTGCTGGACCGGATGGGCGGACAGTCCACCCGCAAGGCCGAGCTGCTGCTGGCCGCCGCGCGGGCCGCGCGCTCGGCCGGGGACCCGGACACCGCCATCGCCCGTGCCGCCGACGCCGTACGGCTGTTCGCCGGACAGCGGCGGACCTGGTGGGAGACGCATGCCCGGCTGGTGCTCATCGAGGCGCGGGCGGCGGCCGGGCGCAGGTCGGGACGGCTGGTCGCGGACGCGGCGGCGGCCGCCGAGCGACTGTCCTCCTTCGGCTCGCCCGCCGCACCCGAGGCCTCGCTGCTCGCCGGCCGGATCGCGCTCGCCCTCGGCCGGACGGCGGACGCGGAGCGGCATCTGGCGGTGGCCGCGCGCAGCCGCCACGGCGGGCCGCCGCGGGCCCGGATGACGGGCTGGGCGGCGCAGGCGCTGCGGGCCCGCGCGGCCGGTTCGGGGCGCGGGGTGCTGGAGGCGTGCCGGCGCGGCCTCGACGTCCTCGACGACCACCGGATGACGCTGGGCGCCTCAGAACTGCGGGCCCGCGCCACCGCGCAGGGCGCCGAACTGGCCGCGCTCGCCCAGGAGGCGAGCCTTGAGAGCGGCGGTCCCAGGCGGCTGCTGGAGTGGAGCGAGCGCTGGCGGGCGACCGTCCTGTCCGCGCCACCCGCCCGGCCGCCCGCCGATCCGGCGCTGCTCGGCAGCCTGACCGCCTACCGGGAGATCGCGGCCCGCGCGGAGGAAGCACGCAGGGAGGGCCGCCCGGTTCCCGCCCTGGAGCGCGAACAGCGGCGGCTGGAGCGGGAGATCCGCTCGCGCACCCACCACATGCGCGGTGACGCGCCCGGCGACGGCGACCGCTTCGACGCCGGCCGCCTGCTGAGCCGGCTCGGTCGGGCGCGGCTGGTCGAACTCGCCGTGGTGGACGGGCGGGTGCACGTCCTGCTGTGCGGACAGGGCCGGGTGCGGCGGTTCGCGGGCGGGGCGCTCGCGGAGGCGGTTGCCGAGGCCGAACATGTGCAGGCCGGGCTGCGGCGGCTCGCCCATCCGGGAGGCGAGGCGCGGCTGCCCCTGGTGGAGGCGGCGGGCCGGCGCCTGCAGGAGCTGCTGCTGGGCGCCGCCGTATCGCATCTCGGGTCCGGGCCGGTGGTGATCGTGCCGCCGGGCGCGCTGCACCGGGTGCCATGGGCGCTGCTGCCCGCGCTGCGGGACCGGGTGCTCAGCGTGTCGCCGTCGGCGGGCAGCTGGCTGCGGGCCCTGGAGACCGAGCCGCCGCCCGGCGGCCGGCATGTGCTGGTGCGCGGTCCGGGACTTGCCACGGGTGGCGCGGAGGTGCCCGAACTGGCCGACCGGTACGGCACGGCGACGGTCCTGGAGGGCGAGGCGGCACAGGTTCCGCGCGTGCTGGAGGAGCTCGACGGCGCGGCCCTGGCGCACCTCGCCGCGCACGGCACGTTCCGCGCGGACAGCCCGCTGTTCTCCGCGCTGGGGATGGCCGACGGCCCGCTGATCGTGCACGACTTCGAGCGCCTGGCCCGCAGCCCGTACCGGATCATCCTCTCCAGCTGCGACACCGCCCGCCTCGCCTCGGTCGGCGCGGACGAACTCCTCGGCCTGGTCACGGCGTTGCTCCCACTGGGCACGGCCGGTGTGGTCGCGAGCAGCGCCCCCGTCAACGACGCCGCCGTGGTCCCGCTGATGCTCGCCCTGCACAAGGGCCTCGACGCGGGCCTCAGCCTGGCCGAGGCCCTGCGTGACGCCCGCGCCGCGCAGCCCGGCGACGCGGTCCATCAGGCGACCGGATGGGCCTTCGCGGCGTTCGGGGCGGCGTGAGCGCAGCCCCTTGCGGTGCGCGGTCGACCAGTGGTCCTGCTCAGGCGGGTTCCGCCTCCGGCTGGTCCGTCAGCCACGGCAACGCGCCGCGGTCGCTCGCGCCGAGCCGGGTGTAGGCGCTGTACAGGTGGTTGCCGACGGTACGGACGGACAGGGTCAGCCGCTCGGCGATCTGCCGATTGCTGAGGCCCGCGGCCGCGAGGGTGACGATCTGCCGCTGCCGTGCGGTGAGTTCGCCGAGCACCAGCCCGGAGAGTGCGGGGGTGCGGGCACCCTGGCAGCGGCGGGCCAGCGCGACCGCGCGGGTCCGGGAGAGGCGGGCGGCGCGCGGGTCACGGTGCGCCGGTACGGCCTGTGCGTGCGCCTCGGCCGCGAACAGCAGGAAGCCTCGCTCCTCCAGCGCCTCGGCGACCCGGTCCAGGCCGGGCCCGTCACCCCGGGCGAGCGCCTCGGCGTGCCGGGCGAACACGCCGTCGGCCGGCAGCCGCCCGGCGACCCGCTCGGGCGCGCCGAGGCGTACGGCGTCGTAGCGTGCGAACACATCGGTCCCGACGATCCCGGCCAGCGCGGTGTCGATGTCACCCCGGGCGGCCGCCGCCCACATGCCCGAGCCCGTCTCCTCGCCCAACTGACCGGCGACTAAGTCGAGTTCCGTACGGCAGTCGGCATCGTGCGGCGCCGCCCGCAATCCTTCCCGCGCCCACGCCGCCGCCTCCCGCAGCTCTCCGCGCAGCCGGGCGTACCGGGCGCGGACGGCCGCGTACCCGGCGGGCACCGGCAGCCCCTCGGACAGCAGCCAGTCCCCCACCGGGGTCGGCGTGGCCCGGACGTCCTGCCGCGCCAACCCGCGCTCCAAGGCACTCTGTTCGGCCTCCAGAGCCGGGCCGCACCGGTCCGGTGTGCGGGACAGCCGCCGCGCCCGCAGCCGGCCGGCGGTGGCGCGCAGGGCCGGGCCGTGCAGAGGGTGGGCAAGGGTCACGGAACCACGGTCGTCGACCTGGATCAGGCCGTCCGCCTCCAGGCGTTCCAGGACGTCCAGGTCGAGGTCGTCCAGGGCGAACGGCAGGGGCTCGGCGAAGGCGAGGCGGTCGAGTGTCTCGCGCTCGCCGGGGCCGGTCCGGTCCAGGACGGGGGCGAGGCGGTCGCGGACGGTCGCGGTGACCGGGACCGGTCCGCGCCACGCCGACTCGCCGGTCTCCCGGACGCGGACCAGCCCGCCGGACCGGCGCAGCGCCCCGAGCAGATCACGCAGCAGCCGCAGATCGCCGCGGCACATCCGGTGCAGCCGGCCCACGGTGAGCGGCTCCAGACCGGCCGGGGCGAGCAGCTCGGCGGTGTCCTCGCGGGGCAGCGGCTCCAGCGTCAGGCGCGGCAGCAGTTCGCCCGCCCACAGCCGGGACACCGCGCCCGGCGCCGGCACACCGTCCGTCGCGGCGACGGCCAGCCGGGTGCGTCCGTGCACGGCGAGCTGGTGGACGAGCGCGGCGGAGGTCTCGTCGAGCAGCTGGGCATCGTCGACGACGAGGAGTCGTACACCGGACAGGAGGTGCACCGCGCGGTGCAGCGAGACGGTGTCGGGCAGCAGGTGCGCGAAGGCCGCGAAACGCAGTCCACGGGTCTCGGGCGTCCCGGTCACCCGGGCGCAGTCCGCGCCCGGGACCGCCTCCGTGATCAGCCGGGTCTTGCCGCAGCCCGCCGGTCCGGTCACCACGATGCCGGGTCGTCCGGCCGCCAACGACCTGCGCACCAGCTCCAGTTCGTCCTCCCGGCCGGTGAACGGCCAGGGCAGTTCGAGAGTCTTCGCATCCTGTTCGTAAGTCGTCACACACACTGGAGCACGCCTACTCAGCTTTGATACAGGGCGACTTGAGTAGCCCCCGACTCAGGCGCCCGGCCCCGGCGGACGGCACTCTGGCAGCCCAGGCCACAGCCGGGCACCGGGGGAGCGGTCGAGGGACGTCGCCTTCGGGGGAGGGAGACGTCCCTCGACCACGCCGTCGCGCCGTTCGCCCCGCAGGCCGGGCGACGTCCGACGCGATACGCCACGGCCGTGATGTCAGTGGCGCCCGATAGGTTCGGGGCATGAGTTCAGGACTGAGCGTGTATCTGCTGGACGTCGCCGCGACGCGGGCCCTGGTCGGTTCGGGTGACGAACAGCTCCTCGAGGCCGTCCGCGGCAACTTCTCAGACGACCTCGCCCGGGACGACGACTACTTCCGGCACGAGATCGAGCAGGGTGCCCCGACCGCGTACGAGGCGCTGCGGGCCGTGGTGCACGGCGGGCCGTTCGGCGAGGACAAGGACCACGCCTTCCAGTACGGCTACGCGTACAAGCGGATCTGTGAACTGACCGGCTCCTTCCTGTCCAACGACTGCTTCATGCCGTTCCGGGGCGACTGGCTGTCGGTGGTGGACGAGGGTCTCGCCGCGCTGCGCATCACCGCCGTGTCCGTGGAGTCCTTCAGCTACGCCGACCTGCCCGGCCCGCTGCCGTACACCTGTGTTCCGGGCTGTGGTGAGTGGACGCCCGAGCAGATAGCCCGGGCGCTGGAACAGTTCGAGGCCACCAAGGCGGCGGGTCATGCCCCGCCGCTCGAACCCGAGGTCGTCGAGGCCGTCATGCAGTGCCTGGGCTGGATGCGGCATGCGGCGGACCGGCCCGGGTTCGGCGTCATCGGGTTCAGCTCCTGAGACCGGCGCCGGGTTCGGACCGCGCCGCAGCGACCGGACCCGAGCCATGCACGATCAGGATGGGGCGAGGAGCGTCACGAGGCGGTCCGCCCGGCCGGGGAGCCGGCGTCGGGGTGGGTGAGTCCCAGGTGGTCGCGCAGGGTGGTGCCCTCGTAGCCGGCGCGGAAGACGCCCTGTTCCTGGAGGAGTCGAGAAACAGGAAGTCGAACTCGGCACGTTCGGCGGTACGCAGCTCCGGGCGCGGCCCGTGGCCGTCCGAAGAGCTGCGTACATGGCGTCACCTGTCACTGTTCCGGGCCCGGCGGGGCCTTCGCGCTTGCCGAGAACGTCGTCCGGTCCGGTCGTCACCTGGGGCACCCCACCGCGTCGCGAGGGTTGCCGGTCAGCGAACCAGGGCTTGGCGCCGGCGCTCATGACCGTTCTGGGCGGCAAGCAGAGGCAGTCGGCCGCTCGCATGTCAACGGCCGTCCAGGGGACGGAAGTTGCCCGGCACGCCCCTACCTGCGGGAAGTGCCGGGGGTGTCCCCGGCGTGGCGCGTCCAGTCGAGGATCTGGACGGCGGCTCCGGCGGCCTCCAGCCCCTGGCAGTGGCCGTGGTGGCGGCGGGCGATGCCGTCGAGGTCGAGGTGGGCGCCGAAGGCGGGGTGGGCGGCCAGGCGCCGGGCGTGGGCCCACAGCACCGGGTGACCGGCGATGCGGTGCACGGCGGAGGCGTCGAGGTGGAACCGGTGCACGGTGTCCAGTTGCACCAGGGACACCCACAACTCGATGTCGGCGGCGGTGAGCCGGCCGCCGACGACGTACTCCTCCCCCTCCAGGTAGCGCTCCAGCCTGCCCAGCGTGTCCAGCAGCAGATCGAGCGCGGCGGCCCGGGCCGCGGGGTCGGCGTCGGCCCGTCCGGCGCGCTGTGCGGCCTCCTGGATGCCCTCGGCGCAGAGCCGTTCCACGGCTTCGATCTGGCTCTCCGTGCCGCACGGGTACAGGGAGGGGCGCCCGTTCCGGCGGAAGCGGTCCAGGTCGCGCAGGATGTCCGCGGTGTGGGTGCTGACGATGCGCCCGGACCAGTCGTCGCTGAGCACCGGCGCGAGGGCCGGCCCGGTGTAGTGGTGCGCGCTCGCCTCGTACAGCGGGCTCAGGGCCGAGTGGCCGCCGCCCGGGCGGTCCGGGACGGCGGGCAGGAAGGTGACCGGACAGCTGCCGTCGAGGCCGAGGAGGCTGTGGCCCAGGGCGAGGCGCAGTCCGTCGGGACAGGCCGTGGACAGATGGAGCCGGTAGCGGTGCGGCACGGCGTAGTGGCCGCTGCGCGCGTCCTCGCCGATCCGGCCCCGGAAGGCGGGGGCGGTGCGGTGGGCGGACGGGACGGCGGCGAGCGGAGTGATGGACATGCGTCTCCCCTGATGCAGGCGCGTGGACGTACGCGCGGCGGAAGCGTCGTCGGTGGGTGGGCCGTAGGAGGGGCGGGCCCGCTCAGCGCTGAAGGCTGATGGCGCTGCAGACACGCAGCAGGTCGATGTGCAGGCGGGAGGTGAGCAGGGGCGTGCGCAACGGCGTACGGCCCGCTCGGCCGACGACCGTCCTGAGGCGCACCATGTTTCCCTACCTGTTCACTAGGATTCCCTCCCTGGAGTGTCGATCCGGCGTCCTGCGACGTCAAGGGGGCGTCCACGCCTGGGACTCGGGCCGGGGCGACCGGGCCGGTGCGGGGTCTCCTCACAGAGAGAAACATGTGACATAGTACTGACGTGGCGAAGCGACTGACCTGCGATGTCGTGGTCGTCGGAGCCGGGATGGTGGGCGCGGCCTGTGCGCTGTACGCCGCACGGACCGGCCTCGACGTGAGGGTGGTGGACCGGGGCCCGGTGGCCGGCGGCACCACCGGCGCCGGCGAGGGCAACCTGCTGGTCTCCGACAAGGAGCCCGGACCCGAACTGGAACTCGCCCTGCTGTCGGCCCGTTTGTGGACCGAACTGGCCGGGGAACTGGGGGCGTCGGTCGAGTACGAGCCCAAGGGCGGTGTGGTGGTCGCCTCGACTCCGGGCACACTCGGCGCGCTGACGGCCTTCGCCGCGGGCCAGCGCGCCGCCGGCGTCACGGCCGGCCCCGTCGACGCGGACGAACTCCGGGAGCTGGAACCGCATGTGGCCCCCGGCATGGCAGGCGGCGTCCACTATCCGCAGGACGCCCAGGTCATGCCCGCACTGGCCGCCGCCCACCTGATCCGCGTCTCCGGCGCCCACCTGCACACGGGCCGGACCGTGACCGGGGTGCTGCGCGCGGGGGACGGAGCGGTGCTGGGCGTCCGTACCGACCAGGGGGACATCCACGCACCGGCGGTGGTCAACGCGGCCGGTACCTGGGGCGGGGACCTCGCCGAGCTGGCGGGCGTGCGCCTGCCGGTCCTCCCGCGGCGCGGTTTCGTCCTGGTCACCGAGCCGCTGCCGTGCATGGTCCGGCACAAGGTGTACGCCGCGGACTACGTGGCCGACGTGGCGAGCGACTCGGCCGCGCTCCGGACCTCCCCGGTCGTCGAGGGCACGGCCGCCGGGCCGGTCCTGATCGGGGCGTCCCGGGAACGCGTCGGTCTCGACCGCTCGTTGTCCCTGCGGGCGGTACGGGCGCTGGCGGCCGGGGCGATCGGACTGTTCCCCTTCCTGGAGCGGGTGCGTGCGCTGCGGACGTACGCCGGATTCCGGCCCTATCTGCCCGATCACCTCCCGGCGATCGGCCCCGATCCCCGGGTACCCGGCCTGTATCACGCCTGTGGTCACGAGGGGGCGGGCATCGGACTGGCCACCGGTACCGGGCAGTTGATCGCCCAGGCACTGACCGGGAAGTCGGCGGACCTGGATCTCGTGCCCTTCCGTCCGGAGCGGTTCGAGGCGACCGCGGCCCCTGGGACCAGCGGAGGCGACACCCCATGAATCCGATGGAGCTGACCCGTGCGCGGCCGGGTACCGCGTGCACCGTCACCTTCGACGGCCGGCCCGTCGAGGCACTGCCCGGCCAGACGGTCGCGGCCGCGCTGTGGGCGGCCGGGGTGACCTCCTGGCGCAGCACGCGCGGCGCCGGCCGGCCGCGCGGGGTGTTCTGCGGGATCGGGGTGTGCTTCGACTGCCTGGTGACCGTCAACGGGAGGGCGAACCAACGGGCTTGTCTGGTCCCGGTGCGGCCGGGTGACGTGATCCGCACACAGGAGGGGACGGGCCGGGACGATGACTGAGCGACCGCATCTCGCCGTCGTGGGTGCAGGGCCGGCGGGCCTGGCCGGGGCGCTGGCGGCGGCCGCACGCGGCGTGCGGGTGACCCTTCTCGACGCGGCCGAACAGGCGGGCGGCCAGTTCTACCGGCAGCCCGCGGCCGCCCTCGGCGCGCGCCGCCCGCAGGCCCTGTACCACCAGTGGCGCACCTGGGAACGGCTGCGGGACGGACTCGACCGGCACGTCACCGCAGGCAGGGTGACTCACCTGACGGATCACCATGTCTGGTGTGTGGAAGGGGATTCGGGGGCGTTTGCGGTGCATGCGCTGCGCGGCCCCCTGCAGGACGAGGGTGCCACCGTCCGCGCCGACGCGGTACTGCTCGCCACCGGTGGCTACGAGTGCGTGTTGCCGTTCCCGGGCTGGACGCTGCCCGGAGTCGTCACGGCCGGCGGCGCGCAGGCCATGCTCAAGGGCGGCCTGGTGCTGCCGGGCCGCAGGGCCGCGGTCGCCGGCACCGGACCCCTGCTGCTGCCCGTCGCCACGGGACTCGCCGCGGCGGGCGCCCGTGTGGCGGCGCTGGTGGAGTCCGCCGGTCCCGGGGCCCTGCTGCGACGGGCGCCGGCACTGGCCGCACAGCCCGCAAAGCTCGCCGAAGGCGCCTGGTATGCAGGGCAGTTGCTCCGGCACGGTGTCCGCGTCCTGTCGCGCCACACGGTCGTTCAGGCGCACGGCACCGACAGGCTGGAGGCGGTCACCGTCGCCGCGCTCGACCGGAACGGACGGCTCAGGCCCGGCAGCACCCGCCGCATCCCCTGCGACACCCTCGCGGTGGGGCACGGCATGCTGGCGCACACCGATCTCGCCGAGACCCTCGGCTGCACCCTGTCCGGGACGGACGTCCGGGTCGACGGCGAGCAGCGCACCGATGTGCCGGGCGTCTGGGCGGCCGGGGAGACCACCGGGATCGGCGGTGCGGCTCTCTCGCTCGCCGAGGGGCACATCGCGGGCAGCTCGATCGCCGCCCGGCTGCGCGGTACCGCGCCCGACCCGCGCCGTTGGACCGCGGCCGCCCGGGCCCGCACCCGGCTGCGGGAGTTCTTCGCGGCACTCGACACGGTGTACGTCCCCCCTGCCGACTGGGCCGACCGGATCACGGACGACACAGTGGTGTGCCGCTGCGAGGAGGTCACCGCAGGGCAGGTCCGTACGGCCGTCGACACGCTCGGAGCCGGGGACCCGCGCACCGTGAAGCTGCTCACCCGGGCCGGGATGGGCTGGTGCCAGGGTCGGATGTGCGGGCCGGCGGTGGCCGGTCTGGCCGGATGCCCGCTCACCCCCGGGCGACGGCCGTTCGCCCGGCCGGTGCCGCTCGGCGTGCTGGCGGAACTGCCCGAGCAGGAGGACTGACCCGACCGACGCAGGCCTGCCACATCGCTCCGAATCACTCCGACGCCTCAGTAATATGTCACACCCTATTGGATTGGGGACGCTCATGACCCTCCCGGAGAACCGCCCCTGGCGCGGTGTCCTCGTCGCCACCGCGCTGCCCCTGCGCGACGACCTCTCGGTCGACCACGACCGGTATGCCGAGCACTGTGCCTGGCTGGTGGAGAACGGCTGCGACGGCGTCGTACCGAACGGCTCCCTCGGCGAGTACCAGGTGCTCACGCCCGAGGAGCGCGCCGAGGTGGTGGAGACGGCCGTGGCCGCGATCGGCGGCGCGCGGGTGATGCCGGGCGTCGCCGCCTACGGCTCCGCCGAGGGCCGGCGCTGGGCCGAGCAGGCCGGTGAGGCCGGCTGCGGGGCCGTGATGCTGCTGCCGCCCAACGCCTACCGCGCCGACGAGCGGTCCGTACTCGCCCACTACGCGGAGGTCGCCAGGGCGGGCGTCCCGGTGGTGGCCTACAACAACCCGATCGACACCAAGGTCGACCTCGTACCCGAACTCCTCGCACGGCTGCACGCCGAGGGCCACATCCACGGCGTCAAGGAGTTCTCCGGTGACGTCCGCCGCGCCTACCGCATCGCCGAACTCGCCCCGGAACTGGATCTGTTGGTCGGTGCCGACGACGTCCTGCTGGAGCTGGCGGTGGCCGGCGCCAAGGGCTGGGTGGCCGGCTACCCCAACGCGCTCCCCCGGGCCTCGGCCGAGCTCTACCGCGCCGCGGTCGCCGGGGACCTCACCACCGCGCTCCCCCTGTACCGGCAGCTGCACCCGCTGCTGCGCTGGGACTCCCGGGTGGAGTTCGTACAGGCCATCAAGCTGTCGATGGACGTGGTCGGCCGCCATGGCGGACCGGTGCGTCCGCCGCGCGTCCCGCTGCGGCCCGAGCAGGAGGCCGCGGTCCGCGCGGCCACGGAGAAGGCCGTGGCCGCGGGGCTCGCGTAACGGACCACGGAAGGGAACCCGAGATGCGCAGCAAGCTCGTCCTGCACGCCGTCGACTCGCACACCGAGGGCATGCCGACCCGGGTGATCACCGGCGGGATCGGCACCGTACCCGGATCGACGATGAACGAGCGGCGGCTGTACTTCCGTGACCACCGCGACCACGTCAAGCAGTTGCTGATGAACGAACCGCGCGGGCACTCCGCGATGAGCGGCGCGATCCTGCAGCCGCCGAGCCGCCCGGACTGCGACTGGGGTGTGATCTACATCGAGGTCTCCGGCTATCTGCCGATGTGCGGGCACGGCACGATCGGCGTGGCCACCGTGCTGGTCGAGACCGGCATGGTGGAGGCCGTGGAACCGGTGACCACCATCCGCCTGGACACTCCGGCGGGGGTCGTGGTCGCCGAGGTGGCGGTGGAGAACGGTGCCGTCCGCAACGTGACGCTGAAGAACGTCCCTTCGTTCTCGGCCGCCCTGGACCGCAGGGCCACGCTCCCGGACGGGCGCACGGTGACCTACGACCTCGCCTATGGAGGCAACTTCTACGCGATCCTGCCGCTCGACGCCTTCGGGCTGCCCTTCGACCGCGCCCGCAAGGACGACATCCTGGCGGCCGGCCTCACGCTGATGCGGGCGATCAACGAGGAGGCGGAGCCGGTGCACCCCGAGGACCCGTCGATCCACGGCTGCCACCACGTCCACCTCTACGCCCCCGGCGCCACCGCACGGCACTCCCGGCACGCGATGGTCATCCACCCGGGCTGGTTCGACCGCTCCCCCTGCGGAACCGGGACGAGCGCGCGCATGGCACAACTGCACGCGCGGGGTGAACTCCCGTTGCACACCGAGTTCGTGAACGAGTCCTTCATCGGCACCCGGTTCACCGGAAGGCTGCTCGGCACCACGGAGGTGGCCGGGGCGCCCGCCGTGCTGCCGAGCTTCACCGGCCGGGCCTGGATCACCGGCACCGCCCAGTACCTGCTCGATCCGGCCGATCCGTTTCCGGAGGGGTTCGTCCTCTAGACTTCGATGATGCGTGACATGGCACAGAACCCGCAGCATGCGGACGCACCCGCGCTCCCCCGGCTGGGCGGCCGGCGGAGCAGCTTCCGCGAGCGGGTCGCGGACGCGCTGCGGGCCGCGCTGATCGCGGGCGAGCTGCGGCCGGGCGAGGTCTACTCCGCGCCGTCGCTCGCGGCCCGCTTCGGCGTCTCGGCGACGCCGGTGCGGGAGGCGATGCTGGACCTGGCCAAGGAGGGCCTGGTCGACACGGTCCCCAACAAGGGCTTCCGGGTCACGGCCGTCTCCGACCGGCAGCTGGACGAATACACCCAGATCCGCGCGCTCATCGAGATACCCACGGTGGCGGACCTGGCCCGCTCGGCCGACCGGGTCTCCCTGGAGGCGCTGCGGCCGGCGGCCCGGGAGATCGTCACCGCCGCGGCGGCGGGCGACCTGATCGCCTACGTCGAGGCCGACACCCGCTTCCACCTCGGCCTGCTCGCCCTGGCCGGCAACGCCCACCTGGTCGAGGTGATCGCCGACCTGCGCGGCCGCTCCCGCCTCTACGGCCTCACCGCCCTGGTCGAGGCGGGCCGCCTGCTCGCCTCGGCCGAGGAGCACCTCGAACTCCTCGACGCACTGCTGGAGCGCGACGAGAAGGCCGTGGCCGAGATCATGACGCGGCATCTGGGGCATGTACGGGGCCTGTGGGCGGCCAAGGACTGACCGCGGCCGGGTAGCCCCGCAACGGAGCGCACGAGAAATGGATCTCCGCTGCATTGTCCGGATCCGTACGGACCAAGAGCTGATAATCTGAGGCGCCTCCGAAGCGCTTGCCGATCGTCCCAAAGACCGGTTCGGCGCGGTCGTTTGACACTCAGTCACACGTTCTAGGTCTGCAGGGGGCACGGGTGGGTGAGGCCGTGGATTGGGCGTCGGCCGTTGAATGTTGGACCACATGGCTCACAACCGGTGCCCCCGCGGAACCGGGCCTCGCGACCGCCGCAGCTCCGGTCTCCGTGGTCGTCGCCCGGCAGGCGATCTTCCACGCCCACGCCGTCGAACCGGAGAAGTCGCTCGCCGTGGGCCACGTCGAGGCTCTGGCCCAGGCCTTCATCGCCCATGACCCCGACGGAGTGGGCGCCCTCCTCGACTTCTGGCACTTCACCTGGACCGGCCGGTTCGCCACCGGCACGTTCCTCAGCGAGGAGACCCTGCCGCGCCCGGTGAAACTCCTGCTGCAGCCGATCGTGTCGGCGGGCGGCCGCCCGGCCCTGTACGCGGCGCAGAGCGGACTGTTACGCGAGGCCCGCCGACGGCTCACCGCCGAGGCCGAGGAGGCGGCGGCCGCCAACCGCGTCATGGGCCGGGAGCTGTTCCTGCGCCCCGTCCAGGCCTTCCTGGAGGACGACCCCGATGCCTGCCTGCTGCTGACCAAGTCCCCCGCCGACGCCGTCAAGGCGGTCAACAACGCCCTGCTCAAGCCGCTGCCCCTGGGAGGCGTCCGGTACCAGCAGGTCGTGGAGACCGCCGACCGGATCACCGAACGCATGCGGGAGGTGGCGACGCTGACCGACATCGTGCGCCAGTCCCCGCCGCCCGTGGCACTCCGCCTCGGCCACGACGAAACGGCACAGGTGTCCGGCCCCGCACGCGGCCTGCTGCCCCTGGTCCTGCTGGACCTCACCGAAGAGAGCACCGAGTCCTCCGACCCCTTCGACACGGTCCCCGTACTGGACCTGCTGGAGGCGCATCTGAGCCTGCTCGACACCGAGGAGGCCCTGCGTCCCGCACTGGCGCTCGCCGAGACCGGCCGCACGGGTGGTGTGGTCACCGAGACCCAGACGTACCTGACGTCGATCCGCGGCCGACTCGGCGGCGTCGCCCGGCACATCGCGGAGAGCCCCGAACTGATGGAACTCCTCGACGAGGTCCGCGCGGAGGTGGCCCAGGGCTGGACCGGTCAGGTCGACACCCTCCTCGAACTGGCCCGCCCCCTGGTGCTGCGCGGCAAACGCCTGGAACGGACCGGCGCGCTGCGCGCCCGGCTCGCCGAACTGGACGCCGGGACCGCCGAGGCCGCGGACGAGGAGAAGACCGGCGAGGAGGGCTCGGCGGCGGCCCGCCTCGCGGCGATCGTCGACACCGCCGAGCGCACCGAGGACGAGGACGCGGCGGCCCAACTGCTCTCGCTGGCCGAGGAGATGGCACAGCGACTGGTTCCGGGCCGGTCCGCCGGCGGCGGATCGCGCACCCGCCCGCACGGCGCGCCCGCCGTACGCAGCGGCGAGCCGGTGGTGGTCCCGCCCATCGTGCTGCTGGCGGAGCTGCTGGAGGACCCCTGGCATCCGCTGCTGCCGCAGGCACTGCGCAGCGTCACGGCTCCGGGAAAGGCGGCCAGGGCCTTCGAGGAGCTGGCCGGCACCGGCTCCGGTCCGGTGCAGCGGGCCGCCGCGGTGTGCGCCATCGGATGGTCACTCCTCGACCGACGCCCCGAGGACGCCCTCCAGCAGCACGCCCGGCTGGCCGAACGGGCCAGCCGCTCGGCCGGCCGCTCGTGGAACGAGGGATGCGCCCGCAGCGCGCTCGGCGACCTCGACGGCGCCGTCGTCGCCTTCGAGGCCGTCGCCCGCCTGGGAGACAGCCCGCCGCAACTGGTCGTCCAGCCGGTGCTGGACCTCTTCCGGGCGGCCGGACGGCCCTGCCCGTTCCGCGAACCGCTCAGACAGGGGCCCGCGCCGGAGGTGCGGATAGACGCCTTCGTGGCACAGCGGTTCGAGGCCACCGCCAAACAACTCCGGCTGCGCGGACGTACCGCCGACGCCGAGCTTCTCCTGGAGAGCCTGACCGAGGTCTCGCCGACGGCGCCCGGCCGTTCCCTGCTCATGAAGATCTACCGGGAGGAGCACCGGCTGGCCGACGCCGAACGGTTCGTGACCCGGATGAGTTCCCGCCTGGCCGACGACTGGATGCTCGACTTCGACCTGGCCCTGGTCGCCGTCGACAGCGGCGACACCCGCCGGGCCGGAGAACTCCGCGACCGGCTGGCCGACGCCGACGCGCCCGAACAGCATCTGCTGCACCTGGAACGCCGACTGGCGAACTCCGTGCGGCCGGTCGGCGAAACCTCCACGTCCGCGCCGCCGCACCCTGCGGAGCCGTCCCGCCCGCAGGACCTGGGCCTGCCTCCCGTCCTCCTCCACGAGGATCTGCTGGTGCCGGACTCGGACACCCTGCCGGACGGGCTTCGGGCCGCGCTGGCCCGCACCGAGAGTCCGCTGGAGGCCGCACACGCCTTCGCCGACTGGTCCGCGGACGCCCCCGGCCGCGCCGCCACCGCCGCCGCGGTCTGTGCCGTCGGCTGGGCGTGCCGGGCCGGGGCCGCGGACCTGGCCGCGCACTGGGCGAACACCCTGCTGCCCGCCGACGCCTCCGGCTGGCTCCTGTGGAACCGGGCCTCGGCCCTCCGCCTCCTCGGTGACACCGACGGCGCCGCGCGCACGCTGGAGCAGGCCCTGACCGGCGAGGAGCAGACGCCGCAGGCCGTCTGGCCCATGGTGGCCGAGATTCTCTCCGCGGCGGGCCGCCCTGTGCCGCCGCAGGCGTACGGCGTCACCGCCTCCGGTCCCCGGCCGCCCGCCCGGATCACCAGCGCGACCGCGCAGCACTTCGAGTCGCTGGCGAAGCGGCTCTACACGGTCAACCGCCCGGCCGACGCGGAACTGCTGCTGCGCGCCCTGGTGGAGGCGGCCCCACGGGCCCCCGGCCTCCTGCTCCTGATGAAGATCTGGCGCGAGGGCCGACGCCTGGACGACGCGCTCGCCCTGGTCTCCCAACGGCGCGCGCTCGGCGAGGAGGACTGGCGGCTCTGCTACGAGGCGGGGCTGGTGGCCGTCGCGGCCGGGCGCACCAGCATCGCGCTGGAGATGCGGCACCAGGTCGCCGCCCTGGGCGGGCCCACCGACTGGATGGTCCAGCTCGACCGGCGGATCGGCACGTCGAGGATCGGCACCCCGGTCGGCCGCGCCATACCCCGGGGGACCTTCGGTCAGCATGCGACGACCCCGGAGCAGCACATCGTCCAGCGTGCCCTCAACGGCCCGCAGAACAAGCCCGCACTGCTGGAACCGGCACGTCAACTGCTCGACGAGCAAGGGCCGTCGCCGGTTCTCGCGGTCGCCCGTCAGCTGGAGCGCACGGCGACCTGGGCCTGTCTGACGCTGCTCGACCTGCTGATCGAGCGCGCCGCCGAGCAGCCGGACCACCAGGTCCCGGCCGGGCTCGTCGAGCAGGTCCTCGCCGGCAAGGACGCCAAACTGGTGGTCCGCCTCGCCTCGGTCCTCGACGACCTGGGCGACCGGACGGAGGCCGCCCGGCTGCTGTCCGAGTTCGCCCAGCAGTGCCGCCCGACCCAGCGCCCCCGGATCTGGCACCAGTTGGTCCAGCTGCTGCGCAGGACCGGCCGGCACGAGGAGGCCGACCGGCTCGCCGCCCGGACCACGCCGCCCCTGCCCGGTCAGCCTCTGCAGCCCGTCCCGGACCGGTCGGTGTCGCTCCAGCCGCGGCTCAACCGCCTTGTGCTGCCCGCCCGCGTGAACGGCGAGTCGTCACCGCTCCACCACGCCCAGGAGCTGGAGCAGCTCCAGGGCCCCGAAGCGGCGGCCGACGCCTGGTGCACCGCGCTGGAGGCCGGGCACGTGATCGCCTACCCCCACGCCCTGGGCGCCCTGGTGGCCGCGGACCGCGCACAGGAGGCCCTGGAGCTGTACCGGGGATACGCCGGCCGGTTGTGGACCGGTTCGTCGTCGGCGTGGAACATCGCGGCCGCCTATGCCCGGCTCGGGTTGCTGGACGAAGCGGCGGACACGCTGGAGATCGAGGCACAGATCAGCAGTTGGGCGGCGCTGGCCGCCGACGACCGGGCGCGGCTGGACGAGATCTTCCGCGCGGTCGGACGGCCTTCACCCGGCGGCCTGCTCACCTCGGGCAGCGCGTCCGCCGTAGCGGGATCCGCCCCTGCCGAAGCCGCACCCGAAGGTGCCGATCCAGGGCACCCCAGCACCGGGAGCCCGGCCGCCGGGACCGGCTCCCCGGCCGTCGCCCCGCCCGCGGAGGTCCCCGTGCCCGTCGCGCGGCTCGCGCGAGCCAAGGCCGTCGAGTGGGAGGACCGCGCCGCGGCCCAAGCCGTGCACAACGCCCTCGCGGTCCACGAGCCGGGCTCCCCCGGCTTCGCACAGCGGAGCCGGGACCTGCGCGCGGGGTACGGCCGGCTGATCGAGGGTCTGGCCGGTGAGGCGGAGCGGTACATCCGGCCGGCTCCCCGGTCCCTCACCCAGGTCGATCTGGAGCGGATGACCGCTGCCGCGGCCGCTCCCTTCGCCGAGGGTCTGGCGGCGGCGCAGGAGGATCGCCGGCACGATGCGGCACGGGACCTGCGTACGGCTTTCGAGGCCCAGCCGCGCAACGAGGTGATTGCCGCCAACCTCGTGCTGGCCCTGGTCCGGACCGACGAACTGGACCTGGCCCGCCAGCTCATCGACGGCTTCCTGTTCAGCAGTTCCTTCATCCGGCCCCGGGTGGCGGTGGCCCATGCCTCCGGAGGCGCCGCCGAGGCGATCGCGGAGATCGGGCGGATGCGCGCCCAGGATCTCGGACTCGGCCGGACCGAACTGCCGCTGGCCCAGGCGGGGCTGGAGCTCCACCATCTCGACGATCCGGGCGCCGCCGCGGGAACCCTGCTCTCCGTGGCCACCGACCGACCGGCCGGCCTCGGCCGGCTGTTCGCGGCGGTGGCCCTGCTCCTCGGCCAGGACGCGGGCGACAGCGGCCTCGTCGAGGAGGCCTACCGATGCCTCATGCGTCCGACACCGCCCGTCAACGAGATCGTGCACACGGCGCTGGGAGCCCGCCGCCCGGACCATCTCACGCTGGTCGCGAAACAGATCCGGGGCGCCCTGCTCGGCAGGGTGGCGAACGCCCGCTCCGAGGAACTGCGGCGGGACCGTCCCTCGCACCGCCGGCTCCAGCTCATGCGCGCCCTGCTGGAGCAGCGACGGATCATCTCGCCGGACGCGCGGTGGCTCTACGCCCGCATGCTCTGGCAGGACGGCGAGAGCGACCAGGCCGCGCACTGCTACCAGGAGGTGGTCCAGGAACTGTCGGTGCGGCCCGGCCGGCCGAATCTGGCCACGGCCGTGGAGGAGTGGATCCAGGCGGCCCGCAGCAGCGGCGACCCCTCCGTGCACCGTGCGGCCCTGTCCACGAAGCAGGACCTGGGCCTGCCGATGCGCACCCGGGAACTGGAGATCCTCCGCGGTGACGAGGTCGCTCACGAAAGCCTGCTGCTGGACCTGAACGCGGAGGTGGTCTCCCTCGAGGCGGTCGACATGGTCGATGCCCAACTGGAGTCGGTGCACCGGCTGGAGCGGGTGGCCGAGTCACTGCGCGCCGTCGCCTTCGGCAGCCAGGACGAAGTGACCGTCGACCAGCTCATCGACGTCTGGTACCACCAGCTCGCCCAGGACATCGACAGCGACGAGGGCCGGGCGCGTCTGATGGATCTGCGCAACCAGGCCCTCGGCCTGTGCCGGCGTGTGGGCGATCCCTCGCTCCGGGAGATGGTGCAGCGCGTCAGCAGGGTCACCTACCGGCTCTGGGAGGAGTCCGCCCGACGGCTGCTGCCGCGCCGCGTCGACGAGGCGTTCCTGGTCACCGAGGCGGAGCTGTGGTGCCATGGCGAGGGGCCGCTGCACGCCCGCCTGACGGTGGAACCGCGGGAGGACGGGGGGTACATACACATCGGCTGGAACGGCTCCCCGCTCGCCAAGGTGGACCTGGTCCACGGCTGCAGCCAGCAGGTCGTGTTCCGGGTGGACGAACTGCGCCAGGTCGACCGCGTGGAGCTGGACTTCCTGCTCTACCGGCCCGGGGAGGCCGAGGCGGAGAACCTGAAGACGGCCTATCCGGTGGAGAGCAGGTCCGAGGACGAACTGGGCCGGCATGCCTTCGCGCCCACCAGTCCGGCGGACGGACGGGTCAGGGTGCCCCGCGATGCCGAACTCCGGATGCTGCGCCAGCACTACACCGGTCGCCGGGTCGCCCCCGTCCGGTTCCTGCACGGTCCGCGCCAGGTGGGCAAGACCACCCTGGCACGGTCCCTCGCGGCCCATCCGCTTCCCGAGAACCCGGCCGAGTGGCCGCTGCCCGGGATCCTCGCCGTGGACCTCAACGGAGAACAGTGGATTCCGGGGCAGGCCCCGCCCCTGTGGGAGTGGTTCGCCAAGGAGATCGTCAGGCGGCTGAAGGAGGTCCGTGCGACGCGGGTCCATGTCACCGAGCCCCTGCCCACCACGGGCTATGCGTTCTCCGAGTGGCTGAGAGACATCAGCATCGAGGGCTTGGACGACTGGTGTCTGCTCCTGATGATCGACGAGTTCCAGAGGCTGCTCGACCGGGTCAGCGCCTCCGGGCAGTCGGTCAGGGACCTGGGCGACGAGCTACGGGGCATGATCACCGACCACCGCACGCCGCTCCTGCTCCTGACGCTGGGGTCCTGCAGCTTCGAGAGCCTCAAGGAGAGGCTGGTACCGCATCAGAGCAACCTGACCGACGAGATCACGCGGTTCCCGGTCGGATTCATGGAGCCCGACCAGGCCGTGCGGATCGTCCGGCTGGGATTCGACGACAGCGTCCACCTGCAGAAGGCCGCGATGGAGCTCCTCGTCGAATACACGGGCGGCTACCCCTACCATGTGCACTGCATGGGTGAGCAGTTGGCGACGCAGCTGGTGCACCGCAAGGCCTCGATCATCACACCCGAGGATGTCGAGGTCGCCGCACACGCGCTCGTGGAGAACCCCGAGGTCCTCCGGCCGATCGCGGACCTGCAGAGCGAGCCCGGCGTGGAACGGGCCGTCGCCTATCTGCTGGAGAACGAGACGACCCAGGACGACGAGCTGACCAGGATCGACGGTGACGCGGTCGACATGCCCGCGGTAGACCCGGAGGTCGACCGCGGCCTCGACCGGATCAAGGAACTCGGTCTCATCCGACGGGACGGCCACAGCGACTGGGGCTGGTCGAACAGACTGATCTACCTGTGGCTGAAGGAACGGCACGCGCGCAGGCTGCTCAAGGCCCAGGCGCGCGCGAGTGCCGTGCCCGTCCCGGCCGCCGTCGCGCCGGAGCCCGAGGCGGCCGAGGATCCGGCCGAGGCCCTGCGCAGAGTCGGCTTCGAGCTGGGGGACCAGCTGGGGCAGCAGACGGTCGACGACTTCGCCGCCGCACGCAAGGTGGTCCTGAACGGCCGTACCGCCGTGGCCAAGCTGCTCAACCCGGACGGCGACCCGGACCGGTGCCGGGCGTTGCGGGCCCGGTTCGAGGCACTCGAACGGAGCGTGAGCAGCGGTGCTCCCCGGCTGCTGCGGGAACGCGGAGTGGTGGAGGACCGCTGGTTCGTCTTCGAGTGGATGGACGGCGTGCCCCTCGACGCGGCGATCCGGGACCACGACCGGGTCCGATACGCATGGCAGGACGCGGTCGAGTGGGTGGCCGACGCGGCCGGCGTCGTCGCCCGTGCCTACCGCGAGGGCAGCCTCACCCATGGCGACCTCAAACCCGAGAACCTCCTGCGGGCCCCCGACGGCCGGGTGACCGTGCTGGACTGGGGCGGCGGCAACCTCCGCGGCGAGGTCAGTCCGATCTTCCGGGACCACGCCTTCGACCGGCGCTACGCGCCCACGGAGCAAGGGATCCACGACCTCGGGGAAGAGCCGACAGGAGTGCTCCCCTCGGACGACGCCTATTCCCTCGCGGCCACCCTGTTCGAACTCGTGCATCCCGACCGGAGGCCGTTCTGCCACTGCAGGGACGACGAGCAGGACCCCTTCGGCCCGACCGAGCACTCCGAGTTGGAAAACCACTTCCTTGCCATCAGGCGGAACACGTCGCTGGCCCTGGAAGGCGTCCTGCGCGCGGGCCTGAGTCGCGTCCCCGCCCATCGCCTGGACAATGCCGAGCAACTGGCGGCCGAACTCAAGAGAGTGATCCGCACATGACCGGCCCCGCCCCCCGCCCGGTACCGGGTCCCCGCCCGCGCCCGACGCCGCCCCCGGCCGCCGTTACCGGCTGGCCTGCCCGGCTCGCCGCCGCCCTGCCCGCTCGTGCCGGCCGGATCGTCCTGCCCTACCACTCACCGGCCGGCGAGCCGGCCGCCTACTCGTATCCGACGGAGGACGACGCCGTCGTACTGCTGCCCGGCACCGCGGTCGTGGTCCATCTGCTGCCTGCCGCCGGGGGCAAGGTGCTCGGGCACTTCGCCGCCTATCACTGGCACCACGAACTGGGCACCGTCCGTACCGTGGTGCCCAACCCCTTCGCCCGGATCCGGCACAAGCAGTCCGTCCTCTACAGCAAGCTGGCACGGCAGGCCGAGACCCGGGGCGTGGTGGTCCACCACGACGATGTGGACGTGACCTCCGTGGAACTGGACCGCGGATGTGCCCTGGTGCCGCTGAGCGCGCTCGACACCTGGCTGACGGCGCTCGCCCCCGCCCGTCGGACGGCGTCCCCGCAGGATTTGCGCGGCCGTCTGCACCCCCGGCTGCCCCAGCCCTGGCCCGAGAACGGGTACCGGCGCGGCCGAGTGCTCACCTACCAGGACACCTGGGTCGTGCACGAGGGCGTCCACACCGGCCCCGCGGGCCACGAGCAGCGGGTGGCGCTGGTCGTCAGGCCCAATGACGCGGCCACGGTGCCCGGCGCCGGCCGCGACCACGACGTCGCCCACCGGTCGGCGTACGGGCCGGTCCTCGCCCCGTTCACCGTGGAGAACGGCGCCCGTCTCGTCGTCCCCCAGGCCCTTCCGCCGGGCGACGACCTGGCTGCCCGTCTGCACGCCGGGCTGACGACCGCCGAGGCACTGCAGCACTCGCTGGCACTGCTGCGCACTCTCGCCGACCAGCACGCCCGCGCCGTCGTGCACCAGTCGATCAGACCGGAGCTGGTCTTCCCCGACGAGGACGGCAGGACGGTCACGCTGGTCGGTGCCGTCTACGCCCGGGTCGGGGACCGGCGCGGGGGCACGGATCTCCTGCGGTCGGCGGTCCAGAGCGTCCATGTCGCACCCGAGATCCACCAGGGACGGGTACGCAAGGCGCCCCGGGCGGCGGACATCTGGTCGTGGGCCACGGTGACGATCGCACTGCTGCGGGGGTCGGACGCCGGCGACCATCCGTCGGCCGGTCTCGCCCGCCTCTCCTCGGAGATCCCCGAGACATGGCTGCGCGCTCTGCGACGCTCGCTCGGCGACGAGGCCCAGCGCCCCTCCGCATCCGCTCTCCTGACGGCTCTGCACGGCGATCTTGCGGCCGCCGCGGCGGTGCCCCGCTCGGCTCCGCCAAGGCCGGATCCCGGCCGTCCGGCCACGCGTTCCGGCGCTGCCCTGCCGAGCCCGGCGGCCGTACCCGCCGGCGCCTCCGCTCGCGGGGCGCGCCTGTACCAGCTCGGCCCCTACCAGACCGAGCAGGAGCGGAAGGTCGCGCGTGCCCTGGCAGCCGGTCTCGACCCGTCCGACGCCGTGATCGTCGCGGCCCGGGCGAACCGGCGGGGCCGGGACACCGACGTCGACTGCGTCGTCCTGCGCGGTGACCAGCTGATCGCCGTCGAATGCAAGAACTGGCGGCTCCCGGACGGACTCGATCCGTCGGCCGACACCTGGCAGCCCGCACCCGGTGTCACCCGCGCGTACACCAGCCACTCCCCTCTCCCGCTGCTCCGGCAGCTCGCCCCCGCCCTGAAACGGCAGATCGGCTGGCCCGGTGGGACCTCGTGCCTGCTGGTCGTCCCGCGCGTCCCGGCGCTCACCGACCCGGGGTCGGAGGCCGCCGGGATCCTGGTGGCCCAGGATCCCGAGACTCTGGTCGGAAAGGTCCGGGCGATCGCCCCCGGCGGCGGCCGCCCGGCGGAGTTCGAGGACTGTCTGCGACGTCTGGTCGGCGAGATCGCCACCCCACCCGTGCTCGCCGGCTTCCGGCTGGAAACCCTCCGGGCCATCGGCGACGGCTGGCAGGCGTACCGGGCCGAGGCGAACGGACTGCCCTACTACCTCAAGGTCATCGGCGAGAACATGACCACCCTGCCGAAGGCCGAGGCGGCGGATCTGCGCAGGGTCCTGAGCGAGCGCACTCACGCGGTGGCCAAGTCGCTGGCGGCCAGCCCTGTCCTGGCGGATCGCGTCTTCCGGCCGGTCGTGCTGCCCAGGGACACCTATGAGGTCGAACCGCACCTCCTGGTGGCCTACGTCTGGGAGCACGACCGTCCGGTACGAGGGGTCCCCGCCCCGCTGTCCGCCCCCGAGGCCGCCGGCATCGTCGCCGCACTGACCTCCGCGGTGACCGAACTCCACGCCGGCGGTGTGGTGTTGCGCCATCTCTCACCGGACTCGGCATACCTGTGCACACCGCCCCCGGGCGCGGCCGACGGGCCCTACTACAAGGTGTCGATGCTCGAATGGATGCGGGTGCCCCGCACGACCACCGCCTCGGTCTCCCGGCTCTTCGCCCGTAACCCCTCGCCGTACGTGGCGCCGGAGATCCGGGCCGGCGACGGCCTGCGCAGCCATATGTCCGACCTCTACTCCCTGGCGGCCGTGACCCACTGGCTGCTCACCGGCGAGGATCCGCCGTACCACCGGGCCCATGAACAGGTGGCGCCGCTGCTCACCGGACACGGCGTCGGGCCACGACTCGCTTCGCTCGTCTCCGCCGCCCTGCGTCCCCCGGCCGAACGGCCGGCCTGGTCCGCCACGGAGTTCTCCGCCCGCGTGACCGAGGCGGCGGCCTCTTGAGGTGATCCGGCCGCCATCGGCGAACAACGGAAAGGGTCGTGCGAGAACCTCTCGCACGACCCGTGACCTGCGTCTCGCAAGTCGGGACGACAGGATTTGAACCTGCGACCCCTTGACCCCCAGTCAAGTGCGCTACCAAGCTGCGCCACGTCCCGTTGCGGGCTCACGCGAAGTGTTCCGCGTGATCACGCAGGTCAACCCTACCGCACGCGCGCGGGTGCCGGTGTCGGCCCCGTGCGTACGGAGCCCACCGTGCGGCTGGTGCGGCGGACCGGGACGAGGAGGGCGGCACCGGTGGCGGCCAGGCAGAGGAGGGCCAGCAGGGCCCAGGCGTGGCTGTAGCCGGAGGCGTGGGGCAGGCCGGAGGACTGGAGGTGGCCGGTGACCAGGACACTGGTGAGCGCGGCACCGATGGAACCGCCGATGGTGCGGATGTTGGCGTTCATGCCGGTGGCCGCACCCGTCTGCTCGGGCGGGACGCTGCCCACGATCAGGTTGGCCATCGAGGCGAAGGCCAGTCCGATACCGAGGCCGAACAGGCCCGCGACGACGGCGATCTGCCACTGCGTGTCATGCCAGAAGGTCAGGAAGCCACAGGCCAGTGCGCCGAGTGCGGCACCCGTGGTGAGCAACGCCTTGGCGCCGACGCGGGGTTCGAGCCGGCCGGACAGGACGCCGGAAAGGAACATCGCGACGAGCATGGGCAGCATGAGCAGGCCGGACTCGGTGACGCTCGCGCCGAAGCCGTAGCCGGCCGCGGACGGTGTCTGGACGAAGCCCGGCAGGAAGGACCAGATCGCGTACATGCCGGCACCGAACAGCAGGGCCGCGGCGTTGGTCGTCCACACCGCCGGGAGGCGCATCACGCGCAAATCGATGAGGGGACTGCGGGAGCGGGCCTCGGTGGCCAGCCACAACGCGAGCAGCAGGACGGCGGCGGCGAACAGGCCGAGCACCTTCGCCGAGCCCCAGCCCCACCGACCGGCCTGGCTCAGCGGCAACAGGAGGGCCACCAGCCAGGCGGAGAGCAGGGCGGCGCCCAGCCAACTGACGTGCCCCTGGGCACGGTTGGGCGACTCGGGGATGTAGCGCAGGGCGATCAGCACGGTCGCGGCGACGATGGCCACCGGGATCCAGAACAGCCAGCGGTAGTCGAGGGCGGAGACGATGGGCCCGGCGGCCACGATGCCGACACCGCCGCCCGCGGCGATCACGGCGGACAGGTTGCTGATGCTGCCGCTCACCTCGGACGGGGCGAACTCGTCCCGGATGATGCCGAAGGAGAGCGGGAAGAGGGCGCCACCGACACCCTGTACGACGCGGGCGACGATCAGTACGCCGATGCTCGGGGCCAGCGCGGCGAGGAGGCAGCCGGCGAGGACGGCCACCAGGACCGCGACGAGGGTGCGTTTCTTGCCGACGAGGTCGCCGACCCGGCCGAGGATCGGGGTGAACACCGAGGCGGACAGCAGGTACGCCGTCATCACCCAGGTTGCGGTGGACTGCGAGGTGTGCATCGCGTGCTGGACGGTCGGCAGGGCCGGGGCGATCAGCGACTGCAGCATGGCGAAGACGCCGGCACCGGTCGCGAGGACCGCGAAGGTGAGGCGGTTGGACTTGCGGGGCATGAAGGAGCCTCTCCGGAATCGGAACGCGGAGGGTTGGGTGTCTTGGGGAGCGACGGGCGGTGCGCACGCAGGGCCCGTGCTCGTGGATGCGGGAGGCCGGCGCCGGGATGCGTCCGTCCACGGCGAAGCCGCCCCCGCACTGCTAAAGTGGAGGTACCCCTCCACTGTAACGGAGGTGACCCTCCGGTTCAACCGATGCCCTCCCGGGAGGCAGCTGTGACGGCCACGTCGTTCCCCGTCAGCGAGATCGTCGCGACCCGCCGGCCGCACCGAAAGGACGCCGCCCGCAACTACGACGCCCTGCTCACGGCCGCCCGCGAGGCGTTCGCCGAGCACGGCGCGGAGGCCTCCCTGGAGGACATCGCCCGCCGCGCGGGCGTCGGCATCGGCACCCTGTACCGCAACTTCCCCACCCGCCGGGACCTCTTCGAGACCGTCTACGCGGACGAGGTGAACGCCCTCTGCCGGGCCGCCGTGGAGCTGGCCGACCGGGAGCCGTGGGAGGCGCTGACCACCTGGCTGGACCGGTTCGCCGGCTACATGGTCACCAAGCGCGCGGTGCGGGAGGCCCTGAACGACGAGTCGGACATCTTCATGGCCTGCCGCGAGTCGATGTACGCGGCCGGCGGACCGCTGCTGGAGCGCGCCCAGAAGGCGGGCGTGGCCCGGGCGGACATGGACTTCGGTGACCTGCTGCGCATGGTCGCCGGCATCACGGCGACGGCGTTCGAGGACGACGTGCAGCGCGACCGGGTCCTGTCGATCGCGCTGGACGGGGTGCGTACCGGCCGCTGAGACGCGCACACCGGCGGCTGGGACCGTGCCGCCGCCGAAGCCCGTGCGCGAGCCGCCGGAGCCGTGCACCGGTCACCGGTGACCGGTCACCGAAGGCGCGTACCGGTCACTCGGGTTTGGCGGTCATCGGGTGGTCGGGGGTGAGGGCCGCGGCGATGCGCTCGGAGACCGTCTGGGCCGTGTTGCTCTCGGGCGCCCTCCGACCGACGGTCGTGGACACGGCGATGGCCAGCCGCCGCTCCGGCAGATAGGCCTGTACAGCGGCGAAGCCGGCGAAGGACGGATTCTGCAGCACCCAGCCGAACTTGTAGATGACGCCCACCCCGTAGTGGAAGTCCTCGGTCTGCTTCAGGCACACGGTGGCGGGACAGGTCGCGGTCGGGGTGCCGAGGCCGGGTGTGCCGGGGTTCAGCTGTACCCGGTAGGAGTCGCGGGAGAGCAGTCGGCCCGAGCCGATGCCCTGTGCGGAGCGGGCCAGGTCGCAGATGTCGGTGGTGAGCACGGCGCCGGGTGCGGTGGTCCAGGACGGGTCCCAGTAGGTGGCGTCCTCGTAGGGGCCGCGTTCGTCGTCGTAGGCGTGCAGGACGGGCGCCGGGATCTCGGGCGTGAAGGCGTTGCGGGTCTCACCGAGCCCCAGGGGGTTCAAGACGCGCTCCCGCAGCAGCTTGTCCAGCGGGGTTGCGGTGATCTTCTCCAGGGCTCGGCCCAGGAGCACGAAGTTGGCGTGCGAGTAACTCCAGTCGGTGCCGGGCTCGTACCGCAGGGGGTGGCCGAGCGAGATGCCGACCAGCTCGTCCGGTGTCCAGTGCTGGAACGGGTCCGCGTAGAGCTGCTTCACGAAGGCCGGGTCCGTGACGTAGTCGTGCAGGCCCGAGGTCGAGTCGCCCAGCATCCGCAGGGTGATGCCGTCGCCGTGCGGCAGGTCGGGGAGCCACCGCGAGACGGGGTCGTCCAGAGCCACCCGGTGCTCGTCGACGAGCTGCAGCAACACCGTTCCCAGGTAGGCGATGCCGACGGAGCCCGACCGGAAGTGCATCGCCGGGGTGGCCGGCACTCCGCTCATCGACGTGCCGTCCGCGACGGTGGCCACGTCCCGCCCGTCCACCGTGACCCGGACCAGCGCGGCCTTCAGGCCTAGATCCCGGCGCGCCCGGTGCACGATGTCGATGACCTGCCGTGCCTGGCCGGTGGGGGTACCCCGGGTGACCGCGCACTGCGACTGCTCACGGCCGGGCACGTCCGGCGCCGCGGGACCGCCCACGGCGAGGAGAGCGGCAATGCACAGAGCGGCAGTACCGGTGCGGCGCATGTATCCACTATGCGCGGGTACCGGATACCCGCCACCGGACCGGGAAGCCCCCGGCCGGCCGCGCGCCACCGGGTGTCCGTGCCCCCGGTTCGCCGCCTGCGCGTCGCGCTCGCACCAGGGCGCGGGTTCGTCACCCGGTCCGGGCCCTCCGATCGGCGGTCCCTCGGGCCACAGGACCCGAACACGCGACGGCCCGTCATCATGTGCGGACGACACCCGGTCGTGCTCTGCCGGCCGATGGGCGTGCGGCAGGACGACGGACGAGGCCGAACGTCACGAACGCTCCAGTACGACGTCGAAGCGGGCGTGCCGGAAGGGGTTCGGTACGCCGAACTCGCGGGCCAGGGACGGGTCGTCGGTCGGTGTGAAGTCCTTGACCAGGCTGTCCTTCACGGCGAACACGGCGTCCGAGTCGAGGTGGGCGTCGCCCGCCACGAAGATGTGGGTGGTGACCGGGGCGTGGCCGGCGGCCGTCGCGATGAAGTGGATGTGGGCGGGGCGGTAGGGGTGGCGGCCGGAGGCCTTGAGGAGGGTGCCAACAGGGCCGTCGGTCGGGATCGGGTAGGGGCTGGGCACGCAGGTGCGGAACCAGAAGCCGCCCTCGGCGCCGGCCGTGAACGATCCGCGTCCGTTGCCGGGTGGTTGCAGGTCCGGGCGCTGGACGTCGTAGAAGCCGTGCGCGTCGGCCTGCCAGACGTCCAGGACCGCGCCGGGCAGCGGGGTGCCGTCGGCGGAGCGGACGCGGCCGCTGACCACGCAGGGTTCACCGTCGCCCATCAGGTCGATGCTGTCGCCGAGTTCCCGGGCCGGGGACTCGGTCAGGTGGAAGGGGCCGAGCACCGTCGACTCGGTGGTGCCGGGCGCGCTGTGGCCGTGCACCGTCTCGACCAGCATGGACAGGCCGAGGACGTCCGAGAGGAGGATGAACTCCTGCCGGGTGTCCGTGCAGGCCCCGCCCGTGGCCGTCAGGAAGCCGACGGCATCCGCCCACTCCCCTTGCGTCAGCCGGGTTTCGCGGGCGAAGGCGTGCAGGTGCCGGACGAGGGCGGTGAGCAGGTCGCGCAGCCGGGGGTCGGCGGTGGTACGGAGGCTGTCGACGGCCTGGCGGGTCACGATGTCGATGGCCGCTGTGGTTGCCGCGTCTTCGGTGGTCATACCGATTCCATGCCCAGCCGGGCCCGATCGCCTACTTGATGAGCGCGTTGGCCACCACCACGATCACGCCGAGCACCGCGTCCACGAGGCCGATGAGGACGGCGGCCGGCCAGCTGCGCGCCGACCGGCGGGCGGTGACCAGGCCGAGGGCGAAGAGGATCGCGGTGTTCAGGGCGAACACCGGATACTCGACGCCGGTCGGGGGCCACCAGCCCCAGCCCGCACCCATGAGCAGGAGGACCGTCGGCAGGACGGCCGTGACCAGCGGCCATTCGTCGACGAGGCTGCGCAGGACGTCCCAGCGGCGGTGCGGACCGCGCTCGGCGATGTAGTGGGCGTAGCCGTGGGCCAGGGCGGAGGCGAATGCCGTGACCAGCAGCCATAGGGCGTCGTAGCGACGGTCGGCGGCGGAGCTGTGGCCGTACCGGGTGAGCGCGGCGACCATGGAGCTGGCCAGGACGGCGCCGTAGACCCCGCCGAAGAGGACGGCCGCGCGCAGGTCGTGCTGCCGGTGCGGCTCGGCGGCGGCCGTCATGGAGTCAGCCATGCTCTCCACGATCACCCGCGCCCCGCGCCACCGCCAGTCCGCCCGGCCCGACGAAGTGTCCTCCCACCAGGCCCGATGCCGCACACACTGTCGACGGCCCCGTGGTGCGGACGGTGGTTAGGGTCGACACATGACGCACAGCTTCGCGCTTCACATCCCCGACGCCGACCTCGAACCCGAGCCCGTCGACCCGGAGCAGATCCTGTCCGGGAATCCGGAGGTCACCGGGAAGGTGGTCTGGGAGTCGACGGACGGCCGGCAGATCCGCGGGATCTGGCAGATCACGCCGGGCGTGGTCACCGACACCGAGGCGGACGAACTGTTCGTGGTGATCAGCGGGTCGGCGACGATCGAGGTCGAGGGCGGACCGACGCTCAGCGTGGGTCCCGGCGACATGGCGGTGCTGCGCGCGGGCGACCGTACGACGTGGACCGTGCACGAGACGCTGCGCAAGGCGTACGCGATCAATCTGTGAGGCCGGGCGGTGGCGCCGTCGTGCCCCGGATCTCCAGGGTAGGTACGGCCAGGTGCAGGCGCTCCTCGCCTCCGGGGCGCTCGAAGCGGTCCAGGAGGCACCGGGCGGCGCGCCGGCCGACCTCGTGCGGTGCGGTGTCGACGGTGGTCAGCCACACATGCCGGAGCCGGGAGATGCTGGTGTTGTCGTACCCGGCAACCGACAGGTCGTACGGCACGCGCAGGCCCAGTTCCTCGGCCGCGGAGAGTGCGCCGACGGATGCCATGTCGTTGACGGCGAAGACCGCCGTGGGCCGGTCCGGGCGGCTGAGCAGGCGTACGGTGCCCCGGTAGCCGCCCTCCTCGGTCAGGTCGCCGGGTTCGACCAGCGGCTCGGCGCCCTGCGCGCGCATGGCCGCCTCGAAGCCGCGCCGCCGCAGCTCGCCGACGGCGCCGCGGCCCGCCAGATGGGCGATCCGGCGGTGGCCGAGGCCGAGCAGGTGTTCGGTGGCCAGCCGGGCGCCGTGCTCGTCGTCACCGGCGACGACGTCCACGCCCGGCGGCTGCGGCTCGCGGGCGCCCGCCACGACCACCGGCATCCGCCGGGCCAGCGCGCCGAGTCCGCCCGCGTCCGGGACCGTACCGACCACCACCAGGCCGTCGGCGCCCAGGTCCAGGAAGGGTTCGGCCAGGTCGTGGCCCATCCGCCGGTTCAGCCGGGCGTCGGCGAGCAGCATGTGCAGGCCGGCCGAGTGCAGCAGCGAGTTCAGGCCGTCGAGGAGGTCGACGAACCAGGGGTTGCGCAGGTCGTCGAGGAGGACGCCGACGGTGCGGGTGCGCTGCTCGCTGAGGCTGCGCGCGGCGGCGTTCGGCCGGTAGCCCAGCTCGCGCACGGCCTCCAGGACCGCGTCCCGTTTCTCGGCGCGCACCTGACCCGAGCCGCGCAGCACCAGTGAGACCAGTGACTTCGACACTCCGGCCCGTTCGGCCACATCGCGGATCGTCGGCGGTCTCATGGGATGGACCGTTCCATGTGGCGTATCGCGCTGTCAAAGGGTTGACACGGTGCGGTTGTCCCTTGCCCAAGGGTTGACGGGCGCGGCATGTCCGTACAAAGGTGGCCCGGACAGAATGTGGACCGGTCCAAAGAGGGGCTGTCATGGTGGATGCGCTCGGTGTCGCCGTCGTCGGGTTCGGCTGGATGGGGCGGGTGCACACCCAGGCGTACGCCCGGGTGCGGCACCACTATCCGCAGCTGCCCCTGCGGCCCGAGCTGGTCGCGGTCGCCGAGGAGGTGCCGGGCCGGGCCGAGGAGGCCGCCGAACGTTTCGGGTTCGCCTCCGCCACCCGCGACTGGCGCGAGGTGGCCGCGGATCCGCGCGTGCGGGCCGTCAGCATCACCGCGCCCAACTTCCTGCACCGGGAGATCGCCGTGGCGATGGCCGAGGCGGGCAAGCACCTCTGGATCGAGAAGCCGGTGGGCCTGACCGGGGCGGACGCCCGTGCGGTGGCCGACGCGGTCGCGGGGGCCGGCGTCCAGGGCACGGTCGGCTTCAACTACCGCAACGCACCCGCCGTGGAGGCCGCCCGCGACCTGATCGCCTCCGGGGAGATCGGCACGGTCACCCATGTCCGCATCCGTCTGTTCAGCGACTATGCGGCCCACCCGGACGGCGCCCTGACCTGGCGTTACGAGCGTGAGCGCGGTGGCAGCGGGGTGCTCGGGGACCTGGCCTCGCACGGCGCCGACCTGGCTCGATTCCTGCTCGGCGAGATCGCCTCCCTGACCGCCGACACGGCGATCTTCGTCCCGGAGCGGGCCCGCCCGACGGGCGCCACAGCGGGCCACGCCCTCGCCTCCGGCGGCGCACCGGGTCCGGTCGAGAACGAGGACTACGTCGGCTGCCTGCTGCGCTTCGTCTCCGGCGCCCGCGGCGTCCTGGAGGCGTGCCGGGTCTCGGTCGGCGAGCAGAACAGCTACGGCTTCGAGGTGCACGGCACCAGGGGTGCGGTGTTCTGGGACTTCCGCCGGATGAACGAGCTGGCGGTCAGCCGCGGTACGACGTACCAGGACCAGCCGGTGAGCACGGTGTATGTCGGCCCGGGCGACGGCGAGTTCGGCGCGTTCCAGCCGGGCGCCGCCAACGCGATGGGCTACGACGACCTGAAGGTGATCGAGGCGTACCGCTTTCTGCGCTCGATCGCCGAGGGCAGGCCGTGCGGCACCACGCCGGCCGACGCGGTGCACAGCGCGGCCGTGCTCGACGCCATGGTGGCGTCGGCCGCGAACGGGACATGGGTCAGCCTGCCGGCGTCGTAGGCATGTTGTACGGGGTCACCACCTGGATCGCCGAGGGCAGGACCGGTCCGGCGGGCGGCAGGGCGCCGTGGTGGCGCATCACCTCGTGACAGGCCTCGCGCAGGTCGTGCCGCAGGTCGTGGTGGAGGACGGCGGACAGCCGGTGCTCGCGCAGCAGGCGGGTGTTGTCGTGGTCGAGGTCGTGCGCGACGAACACCGCGCAGTCGCGGCCGAGGTCGGCGAAGGCGCGCAGGGTGGCGTTGTTGCCGCCGCCGATGGAGTACACGGCCCGGATCTCCGGGTCGCGTTCCAGGGCGGCGCGGACCAGGTCGTACTGGGTGGCGTCCAGGCCCTGGCCCTCGGCGATCTCCACCAGGGTGCGCCGCGGGTGCCGGGTCCGCATCACGCTGCGGAAGCCCATCTCGCGCTCCTCCTCGTTGCGGAAGAAGCCGCTGCTGAGGCTGGTGAGGACGTTCCCGGGCCGGTCGGCGAGCCACTGGCCCATCAGGTAGGCGGCGGTGGCGCCCGCGGCCCGGTTGTCGATGCCGACGTAGGCGAGGCGGCCACTGGCCGGCAGGTCGGTGACCAGCGTGACGACCGGAATGCCGGCCGCGGTGAGCCGGCCCACCGCGGCGGTGACCTCGGGGACGTCCGGCGCCTTGAGGATCACGCCCTGCGAGCCGCGGCGGCCGATCCGGTCCAGCGTTGCGGCCTGCTCCGCCGCGGGCCCCGTCTCCCGGAAGTGGAAGCGGGAGCGGACCACGGCCGGGTGCAGCGAGGGCAGCTCGGCCTCCAGGGCGGCCCGCACGGCGGTGGTGAACCTCTCGGGTGCCTGCACCACGATGTCGACCATGAAGGTACGGCCGACCAGCCGGACCTGGGTGCGCTGCCGGTCCAGGTCCGCGATGGCCCGGTGCACCTCACGGGCGGTGCTCTCCCGCACCCCTCCCCTGCCGTTCAGCACACGGTCCACGGTGGCCTCGCTGAGGCCTGCCTGACGCGCGATTTCCCGGAGGGGGAACGGGTGTCCCATGGACCGGCTCCTTGAGGGGTTTTTGAAGGTTGCCTGCTGGTTGTTCGAGGGGTTTGTACTGACAAGAATGACAGGGCTGCGTCGCTCCCGTGACCGACAAGCAGCCACGGGCCGGCGCCGGGCGGCGCGAGAGCTGAAAGGGCAAGGAGATCATGGGACTTCTCGACGGACTGCTCCGCGACAAGGTGGTCCTCGTCAACGGCGGCAGCCAGGGCGTGGGCGCCGCGATCGCACGGGCCGCCGTCCGCGCGGGGGCCGTGGTGGCCGTCACCGGGCGCCGCACCGAACCGGGTGAGGCCCTGGTGGCCGAGCTGGCGGCGGCCGGCGGCAAGGCGATGTTCGTCCGTGCGGACCTGGCGGACGCCGACCGGGCGAAGGCGTCCGTGGCCGAGGTGGTCGACGCCCACGGCCGGATCGACTGCCTGGTGAACTCGGCGGGGCTGACCTCACGGGGCACCCTGCTGGACACCACGCCCGAGCTGTTCGACGCGCACATCGCGATCAACCTCAAGGCGCCGTTCTTCGCGATGCAGGCGGCGGTCGCCGACATGGTGGCCCGGGCGGCGCCCGGCACGATCGTCAACATCATCACCTCGTCGGCGCACGGCGGGCAGCCGTTCCTCGCCCCGTACGTCGCAGCGAAGGCCGGCCTCGTGGGTCTGACCCGCAACGCGGCGCACGCCCACCGCTTCGACCGGATCCGGATCAACGGCCTGAACATCGGCTGGACCGCGACCGAGGGCGAGGACGCCACCCAGCGCACCTTCCACGGCGCCGGCGACGACTGGCGGGAGCAGGCGGCCGCCCGGCTGCCGATGGGCAAGCTCGGCCAACCTGCCGAGATCGCCGACTTCGTGGTCTTTCTGCTGTCCGACCGCTCGGGCGTGGTCACCGGTTCGGTGATCGACTGGGACCAGAACGTGCTCGGCGGACTCGACTAGCTCTCTCTCCTCCCGAACCCTCGTACCCTCGCACTCCAGGAGCCGCACCCCATGCGTATCGGAATCCTCGGCCTCGGCCGCATCGGCGCCTTCCACGCCGAGACCCTCTCCGGGCTCGACGCCGTCGAGTCCCTCGTCGTCACCGACCCGTTCGCGGAGGCGGCCAAGGCCGCGGCCGAGCGGTTCGGGGCCGAGGTCGCCGACTCGCCCGAGGCGCTGCTGGCCGCCGGCGTGGACGGCATCGTCGTGGCGGCCGCGACCGACGCCCACCCGGCGCTGATCCTGGCCGGCGTGGAGGCGGGCGTCCCCGTCTTCTGCGAGAAGCCGGTCGCCCGCACCATGGCGGAGGGCGTCGAGGTGCTCAAGTCCGTGCAGGGAAGTGACGTGCCGATCCAGATCGGCTACAACCGCCGCTTCGACGCGGGTTTCGTGGCCGCACGGGCCGCCGTCCGGGCCGGTGAGCTGGGCACACTGCACACGGTCCGCTCGACGACCCTGGACCCGGCGCCGCCGTCGGCCGCGTACGTCGCCGCGTCCGGCGGCATCTTCCGCGACTGTTCCGTCCATGACTTCGACATCATCCGCTGGGTCACCGGCCGCGAGGTCACCGAGGTGTACGCGGTGGGCGGCAACCGGGGCGCCGACTACATCAAGGAGGCGGGCGACGCCGACACCACGGGCGCGATCCTCACCCTGGACGACGGCACGATCGCGGTGGTCTCCAACTCCCGCCACAACGCCCGCGGCTACGACGTCCGTATGGAAGTCCACGGCTTCCAGGACTCGATCGCGGTCGGCCTGGACGACAAGCTCCCGCTCCGCTCCGTCGAGCCCGGCGTGACCTTCCCGGCGGGCACCCCGCACGACTTCTTCATGGACCGCTTCACCGCGGCCTACCGCGCCGAACTCACCGCGTTCACCGAGGTCGTCGCAGGCACCCGCCCCTCCCCCTGCACCGTCGAGGACGCCCTGGAGGCGGGCTGGATCGCCGAGGCCTGCACCCTGTCCCTGCACGAGCACCGGCCGGTGACGCTCGACGAGGTGCGGGGGGCCTGACGGGCCGGGGCACGGACCACCGTGCCCCGCACACACGTCGGCGGGCCGGCGCCCCTACCAGGGCCCGGCCCGCAGTGCTTCCACGCTCGGCGCCCGGGGTTCCTTTTGCGTTCAGCACCGGACCACGCGTCGCCCACAGGTGCCCCGCGCCCCGGGAAGTGCCGTGTGCAGCGCGGGGTCGACGCAAGCGGTGACCTCACCAACGAGAGCAGGCGGACGCCTGCCTCCATGCCACCGGCGAGTTCATGTGGACGACGGACATGGCCCGGGTGCCGCCAGGGCCCTGGGGCCGCCTGCCGCCGGCCCCGGCCCGCCGCGCGGACAGCGCCGGACCGGGGCCGAGAGCCCTTCGGCCACGGCACCGTCCCGCTCGGTTCGGCTCAGAGGCAGTAGCGCACCAGCCACTCGTCCGCGCTGTACCGGTCGCGCGCCGGGTCCGGCAGGGTCGCCGGCTTCGTCTCCACCGTGTCCTCCAGGCGTATCCGCTCGGGCAGGCGGCTGAAGCGGCTCCGACTCGCGGTACCGGCGCCCTCGCCGGCCGGCCAGGGCGTCTCGTGGACTTCCGTGCGGTGTGCCATGTGTGTCGTCCTTCCGACCTCACGGGCGTTCCCCCGTCGCCGGTCAGAACGCCCGCGGTCCCCCGTTTGTTCCGGGCCCTCGCCGGACCGAATCCTCAGGCCCCGCACGACCTCAGGAACCTGCGCGTGCGGACCGCGATCGGCAGCGGCTTGTCCGGCTCGCACGGGTACATGTCCTGCTCGACGATCGCGAACAGCTCCACGCCGAGCCCCTGCGCCGCCGTCAGGACCGGTCCCAGCTCGGGGACCCCGGACGGCGGTTCGCACATCACGCCCCGCTGCACCGCGGGCCCGAACGGCACCTGGTTCGCCACGACCTCGGCGAGGATCGCGGGGTCGACCTGCTTGAGGTGCAGATAGCCGATCCGCTCACCGTAGGTCTCGATCAGCTTGACGCTGTCGCCGCCGCAGTAGGCGTAGTGCCCGGTGTCCAGGCAGAGATTGACCAGCTCGGCGTCGGTGGAGTCGAGGAACCGCTCCACATGGTCCTCGGTGTCGATGTGCGTGTCGGCGTGCGGGTGGACGACGAGTTCGAGTCCGTACGTCTCCCTGACCTCGTGGCCGAGCCGTTCCATGCCCTTGGTCAGGTGCGCCCACTGCTCGGCGGTCAGCTCCGGCGGCTCCAGGATCTCGGCGGTCTTGTCGTCCCGCCAGAAGGAGGGGATGACGACGAGGTGCCGCGCGCCCATGGCCTGGGTGAGGGCGGCCACCTGGCTGACGTGGGCCCAGGTCTCGTCCCAGACGGACGGGCCGCGGTGCATGCCGGTGAAGACCGTGCCGGCCGACACCTTCAGGCTCCGCCGCCCCAACTCGTCCGTCAGCCGGGCCGGGTCGGTGGGGAGATAGCCGTACGGGCCCAGTTCGATCCAGTCGTAGCCCGCCTCGGACACCTCGTCGAGGAAGCGTTCCCAGGGCACCTGCTTCGGGTCGTCGGGGAACCAGACGCCCCAGGAGTCCGGGGCCGAGCCGACCCGGATTCGGTCCAGTGGGGACGGGTTGGCCATGTCAGGTGGTCCCTTCGGGAGAGCTTGCGACGGGTGCGGTGAGGTCCTCCTCCTCCGGGAGTTCCTCGACGTCGACGCCCCGCACCTGTGCCAGCTCGTGCTTGAGGGCGGCGAGTTCGGCGCCGCCGGCCATGTGGTTGGTCAGTTCCTCCAACGTGATCCGGCTGCGCTCGGCGCTGAGTTCCAGGGTGCCGAGGCGCAGGACGCTGAAGTGGTCGCCGACCATGTAGGCGTGGTGCGGGTTGTGGGTGATGAAGATGACGCCGAGGCCGCGCTCGCGGGCGGCGGCGATGTACTTCAGGACCACGCCGGACTGCTTGACGCCGAGGGCGGCGGTGGGCTCGTCCAGGATGAGGACGCGGGCGCCGAAGTAGACGGCGCGGGCGATGGCCACGCACTGGCGCTGGCCGCCGGAGAGGGTGCCGATGGGCTGTTCCAGGTCGTGCAGGACGATGCCCATGTTGCGCAGTTCCTGGTCGGCGGTCGCCTTCATGCGGGCGATGTCCAGGCGCCGCACGGGCCAGGGGCCCTTGGTCATCTCGGAGCCGAGGAAGAAGTTGCGCCACACCGGCATCAGGGGCACGGTGGCGAGGTCCTGGTAGACGGTGGCGATGCCCTTGGCGAGGGCCTCCCGCGGGGAGCTGAAGCGCACCGGTTCGCCGTCCACGGCGAATTCGCCCTCGGTGTGCTGGTGCAGACCCGAGATGATCTTGATGAGGGTGGACTTGCCGGCGCCGTTGTCACCGAGGACGCAGGTCACCTGGCTCGCGTGGACCTGGAGGTCGACGCCGTGCAGGGCGCGGATGTTGCCGTAGGACTTGCCCGCGCCGCGCAGTTCGACGATCGGGCCGTCCTTGGCGGGCGCGGCGTCCTGGAGGACGGCGCCGTGCGTTCCGGTTCCGTTCTTGGTGGTCATCGGTGTCACCTCCGGGTCGCCGTGCGCTGGACCCACAGATTGATCAGGACGGCGCCGAGCAGCATCACGCCGAGGAAGGCCTTGAACCAGTCGGGGTTCCACCCCGCGAAGACGATGCCCTGGTTCACCATGCCGAACATGAACGCGCCGAAGACCGGGCCGATCGCGGAGCCGGCGCCACCGGTGAGCAGACAGCCGCCGATGACCGCCGCGGCGATGTAGATCAGCTCCTGGCCGACGCCCTCGCCGGACTGCACGGTGTTGAACGAGAACAGGTTGTGCATGCCCACGAACCAGGCACCGAAGCCGACCGTCATGAACAGCGTGATCTTGGTGAAGTTCACGGGGACACCGACGGCGCGGGCGCTCTCCTTGTTGCCGCCGACGGCGAAGATCCAGTTGCCGTACTTGGTGCGCAGCAGCACCCAGGTGGCCAGGGCCGCGAAGGCCAGCCAGTAGAAGATCGTGATCTTCACCTGGACGCCGCCGATGTCGACGGAGGACGCGAAGATCTTCCTGGCCTGGTCGAAGCCGTCCATGGTGCTGATGTCGTCGGTGGCGACATTGCCGGTCACCCATTTGGTCACGGCCAGGTTGACGCCCTGCAGGATCAGGAAGGTGCCCAGGGTGACCAGGAAGCTGGGCAGCCCGGTCTTGACCACCATCCAGCCGTTGAAGGCGCCGACCGCGAGCGAGGCGACGAGGGCGACGATCACGCCGGTCCACACGTTCACGGTCAGCTGGTAGCTGAGCATGCTCGCGGTGAGCGCGGAGGTGATGACCGCGACGCCGGAGGACAGGTCGAACTCGCCGCCGATCATCAGCAGGGCGACCGGGAGGGCCATGATGCCGATGGTCGAGGACTGATAGAGGACCGTGGCGATCGAGCTGCCCTGGCGCAGCGAGGGCGCGGCGATCAGGAAGAAGATCAGGACGGCCACGGCGCCGAGGAAGACGCCCACTTCGGGACGGGCCAGCAGCCGGAGAGCCAGGGGGCGCCGGGCGGTACGGCCGTCGGTCTCCTTGGGGCCGGATGCCGGCGGCCTGTTGACCGCCGGCTCAGCCTGCTGGGTCATGCTCATCACCGGGTGCCCTTCGCGGCGAACTGGGCGACCCGGTCGACGTTGGACTTGTCGACGAAGGCCGGACCGGTGAGCACGGGCTGCTCGCCGCCGCCGCTGTAGTTGCCGTTGTTCTTGTACAGCCACAGGGAGTCGATCGCCAGGTAGCCCTGCAGATACGGCTGCTGGTCCACGGCGAACTGGATGTCGCCCTTCTTGATGGCGCTGGTCAGCTGGTTGTTCAGGTCGAAGGTGGCGACCTTGGCCTTGCTGCCCGCGTCGCCCACCGACTGCACGGCGGTCAGCGCGTAGGGAGCGCCGAGCGTGACCACGTAGTCGATGGAGCTGTCCTGCTTGAGCTTGGCCGTGATCGTCGACTTCACGGACGGCATGTCGGTGCCGTTCACGTACAGCGTCTCAGTGGTGCCGGAAAACGTCTTCTTCACACCGTCGCAGCGCTGGGTGAGGCCGATGTTGCCCTGCTCCTGGACGACACAGACCGCCTTCTTGGCGCCCACCTCGTTCAGCTTCTTGCCGAACGCCTCGCCGGCCACCCCCTCGTCCTGCCCGAAGAACTCCAGCAGGCCGAGCTTCTTCCAGTCGCTGACGCCGGAGTTCAGACCGACCACAGGGATCTTGGCCGCGTTGGCCTTGCTGATCACGTCCTTCATGGCGTCCGGCTTGGCCAGGGTGATCGCGATGCCGTCGACCTTCTGGTCGATCGCGTTCTGCACCAGGTTGGCCTGGCTGCCGGCGTTCGGGTCGGCGGAGTAGATCAGCTTGATGTTGTCCTTGGCGGCGGCGGCCTCGGCACCCTTGCGGACGATGTCCCAGAAGGTGTCGCCGGGCGACTGGTGGGTGACCAGCGCGACCGTCATGCGGGGGGTGTTGGCCTTGCCCGCTGAGGCACCCGACCCTCCCTCTTCGGCCTTCTTCCCTCCAGAGCTGCTGGAGCAGCCGGCGAGGGTGAGGGCCGCCGCAGCGGCCACGGCCACAACGGGGGCCAGTCTGCGGGAGCGGGAGTGCGAAGAGCGGTCCATCTGTCCTGCACCTCACTGTGCTACGGGGGAAGGGACGCTGTTGCGTTGGGACGGGATACAAGTCCCTGTGGAGCCCGCTGTCAATACTTTGTTAAGACATCATTTCACAAGCAGGTCCGAATGTAAGTACAAACCATTGACATGGCCACCGGTTTCCACCTACACCTGGGAGGCATGAGCCACTCGACGAGCGCATCGACGAGCCGCCTGACCGTCGCCCAGGCACTGGTGCGGTTCCTGTCCGCCCAGTACACCGCACGCGACGGCGAGCGGCACCGGCTGATCGCCGGCACCTGGGGCATCTTCGGGCACGGCAACGTGGCCGGAATCGGCCAGGCGCTGCTCGAGTACGGCGCCGTCATGCCGTTCCACCAGGGCCGCAACGAGCAGGCGATGGTGCACGCGGCCGTCGGACACGCCCGCCAGCTCGACCGCCTCTCGGCGCAGGCGGTGACGACGTCCATCGGCCCGGGCGCGACCAACCTCGTCACCGGCGCCGCCCTGGCCACGGTCAACCGGCTGCCCGTACTGCTGCTGCCCGGCGACTGCTTCGCCACGCGTCCGGCCGATCCGCTGCTGCAACAGCTGGAGCATCCGGGCCGGTTCGACCTGTCCGTCAACGACACCCTGCGCCCGGTGTCCCGCCACTTCGACCGGATCGCCCGCCCCGAGCAGCTGATCCCGTCCGCGCTCCAGGCCATGCGCGTCCTCGCCGACCCGGCCGAGACCGGCGCCGTCACCCTCGCCCTGCCGCAGGACGTGCAGGCTGAAGCGTACGACTGGCCCGAGGAGTTCTTCGCCGAGCGCGTCTGGACCGTGCGCAGGCCCGCGCCCGACCCGGCCGAGCTGGCCGAGGCCGTGCGGGCGGTCCGGGCCGCGCGGCGGCCGCTCCTCGTCGCGGGTGGCGGCGTCCACCACAGCCGCGCCGAGGAGGCGCTGCGGGCCCTGGTGGACGCCACCGGCATCCCGGTCGCCTCCACCCAGGCCGGCAAGGGCTCCCTGCGCCACGACCACCCGGCCGACCTGGGCGGCATCGGCCACACCGGCACCGCGGTCGCCGACGACCTCGCCCGCACCGCCGATCTGGTCATCGGTGTCGGCACCCGCTGCACCGACTTCACCACGGCCTCCGGAACGCTGTTCCAGAACCCCGGGGTCCGCTTCCTCAACCTCAACATCACCGGCTTCGACGCCCACAAGCTCGCCGCGCGGACCGTGGTCGCCGACGCGCGGACCGCCCTGGAGGCGCTCGCTGCCCGGCTGGCCGGCTTCCGCGTCGACCCGGCGTACGAGGCCGAGTACCGGGCGGGCAGGGAGCGCTGGGACCGGGTCGTCGAGGCGGCCTACCGCGCCGGCGACGAGGACGCCGTACCGACCCAGCCGCAAGTGCTCGGCGCGCTGGACGCGGTCGTCGGGGACCAGGACGTGGTCATCAACGCGGCGGGCTCGCTCCCCGGCGACCTGCACAAACTGTGGCGGGCCCGGTCGCGGCGCCAGTACCACCTGGAGTACGGCTACTCGTGCATGGGCTATGAGATCCCGGCCGCGATCGGCGTCCGGCAGGCGGCCCCGGACACGGCGGTCTGGGCACTGGTCGGCGACGGCACCTACCTGATGATGCCGACCGAGATCGTCACCGCCGTGCAGGAGGGCCTGCCCGTCAAGCTGGTCCTGATCCAGAACCACGGGTACGCCTCCATCGGCGGCCTCTCGGAGTCGGTCGGCGGTGAGCGGTTCGGCACGGCCTACCGGCACGGGCCGCCGACGGCACCTTCACCGGCGCCCCGCTGCCCGTCGACCTCGCCGCGAACGTGGCCAGTCTCGGCATGGACGTGCTCCGCGCCGGGACCGTACGGGAGCTGCGCGAGGCGCTGGCCGCCGCACGGGACGCCACGACCCCCACGTGCGTGTACGTGGAGACGGACACCTCGGGCCCGTCCGCCGCTCCCGGCGCCGAGGCCTGGTGGGACGTACCCGTCGCCGAGACGGCCACCCGTGCGGCGGCCGTGCGCGCCCGCGCCGACTACGACCGACAGATCGCCGGGCGTCGCCGGCACCTCTGAACCACCCTTCGACAGCACGCCCCCCACCATCCCCGCTCTGGAAGGAGGTGCCCCGTGGCGAGGACCGGTGACTCCGCTCGTCCCGTGACCGGCTCCGCTCTCGACTCCCTCGACTTCGCCCTGGACCGTACGAGTCCGGTACCGCTCTACTACCAGCTCGCGCAGCAGTTGGAGGCGGCCGTCGAACACGGAGTCCTCGCTCCCGGGAACCTCCTGGGCAACGAGGTCGACCTGTCCGTGCGCCTCGGTCTGTCCCGGCCCACCGTCCGTCAGGCGATCCAGTCCCTGGTCGACAAGGGGCTGCTGGTGCGCCGCCGCGGCGTCGGCACCCAGGTGGTGCACAGCCAGGTCAAACGGCCGCTGGAACTGAGCAGCCTCTACGACGACCTGGAGTCGGCCGGGCAGAGCCCGTCCACCCGGGTGCTGCGCAACGAACGCATCCCGGCGGCCCCGGACGTCGCCGCGGCCCTCGGCATCGCGGAGGGCGCCGAGGTCACGGTGCTGGAGCGGCTGCGCTGCACGCACGGCCGGCCGGTGGCATTCCTGTGCAACTACCTGCCGCCGACGCTGCTCGAACTCGGCACCGAGCGGCTGGAGTCGACGGGGCTGTACCGGATGATGCGCTCGACGGGCATCACCCTGCACAGCGCCCGCCAGTCCATCGGCGCCCGCAGCGCCACCGCCGAGGAGGCCGCCCTGCTGGACGAGAAGGAGGGCGCGGCCCTGCTCACCATGCAGCGCACCGCCTACGACGACACCGGCCGGCCGGTGGAGTACGGCACCCATGTCTACCGGGCCTCGCGCTACGCCTTCGACTTCCAGCTGCTGGTCAGACCCTGAAGCGGAACGCCCGCGTTCGCACAGCCCCCACGGCCGCCCGTGCCGTGGGGGCTTCGCTGCTTGTCCACGGGCCGCCCTGCCTCAACGAAGTTGCAGGTAACGATGACGATTACGTTTCGGGCAAGAGACCCCCCAGTACGACCAGAGCTATTGACGCATGAGCGGACATGGGGCTGTTATTACGCCCACGATGTTCGGTCGAGTTGGTTTCTGATCGGTTTCGAGGACCTTTCGGTGATCGACTCATCCCCTTGACCGAACCCTGCATTCCTCAGGAGCCGCCATGCGCCCCTCCCCTTCCGGAGCTTCCGTCCCGGGTCCCAGCCGCCGCTCGCTGCTGCGCGGAGCGGGCGGTGCCGCCCTCCTCGCCGGTGCCGGCATACCCCTGCTGTCCGCCTGCGGCGGCAGTGGCTCGTCCTCCGACCCGAAGACCGTCACCCTCGGCTCCAACGCCTCGGACGCGGTGCCGAAGAAGGCCTTCGAGAGCGTCTACGCGGCCTTCAAGAAGCAGTCCGGCATCACCGTCGATGTGAACACGAAGGACCACAACACCTTCCAGGAGCAGATCAACTCCTACCTGCAGGGCACGCCGGACGACGTGTTCAACTGGTTCGCCGGTTACCGCATGCAGTTCTTCGCCGCGAAGAAGCTGGCCACGCCGATCGACGACGTGTGGGCGAAGATCGGGGACAACTTCCCCGACGCCATGAAGAAGCTGAGCAAGGGCGAGGACGGCAAGTACTACTTCGTGCCGCTCACCACCTACCCGTGGGCGATCTTCTACCGCAAGAGCGTCTTCCAGCAGCACGGCTACAAGGTCCCCGCCACGTGGGACGAGTTGGTCGCCCTGTGCAAGCAGATGAAGAAGGACGGCCTGGTCCCGATCGCCTTCGGCGACAAGGACGCCTGGCCGGCGATGGGTACCTTCGACCAGATCAACTTCCGCCTCAACGGCTACGACTTCCACGTCCAGCTGATGGCGGGCAAGGCCTCCTGGACCGACGCCAAGGTCAAGGCCGTCTTCGACCACTGGAGCGAACTGCTCCCCTACCACCAGGACGGCTTCATGGGCCGCACCTGGCAGGACGCCGCCCAGTCGCTGGTCTCGAAGAAGGCCGGCATGTATCTCCTGGGCTCCTTCGTGGCCCAGCAGTTCACCGACAAGGCGGACCTGGACGACCTCGACTTCTTCCCCTTCCCGGAGATCAACTCCGCGTACGGCCAGGACACCGTGGAGGCGCCCACCGACGGCTTCATGGTCAGCAAGAGCCCGAAGAACCACGCCGGTGTCCTCAAGCTGCTGGAGTACCTCGGCAGCCCGGCGGCCGAGCAGCTCTATCTGAAGACCGACCCGAGCGTGGTGGCCGCCTCCAGCAAGGCCGACACCTCCTCGTACTCGGCGCTGCAGAAGAAGGCGTTCGAGATGATCAGCGGCGCCAAGACCCTGACGCAGTTCATGGACCGTGACAGCCGCCCGGACTTCACCTCCACGGTGATGCAGCCCTCGCTGCAGAAGTTCCTGCAGAACCCCAAGGGCGTGGACAGCTTGCTGTCGTCCATCGAGCGCCAGAAGAAGCAGATCTTCGCGTCCGCGTGAGCAGCCCGATGACGACGGACACGACGACGAAGACCCCGGAGGCGGCCGCCGTGCCGCCTCCGGGCGCCGCTTCCCGCACCTCGCGGGCCACGCAGGGCCACCGGCGCCTGCTGACCCGCCGTGACCGGCTCACGCTCGCCCTGATGGCGGGCGTGCCCACGGTCCTGCACGTGGTCCTGGTCTGGGTCACGGCCCTCGCCTCCATCGCGCTCGCCTTCACCACCTGGGACGGCATCGGGTTCGACTCGATCAAGTGGGTGGGCCTGGACAACTTCAAACAACTCTTCAACGACAACCCGCAGTTCTGGCCCGCCGTCCAGCACAACGTCATCTGGTTCGTGGTCCTGATCCTGATCCCGACGCCGCTCGGCCTGTTCCTGGCCGTGCAGCTGGACAAGAAGATCCGGTTCAGCCGCGTCTACCAGACGGCGTTCTTCCTGCCCGTCGTCATCTCGATGGCGTGCATCGGCTTCGTCTGGCAGCTCGTCTACAACCCTGACACCGGCCTGATCAACAGCATCATCGGCGCCAACAAGCCGGGCCACTACATCGACTGGATCGGCGACCCCAAGCTCAATCTGTGGGCCGTCCTGATCGCCGCGTCCTGGCGGCACACCGGCTACATGATGATCCTGTACCTGGCCGGTCTGAAGAGCGTCGACCCGTCCCTCAGAGAGGCCTCCGCGCTGGACGGCGCGAACGAGTGGCAGACGTTCAAGAACGTCATCTTCCCGACCCTGCGCCCGACCAACACGGTCGTCCTCGTCGTCACCATCATCGAGGCGCTGCGCGCCTTCGACCTGGTCTTCGTCTTCAACAAGGGTGCCCAGGGCACCGAGTTGCTGTCGATCCTGGTGACCAACAACATCATCGGCGAGTCCAGCCGCATCGGGTACGGATCGGCCATCGCCGTCGTCCTGCTGGTGATCTCCCTCGCGGTGATCATCCCGTATCTGATCGCCACCTTCCGGAAGGAGCGGCGCGCATGAGCACCACTGTCGCGCTGAAGCGGCGCGCCCCGGTCCGGCCGGCCCGCATCCTGCTGCACGTCTTCCTCGCGGGGACCGCCCTGGCCTGGCTCGCCCCACTGCTGTGGGCGGTCTTCTCGGCCCTGCGCCCGTACAGCGAGACCAGCGCCAAGGGCTACGTGTCCTGGCCGGACACGCTGAACTTCGACAACTTCACGAACGCGTTCACGCAGTCGGACATGCTGCACTACTTCGGCAACACGCTGATCATCGCCGTACCGGCCGTGCTGCTGACCCTGTTCCTGTCGTCGATGGTCGCCTTCTACGTCAGCCGGTTCGACTTCCGCCTCAACCTCGCGCTGCTGCTGGTCTTCACGGCGGGCAACCTGCTCCCGCAGCAGGTCATCATCACCCCGCTGTACCGGCTGTACCTGCTCACCGACCTGCCCGGCATCACGGCGAGCGGCAAGCTGTACGACTCCGCGCTCGGGCTCGTGCTGATCCATATGGCGTTCCAGTCCGGTTTCTGCGCGTTCGTGCTGAGCAACTACATGCGCTCCCTGCCGCACGAGCTGACGGAGGCCGCGCTGGTCGACGGCGCCTCGGTGTGGCGGCTGTACTGGCAGATCACGCTGCCGCTGTGCAAGCCGGCGATGGCGGCCCTGGCGACCCTGTTGTCGATCTGGATCTACAACGACTTCTTCTGGGCCCTGGTGCTGATCTCGACCGGCGAGAACATGCCGATCACCTCGGCACTGAACAACCTCTCCGGCCAGTACTTCACCGACCCCAACCTGGTGGCCGCGGGCGCCCTGCTCACCGCGATCCCGACCCTGATCGTGTACTTCGCGCTCCAGCGCCAGTTCGTCAACGGCCTGACGCTGGGCTCCAGCAAGGGCTGAGGCGCACCCACGTGAAAGAGAACGACAACGCCGTGAAACGCACCCTGTCCGTCCCCGGCCTCGCCTACGGCGGCGACTACAACCCCGAACAGTGGCCCGAGGAGGTGTGGGCCGAGGACATGCGCCTGATGCGCGAGGCCGGGGTGACCCTGGTCAGCGTCGGCATCTTCTCCTGGGCGCCGCTGGAGCCTTCCGAGGGCGGGTACGACTTCTCGCGCATGGACAGGATCCTGGACCTGCTGCACGAGAACGGCATCGCCGCCGACCTGGCCACGCCCACGGCTGCGCCTCCGGCGTGGTTCTTCCGTGCCCACCCCGAGGCGCTGCCGGTCGACCGGGACGGCCGTACCCTCTCCTACGGCAGCCGCCAGACGTTCTGCCCGTCCAGCCCCGCCTACCGCGAGGCCGCGCTGCGCATCACGGGCGCGCTGGCCGAGCGGTACGCCGGACATCCGGCCGTCGCCATGTGGCACGTGCACAACGAGTACGGCTGCCACAACGCGGCCTGCTACTGCGACACCAGCGCGGCGTCCTTCCGGCGCTGGCTGCGGGCCCGCTACGGCGACGACCTGGCGGCCCTCAACGACGCCTGGGGCACGGCCTTCTGGTCGCAGTGGTACTACGACTGGGAGGAGATCCTGCCGCCGCGCGCGACCGGTGCCGTAGCCAACCCGACGCACCGGCTGGACTGGCGCCGCTTCTGCTCGGACGAGTTGCTGTCGCTGTACACGGCCGAGCGGGACGTGCTGCGGGCGGCGGCCCCCGCGATCCCGGCCACCACCAACTTCATGGTGATGGCCGGCTTCGACGCCCTGGACTACTGGCGCTGGGCACCGGAGCTGGACATCGTTGCCAACGACCACTACCTGATGTCCGCCGACCCCGAGTCGGAGATCGACGTGGCGCTGAGCGGCGATCTGATGCGCTCGCTCGCGGGCGGCCCGTGGCTGCTGATGGAGCATTCGACGGGCGCGGTGAACTGGCAGCCCGTCAACCGGGCCAAGAATCCTGGTGAGTTGCGCCGCAACGCCCTTGCCCATGTGGCGCGCGGGGCGGACGGCGTCGCCTTCTTCCAGTGGCGGGCGGCGAAGGCGGGCGCCGAGCAGTGGCACTCGGCGATGCTGCCGCACGCGGGCACCGACAGCCACATCTGGCGGGACGTGGTCCGTCTGGGGGCCGATCTGAAGGCACTGGCCGAGGTCCGCGGCAGCACCGGCACCGCCGAGGTGGCCGTAGTCTGGGACTGGAACGCCCGCTGGGCCCTGGAACTGCCCTCCCAGCCGAGCGGCGAACTGCGCCAGCTGGACCTGGTCCGGGCCTGGTACGAGCCGCTGTGGCGCGCGGGCGTGGCCGTGGACTTCGTACGGCCCGACGCGGACCTGTCCGCCTACCGCCTGGTCCTCGCCCCGAACCTGTACCTGGTCGACGACGCGGGCGCCGCGAACCTCACGGCGTACGCCGAGCGCGGCGGCACCCTCGCCGTCGGTTTCCACAGCGGGGCGGTGGACGAGAACTGCCATGTGCGCCTCGGCGGTTACCCGGGAGCGTTCCGGGACGTGCTGGGCGTGCGCTCGGACGAGCCGTTCCCGTTGCTGCCCGGGCAGCCGGTCGCCCTGAGCGGGGCGGTGCCGGAGGGGGCGACCGGCACGCTGTGGTCGGAGCGGCTGCGGCTGGAGGGAGCGGAGGCGGTCGCCGCGTACGCGGGCGGTCCCCTGGCCGGTGTCCCGGCCGTCACTCGGCACCCGTACGGCGCCGGCGCCGCCTGGTACCTGGCCACGCTCCCCGACCCGGCCACGCTGACCGCCCTCCTGGACCGTATCCGGGCGGACGCGGAGGTGGAGCCGGGGCGCACCGCACCGGCCGGTGTGGAGGTGGCCCGCAGGCGCGGCCCGGAGGCGGACTACGTCTTCGTCATCGACCACTCCGGCCGGGGCGGGCGGGTGCCCGTCGCACCGGGCGCCACGGAACTCCTGACCGGCAAGGAGACGGCCGGTTCGGTCACGGTCGCGCCCGGGGACGTGGCGGTGGTCCGGGAGCCGCGCAGTCAGTGAGCCGCGTCCAGCCGGGCCCGCTGCTCCTCGGTCAGCTCCAGGTCGACGGCGGCCAGGTTCTCCTCAAGCTGCGCCACGGAGGAGGCCCCGGCGAGCGGGACGACCGGCAACGGGCCGCCCAGCTGCCAGGCCAGCACGACCTGGTTGACACTCGCTCCGGTCTCCCGAGCCACCTCGCGCAGGACCGCGAGGCGGGCGGGGGTGCCGGGGTGGTCGTAGTCGGGCAGGAGCGGCTTGTCGGTGCGGGTGTAGGCGCCGGCCAGGAGTGGTGAGTAGGCGACCAGGGTGAGGTGCGGTTCCGCCCGCAGATAGCCGAGCAGTTGGGCATCCGCCCCGCCGAGGCTGCCGTCCGGGAACAGCTCGCCGGGCATGTCGGTGCGCGGCCGCAGGAAGCTGTGCTGGTACTGGAGCACCTCGTAGCCGGGCAGGCCCGCGCCCGCCGCGAGGGCGCGGGCCCGCTCCACGCGCCAGACGGCGTGGTTGCTGACTCCGAGCAGGCCGACGGTGCCTTCGGCGACGAGCGCGGCGAAGCCCTCCACCGTCTCCCGCAGCGGCACGGTGGGGTCTTCTATGTGCGCGTACAGCAGGTCGAGGCGGTCCACCCCGAGCCGCTCGCGGCTGCGCTCCGCCGCCTCACGGATGACCTTCGCGGACAGGCCCTCCGGGTTGTCGACGTAACCGGTTCCGGGGGCGAGCGGCCGGGCGCCGAGCTTGGTGGCGATGGCGATCTCGTCGCCGATGCCCCGGCTGCGCCGCCACCGTCCGAGCAGTTCCTCGCTCTGGCCGCCCTGGCTGCCGTCCTCCCAGAAGGCGTAGTTGTCGGACGTGTCGATGAAGTTCCCGCCGGCCTCGACGTACCGGTCGAGAACGGCGAAGGAGGTCTTCTCGTCCGTACGCGACCCGAACAGCATCGCGCCGAGCGCGAGCACGCTCACCTCGCGTCGGGTGGCGGGGTCGGTGCCGATCGTGCGGTATTTCATGCTGGTCCTCCCGTTCACGGCTGGTGTCGGGGAGTCTTCGCCTTGAAGCGCACACGAAGTCAAGCGAGTCCGCCCGGCCGACGCGTCGCCGAACACACCCGGCTGCTCCCCGCACAGCGGCTTTCGGCCCGCTGGAGGAGCCTCGCCCCTCACCTGCGCACAAGCGCCCTGACGGATCCGGACGGGTGCGACGGCGACCGCGACATCTCCGGGCGAGGAGGCCTCCGCGGAACATGGTTCGTGGGGATCATCGTCTACGCGGTGATGGCGGGCCGGCGCGGTCGGAGGGCGTGACCCGCGGGGCACGCGGGGCACGAGCGATCCGGTGGGCCGGCCCACCGGCCGGCCGGCCGGGGGTGGACCTCTTCTCACGTGCTCTCCCGTGCGCATCTCTCCGGGCGGCAGGAGGCGATCGCGCGGCACGGCGGGCCGAGCGGCGTCGCGAGAACGGCCCGCTTCATCGCTTGAAGGGTGGTCCGGGTGCTGATGGGATGCGCGACACCACGAGCACCGTCGCCCCGGAGGTTTCCTGTGCTGCGATCGATCGTCACGGCGGGCGCGCTCGTCGTCGCGCTGCTCGCCCCCACCACCGCCCACGCCGGGCAGGGTCAGGGCATTCCCCGGCTCACCGACCGCCATGGCCGAACCCTCACCCTGCACGGCTGGAACATCGAGGACAAGGCGCACCGCGGCGACCAGGCGCTGACGGGCATCACCGAACGCCACCTGCGCGACATGCGGGCCAAGGGCTTCGACTTCGCACGGCTGCTGGTCTTCTGGGACGACCTGGAGCCGGAACCAGGACAGTACAGCCAGAGGTATCTGCGGAAGATCGAACGTGTTCTGGACTGGGCCGAGCGCTACGACGTGAGGGTTCTGATCGACGCCCATCAGGACGTCTTCGGACCCGCTTTCGGCCACCGTGGCATACCCGAGTGGGCCACCAGGACCGACGGACTGCCGTTCACCCCGCATCCGGACGACTGGTTCGCCGAGTACTTCGAACCGGCGGTGCAGCGCGCCTTCACCCATCTCTACGAGGACCAGGACCTCCGACGCGCCCAGTCCCGGATGTGGCGGGTCCTCGCCGGCCGCTTCGCCCACCATCCGGCCGTGCTCGGCTACGACCTGATGAACGAACCGATGGGCGAACAGCACCAGGGGGAGGATCTGCCGACGGCCGCACGGCGGATCGAACGCGATCAGCTCACTCCGATGTACAACCGCCTGGCGGACGCGGTCCGTTCGGCCGACCGGGACGCCTGGGTGTTCGTCGAACCCACCCCGATCGTCGGCGAGGGCGTGCCGACCGGCCTCGGTCGCATCGACGGCCCTCGGGTCGTGTACGCGCCGCACTTCTACAACACGGCCATGGAGGCAGGCTCCGACTACGACCCGGAGGCCGGCTGGATCGAGGCGTACGAACGGGCCGTCACGCAGTACCCGAAGGAGTACCAGGTCCCCGTCGTGGTCGGGGAGTGGGGTCCGCTCAACAACTCCCTGCCGCACATGAACCGTTTCTACGGCGACGCGATGACCTCCTTGGGCCGCTACACCTCCGGCTGGGCGGGCTACGTGTGGTGCTACGGCGGCGGGTACTGCGCGGTCGACGGCTCCGGTGCCTTCCGCACCAACAAGGAGCTGACCGCCGAACCGTACGCGGAGAGCGTGGCGGGCACGGTGCGCTCCGCCTCGTACGACGCCGCGCAGGGCGTCTACCGGCTGGCCTATCGCGCGGCACCCCGCGGCCACCGGGTCACCGAACTGTCCGTGCCCCCGGGTGCTTGGCGGATCAGGTCCGGCGGCAGCGCGGTCGTCGTGCGCAGGACGGCGGGCAGGGCATCGGTACGGGCCGCCGCGGGCAGCGAGGTGACCGTCACCGTCGAGCGCGACTGATCCGACACCCCGGGCGGGGGCCGAGGGGCCGCACCCTGGCAGTCGCCGTACATCAGAAAATGGCCAGGGGCCGCTTCGGATTGCTCCGAAACGGCCCCTGACCACGACTCTTACGAGTCGGGACGACAGGATTTGAACCTGCGACCCCTTGACCCCCAGTCACGCGCCGCCGGTCCGGAATCGGGCGCATCGGCCCGGAACGGTGCGGCTGCGTACGTCTGCGTCCTGGTTCCGTCCGGCTCTGTACGTCCTCGTACGGCTAGGCCCTAGCGCGTTTCCTAGCGGAACCCCTAGCCCCGTCCTAGCGACCGACCGCCGTCTGACCTGCTGTCTCGGCCGGTAGGCACGTGCACGTCGGTGGGTGCCCCTGACGCACCCCGCCGATCATCACGCGGCACCGCGGGTCGACTGTGGCGCGCGGGGCGCCAGGCTGCCGCGCCCCGCTCGTCCCTCGCGGGGGTTGCCCCTGGGATGGGATTGCCGGCTGCCGTAGGGGCTGCTGCACCTCCGCGCCGCCGTCGTCGGCCGCGCCCTCTCGGGGGTCCTCGTCGGTGGCTGATCTCTCTCGGGGTGGTGATCTACAGCAACCAGGGAACGTGCACCCACGATGGGGCACGGACGACCAGCAGCAAGGGCAGCAGCAACCGGCGCGGCGTCCAGGTGCCGACTTCATGGGGCAACCCTCCCGAGGGACGAGGGAGGGGCGGCAGCCCGGCGCCCCGCGCGCCACCTTTCATCCCCACTGGCCCGGCTTGCCAGGTCGTCTACGGGGCTACGGAGGCCACTGGCGGCCCGGGGGCGCCCACGGCCCGTAGTGACGCGCACGTGGCCTCTTACGGCCGTCACGGGGCGCCTGCCGCCCACCGGGCCGCGGGCAAAGAGCCGCTCGTAGCGGGCCGGCCATTCCCTAAGCGCCGGATCGTCCAGCCAGCCTAAGGATCCGGCGCTTACAGCAGCGTCCGAAGCTCCATCCCGACGCGCGTGTCGTCGTCCAGCTCCCGGCGGCAGCACGGACAGTTCTTCAGGTCATCGATCGTCGTGACCCTGTACGGTCCCAGCACCACCCGGGGCCCCCGGCCTCCCGACGCGCACGGGCCTGCACCTGCTGCCGCTCGATCTCTCGCTGTTCGCATTCCCATAGCTCCACCTCGCCCGCCACGGTGTGGGCCCCGTAGAACGCGCCGAGCAGCGCCAGCACTCCATCCAGGCCTTCCCGGGTCAGCGTGGGGCGCCTCTTGCCGTACCCGGCCCACACTTCCTCGCGGGTCGGAGGGCGGTACCGGGGATCGTCCGACGTCGGGAACGGCCGCGCAGGTTCGCCAGACAGGTCCTGATCGCTCTGCACTGCATTCGACAGCCACATCTCCGCCTCGGTCGGCTGGAGCATTGCTGCATAGGCGTGCCGGCTGATGTCCCAGTGCAGGGACATGATCCCTGGGTGCTTCCGACAGGCGCGGCGTACCTGCTCGATCTGTGCGGCCGTCGGTGTCCCGCCGGAGGGGATGTGGCCCGCGTAGACTCGGGCTGATAGCCCGGTCCATGACAGATCGACGGGATACGGCTCGCTCGTGCGGGCTTCGGTCAGGGCGGCGATGATGGCGCGCTGGACCCGCCCGGGTCCACGGCTCATGACCTGACGCTAAGTGCCGGATCACTGAGAACTGCTAGAGATCCGGCACTTACCACCCGATCGGGTATACGCCGGGTCTCTCGCGGCTGTACGGCATCCGTCACTTACCCCGTACGTGACGGTGCCTCGTCTCCTGAGCCGGTGGAGACAGAGCGCCAGTCACATCACGGGTACGCCGTCCCGGAGGTACAGCGGCCGTCCCCCGTCGAGCGCTTTCAGGGCTCCCTCGAACCGGCGCCGCATCCGGTCCCGGAGACGAACGGCGGCTTCGGCGGCCGTGACGAACGCGACTTCGGACAGTTCGTCGTCGCGCGGGCGTAGCCGGTCGGCCTGGTCCTGGTCCAGGGTGCCGCCGTCGAAGATGAAGGCGATCTGATCGTCCCAGGGGCCGTGCGGAGCAACCCAGTCCACCACCAGCAGCCCCAGCGGGGTCACACGTAGCCCGAGTTCCTCCGTCAGCTCCCGACGTACGGTGTCCTCCGGCGGCTCGTTGGCCTCCGCCATCCCTCCGGGCAGGTCCCAGCCGGGTTTGTAGGTGGGGTTCACCAGCAGCACACGGCCGGACGGATCCCGTAGCAGCACATCGGCCGCCACGCGCTTGCGGGCCTGTTTCGCGTTGCCCTCCGCAAGGTAGGCGTTCCAGGCATCGGTGTCGGCAGGGTCAGGTGCGGTGGGCCTCATGCGGTGGTGCCTCCCGGGGACGGCGGGATCAGATCGGCCAGCAGGAGCATTCTGGCGCGGCGCGCATCATCGAACCGCACCAGGTACTCACGGACCGGCCCGTACCCCCGGTGCGGCTCCAGCAGCCGGCGCAACCCGTCGAGCTGCTGCACGACCCGTACCGAACCCAGGGTCGGGCTCGTGCTGAGGAGGTCGTGGCCGACGTGCACGGCGGCGTCCAGGTCGCCGCGGCGTACATGGACGTCCACCAGCGTGATCCGGCTGAGTGCCAGCGACCGTGCCCGTCCCGCTTCCCGCAGCGCGACGGCCTGTTCGGCGTGCGTCAGTGCCTGCTCGAACTGCTCCAGGTCCCTCAGGATCAGCGCCGTCTCGCTGGCCAGGGCGGCGGCATCGAACGGGCTCAGCCACGGGTGATCAGCGGCGGCCATGCCGTCCAGGTCGCGCCGCGCGGCCTCCCGCGCCTGGGCGGCCGGGGTCCGCTGCCCGGCGACGGCCAGGGCCCGCGCCTGCATGGTGTGCAGCCGCGCCGTCAGCGCTGGAATTCTCGGTCCCTGCGCTGCGAGGTCGAGCCCGGTCCGGGCCCAGCCGACCGCACCCGCGGCGTCCCCGGCTTCACGGGCAAGGTGGCTGCTGCTCGCGGCTACGTGCGCGGCCAGCGGGAGATCACCGGCGGTGCGGGCCAGGGGGAGCGCGCGGGCGAAGTGCTGTGCGGCGCGGTCGTCGTGGCCGGAGTCGTGGGCCATCCACCCGGCCATCTCGGTAAGTGCCGCCGCTGCCGCGAACACCTGCGGGCCGCCGCCGACGTCGACCAGCCGGGGCGCCACCCGGTCACTGAGGTGCCGGACGACCGCCCCGTACAACCGTCCGCCGCCGGTCTGCCGGTCCGCGCTGCGGAAGTGGTCCATGGCCACCAGGTCGTCACCGTCCGGTGGCGGATGATCGTCCGCCCGCTGGTGCTCCGCTTCTGCCGGCGCGGGCTCCCACGACCGGCGAGCCAGCCCCAACAGGTGACCGGGAATGTGGAAGGCGTCGGCGATCTGCTCGAACAGGGTCAGCTTCTCTACCCGGCTCTTGCCGTTCATGTAGTCGTACAGGCGCCCCTGCGTGATGTCGACAGCAGCAGCCAGCCGCCGCGTACTGACCCCACGGGCATTGAGCATCCGGAAGACCGTTCCCATGTCCCGCTCGGCGCACGCCCTGAGCAGGCGTTCATCCCCGAGCAGACCGGCGACGACCTCACACGGGTCCGGTGACAGACGGTCCATCTGCAACTCCCCCGAGTAGCGAATGGAACCGATGCTAAGGCCAACGCCCCGCATGTGACTCCGAGTTGGAGTCACCTTCTGGAGTCTCCCCATCCCCTTCCCCGGGCGTTGACTACCTATCAGCCGCCCGGAAACGCTCCCGTGAACGCCTCTGTACGGCTGCCCCGCCCGCAGGTTTCTCCCCCGAGGCACGCGGGCGGGGCTCACCCCCAGCCGCCCCACCCAAGGCGTTGACGATGACCATGACCGACGAACAGGTGAGACCAGGGCAACACCCGCGCCAGAGCATCACCCTCGCGAGCGAGGCCGCCAGCGTCCCGGCGGCACGACAGATACTCCGCGAGGCATGCACGGAATGGGGCCTGGACCAGGGCGCCGCCGAGACCGGCGCGCTCCTCCTGTCCGAGCTGGTCACGAATGCCGTCCGGCACGGCCACTCACACAGTGTCCGGGTGATCGCCGAGCAGCCGGCGCCTGACCGTCTTCGCGTCGCCGTGGTCGACCGGTCCCGCCGCTGCATGCCCGAACTTCACCATCCCGGGCCGGAGGCCATCGGCGGCCGGGGCCTGCTCCTGGTCGACGCTCTCTCCGACCGCTGGGGCACAGACCTGCTGCCGTGGGGGAAACGCTGCTGGGCCGAAATCATGATCAAGGAAGGCGCCCAGTGACCGGACGCCACAGGATGCCCGAGCCGGACGGCCGAACCGCCGGCGCAACGCTCCTCGGAGCCGTGGCCGTGGGGCTTGGCCTGGTCGCGTCGATCGTCTCCACCGACTTACGCGCCACCCCGCACCCGATCGGGCAATCTCGCCTGGACGTCGACCCCGGAGAGCCCGCGGCCTTCGTGGTCGCCGCCCGCGCCGACGTCCACACCTGCCGGTGCGGACCACGCACCATCCCCTGACTGCCTCGCTGCGGGACGTCCCCTGAGCCGCTTCCCCACGGCCTGCACCCCGCAGCGGGGCGCACAACCACCCGGCCGGCACCCGTGAGCCGGCCGGGACGGGTCCGGGACCGCCGCCCCCGCCGTCCCGGACCCAACTAGGCCCCCTGCCGGGGCCGTCTTACTCATCACACCCCGGCCCCGGCAGGGTCCAGCAAGAGCCGCAACAGCCGACCATGGGAGGAACGTTGTTCGCTCACTCCGATCGTGCCCCGACCGGCAGCCCGCTTCCGTCGGGCGCCCACACGCTGGCCCCGTGGGGCCTGCGCCGCATGGCCCCCTACCCGGCAGTCGCCCCCGGCTACGCCCGTGTCGAGCTGGACCCGGTCACCCAGACCGGCCGGTACTTCGACGCCACGGGGCAGCCGGTGATGATGCCGGGGCACGGCACCAGCACCGGCACGAACCCGCCCACCGGCACCTCACCCGATGGGAACGGCACCACCCAGGACTCCGACACCGGGAACGACAACGACCAGTGATGCATCCGGGTCCGGTTCTGGTCGTCACCAACCTGGACGACCCCACAACCGACCTGGTGATTGACGAGCTGCACGGCCGGGACGTCCCGGTCGTGCGGTTCGACTCCGGGGACTTCCCCGCCACCTTGTCGGTTGCGGCCACCATCACCAGCGACGGCATCCACGGCACCCTGACCACGCCGACGCGTACCGCCGACCTCGCAGGCGTGCGGTCGCTGTACTACCGCCGTCCCTCCGGCTTCGCCTTCCCCCACCTCGATCAGCAGACGGCCCGCTTCGCCATCGCCCAGGCCCGCTACGGGCTCGGCGGCATCATGGCGTCCCTGCCGGGCTGCCTGTACGTGAACCACCCGCACCGCATCGGCGACGCCGAGTTCAAACCGTCCGGTCTCGCCGCCGCCGCGGCGGCCGGATTCACGCTCCCGCCCACCCTGATCACCTCCAGCCCCGACGCGGCCCGCTCGTTCATCAAGCGGCACGGGCCGGTGATCTACAAGCCGTTGGCCGCCCCGCTCTACCAGGGTGCCGACGGCATCTCCTGCACGGTGAAGGTGGACGAGGCCACCGCCGACGACATCGACGACGCAGTAGCCGGCACCGCCCACCTGTTCCAGCAGCGCGTGAACAAGGCGGCCGACGCGCGAGTCACCGTGATCGGCGACCACGTGTTCACCGTCCGCATCGACTCCGACCTCTTGGACTGGCGCACCGACTACACCCAGCTCACCTACACCCCCGTCGAGCCGCCCCCGGGCCTGACCGCTGCCCTGTACCGGTATCTCGGCGCTTTCGGGCTGGTCTTCGGCGCTTTCGACTTTGCCATCGACCGCGAAGGGACATGGTGGTTTCTGGAGTGCAACCCGTCCGGGCAGTGGGCGTGGCTGGAGCCCGAGACCGGCCTTCCCATGATCGCGGCCATGGCTGACCTGCTGGAGAGGAAGAACACCACGTGACCGACGACAAAGCCCTACGCCTCGCGCTCGCCGACCGGCTGACCGCCAGCGGACACCTGCACACCGCGCCATGGCGGACGGCCGTCGAAGAGGTGCCCCGGCACGAGTTCCTGAGCGGCGGCTTCTTCGAGCCCGTACCCGGCTCCGCGCCCACCGCATGGCGGCCGGTCATGCCCGACGACCCCCGATGGCTGGCGCGCTGCTACGACGATGACTCCCTCGTCACCCAGATCGCCGACACCATCGCCCCCCGCGACATCCGCGGCGAGATCCTGCGCGCCCCCACCTCATCCCGTACCCTGCCGTCCCTGGTGGTGCGCATGCTGGAAGAGCTGCAAGTGGAGGACGGGCACAGGGTGCTGGAGATCGGATCGGGCTACTCCACCGGGCTCCTGTGTCACCGGCTCGGCGGCGACTGTGTGACGTCCGTGGAAGTCGATGCGGACGTTGCCGGCGCGGCCCGGGTAGCCCTCGGGAACTGCGGCTACTGCCCGCAGGTGATCACGGGTGACGGTCTTGCCGGTGACCCCCACGGCGCACCGTATGACCGGCTGATCGCCACATGCGGCGTGATCGATCTCCCCTACGCGTGGGTGGAGCAGACACGGCCCGGCGGCACCATCCTCGCCACCCTGTCCGGCTGGCTCTACGCCTCCGAACTCGCCCGCCTCACCGTCCACGAGGACGGCACCGCGCGCGGCCAGCTCCTCGGCGGCCAAGTCTCCTTCATGCTCGCCCGCCCCCAACTCCCGCCGCCCCTGGGCACCCTCCCCGACCTGAACGCCGGACACGAGCGCCCCGCCACCCTCGCCCCCGACGTGCTGAACGACTGGAACACGCGCTTCGTCGCCCAGTTCGCCGCCCCCCACGCCCAGCGCGTCACCCTCACGTGGGAGGGCCGGGAGACGCACGTGCTCCTGGACGTCGAAGAGGGGTCGTGGGCCGCGCTCGCGAGGGACGGCGACACCTGGACTGTCCGCCAGGACGGCCCCGCACGCCTCTGGGACGCCGTAGAGGACGAGGTGACGCGGTGGCGTACCGACGGCGCCCCGCCGCTGGAAGCGTTCGAGGTCGCTGTCACGCCCGAAGGGCAGACCGCGACGTGGACTAAGGTCTGAGCCGACAACGAGGGAGGGTGAGCGATGGGCGACCCGGCAGACGAACCGCTGAACGAATGGGCGGACCGCCGCGCCGCACGCCTGCGCCCGGTCGGCGAACGCCGCGCCGTCGCCCTCGGCACCGGCCCGCAGCGCGCCGCCCACCTCGACCGGGACACACCCCGGATGATCATGGAGTGGGACGGCTACCAGTGGGTGCCGGTCACCACCGTGGACGACTACGCCGCCGCGCAGCGACTGCTGAACGGCATCGAAGGAGACGGCCGCATGGAGCTGCCCGCACCCGGCCCGAATCCGATGATCGGGCGCGGCCGACACCGCAAGCCCTGACACGTTCCACAGCAAAGCGCCCCGCCGGAGACCGGCGGGGCGCTTTTCCGTGTCGGTGGTCTAGTCGGTGGGTGCGACCGTACGCCGCTGCTCGCGCCGGCGGCTAGCCAGGTCGGGGTTCTGCCACTCCTTCACCTTCCGGTAGCTCCACCCCGTGGCGTCCTGTACCTGGCCGATGCGTCCCTGTGGTGGACGGCCGGTGACCGGGTCCGACGTCAGGGCGTCACGGATCAGCGCCCGAACCCTTTCCTCAGCCTGCTCTAGCGCCCGCACGGCCTCCGTCAGGGGCCCCAGGTCGTAAGCATCGTCGGTCGCCATGGGCACAGGCTAGCACTGTGGCAATATTTAGCACTGTGCTAAAATATCGCACTGCGCTACGTTGACGGGAACGGAGTGCGAACCCCCCGAGGAGTCGCCCGATGTTCTCCACGCTCGCCCGCCTCACCCGAACCGCCTTCAACCGCGTGACCGGCCGCACCACCGAGACAGTCGTGGACGGCCCGGGGGGCAGCACCCTCTACACCGCAGAAGAGATCGAGGCCGCGGGCCTGGAGCGCATATCCGCCCGCGAACTGGCGAACGAAGGCGCCCGGCGGCAGCGCCCCGCTGACAAGATCCTCAAGAGCACCCGAACCGGCGTGTACGGCTCCGTCCGCGTCGAGTGGGTCGAGACCGGCCGCATGGTGTGGGACCGCACAGCGATCGAGCGCCGATTCCGCGAGGTGGGCGAACCAATCCCCCGCAAACCCGCAGACCCCACAATCCGCGTAGTGCTCATCGAGCAGCCCGCGCCCGCCGCCATCGAGGAGACGGCCGCATCGGTTGGCGGCGAAGGCGGCGAATGGGTCACAGACTTCTTCAGCACGTACCGTCCGGCCGGACTCGCCGCCGCGTGAGCGCTCCCATCTGGCGCCGCGCGAGCGTCCACGCCGGTCCGTTATGGCCGGCCGCCGCCACCCGCTCCCAGACTCCTGGGGCACGCACGACCGTGCCCCGGGTACCGTGAACACATCGACGGAAGGACAACCGTGACCGCCATGACCACGAACCCCGCCGACTCCGGCTCCCCCAAACTGCCCCCGCTGCGCCTCGTCTCCGAGGTCCGCGCCGCACTCGTCATGGGCTACGGCTTCCCCGGCGACGCCGACGACTTCGACGCCGAGTTCAACCGCGCGGTCAACCACTCCGACGGCATCGACTTCACCGCCGCCGCCAAGGTGGTGGACGACTACCGCGGACGCATCCTCGCCAAGCACGACCCGGAATGGGAAACCTCCATCGCCGCTGCCCTCGCCGAGATCGAGGCAGCGCGCGAGGCTGCCCAGTGACCGACGATCAACCGCGCGTGGTCGCCGAGATCACCCACAGGGCGCGGCAGCAGTGCTACCGCTACCCCATCACGGACGGCAAGCAGACCGAACAGGACGTAGAAGCCCTGCGCGCCGAACTGGAGAAGAACCCCACGCTCGGTAAGCCCGTACAGGGAGCCGCTGGGGAAGCTCTGGGGCTGCGCACCACCCGCCTGGAGGCGACGAGCTACCGGCCCGCGCTGACGATCACCTACGCGTACGACGAACCACCCCAGGACGCGCATGACGCGCCGGGCCTCGTTCGCATCGCCCTTGTCACCGCCGTGATCATCCCGCGCGACGGCACCGCCATCTGACCACCCAAATTGCGCCCCCGCCACACGGGCGGGGGCGCACCCATGCCTGGCCCGTCCGCCGGCGGAAAGGACACACCATGAACACCAACACCCACGGCCTGCCGCCCGCCATCGAGGAGCACCTGAAGGCAGGCGCCACCGACGCCGAGATGCTCGGCCGCACCATGCGCCTGCTCTCGCGCATCCTGCCCGACGACGACGTGACGGTGGAGCTGCCGCGGACGAAGGACAGCACGGAGAAGCCCCAGAAGTACGTGCGCCTCAGGCTGAAGTCCGCCTCGAAGTCGGCCGCCTGGATCTATCCGTACGGCCGCGTAGAACTGGGCCTCGAACACGAGGACGCAGGCGACTACGCCGAACTCCCCTGCGTCCGGATGATCGAGACCGTCAACCCCTGGCGTGTAGAGGTGACCCTGTCTGACGCCGCCGCCGTCCTGGTCGCCGACGAGCTGATCCGCACCGCCCTCGCCAAGACCGCGGCCTGACGCCACCCAACATCACCGCGCCCCCGTCGACCGGCGGGGGCGCCGTCACGCCGGGCCGTCCACCGGCGAAACCGAGAGGACCCGATCACATGACCCGGCCCACCCGAATAGAAGCGGACGGACGGAAGCGCGTCGTCCCCCTCGGGCCCTGCCCCTGGCTGCCCGGCTGGGAGATCACCCACGACCACTCCACACAGCGCGACCCCTACATCATGATCCGCAAGGGAACCGGAGCGGACACCGTCAACGCGATCACGTGCCCCATCCACCACACGCACACCGTCGTCCCCCACATGATCGCCGTACGCCCCCTCCGCCGACAGGGCCGCGCCGCCTGGTGCTCCGACTGCTCCTGAAAGCGCAGGAAGAGAACAGGCACCACCGCGCCCCCGTTGACCGGCGGGGGCGCCCCCATGTCCACCGGCACACCCACCCACTCACCGGAGCATCCATCCATGAGCGAGACCCCCAGACAGACCGACGCCGTGGTGCGCCTGGTCCAGGCCACCGTGAAGACCACGGGCGGCCACAGCGTCACCATCAGCCGCCCCGACGTGGGCGCCGTCGCGCTCGACCAGCCCGACTACACCGCATACGGCCGAAACGACCACTGGGTCGTGGCCGACGTCGCCGGGCGCCTCATACCCGTCGTGCCCCTCATGCGAGCCGTCCTCGACGGCGCCGAGCCAGTCAACACCCACGCGGCCGAGATCGCGTTGAGGGAGCTGGGCTTCCGGATCTTCGTGACGCGCCTGTACACCCCCTCCGGACGGCCCGTGACGCTGACGAACGATCAGACAGCGGGCGCTCGGCCCTGACCCCGCGCGCCGGCGCCACCGCGGCGACCGGCCCCCGTACGCTGCCCGCAGGTCCCACCGCCGCCCGGCTCATCGCCTCACGTGATCCGCCGGGCGGCTCACACCACCGGCTCTCCCTCGGTCGCTGCCTCTCGGCGCGCCCATTCTTCCCGCGCCTGCGGTACTTGATCACCCAGCACGGCCACTCGACGGCTGAGCTGAATAATCGCCATATCCCCGGCACGCCCGGACTCACGCGTCATCCGAGACAGGCGCTGCGCCTCCGTCATGAAGGCCTCCCGCACCTGCGCAGAAAGGTCATTCGATGATCGTCGTACTAATGTCGTCTGCTGGCCCGCGGTGGTAGCCCTAGGGTTACCAATGGGAGCCACGGGGTTACCAAGGGGACCCATGTTTTCGCAGGTTAGAGCGGGGATTCTCTTGGGACGCTCTAAAGACATAGGTGACCGCCGTCCCACAGGTCCGGGTCTCGTTCGCCGTCCCGCCCAACAGGCCGCAGCCTGACGCCAGTCCCTAGCGCTTCCCTAGCAGCAGTCACCTCCTCACCGAGGAACGCCAGCAGCCCGCCGACCTGTTGTTGCAGGTCGGCGGGCTCTGCCACCGTCGGGACGACAGGATTTGAACCTGCGACCCCTTGACCCCCAGTCAAGTGCGCTACCAAGCTGCGCCACGTCCCGATGCGCTCACTCGCGGTGACCCGCGTGATCGCGCGAACAGCACTTTACCCCACGGACGGGGGTGCGCCGAAGAGCGGGCGGGGTGGGGCGGGGACAATCGGTCGTATGGAAATCACAGGCGCGGCGCCGGGCGGCCGGGACCGGGACACGGAGGGGCGGGCGCGGAACGCACGGCCGCGGGACGGGCTGGGGCGTCCGCTGCCGTACGGGGCACAGGGGGTCGCCCGCCAGCCGGAGGGAGTCGTGCGGACCCCGGCGGAGACCGTCGCCGAGGCGCAGAGGCTGCTGGACGCGGGCAAGCCCTTCCACGCGCACGAGGTGTTCGAGGACGCCTGGAAGTCGGGCCCCGCGTCCGAGCGCACGCTGTGGCGGGGCCTCGCCCAGCTGGCGGTGGGACTCACGCACGCGGCCCGCGGCAACGGCACCGGCGGGGCGCGCCTGCTGAGGCGTGGTGCGGGCGCGGTCGAGGACTGGGCGGCCGAGCAGGGCGACGCGCAGTCGTACGGGATGGACCTTCCCGGGCTCGCGGGGTGGGCGCGGGAGCTGGCGGCACGGGTGGAGCGCGGGGCGGGACCCGTCGACGCGGGGGCGGAAGCGCCGCGGCTCGGGTCGTGAGCGACGCCGCCGCCGGTCACACCCGGGCGGTGGGTTCACTGTCGGTGGCATACGGCAGACTCGGGGTGTGCGAAAGATTCATGTCATCGGTATCGGTGCGGGCGATCCCGACCAGCTGACCCTGCAGGCGGTCAAGGCGCTGCGGAGCACGGACGTGTTCTTCCTGCTCGACAAGGGCGAGGTGAAGAGCGATCTGACCCGGCTCCGCCGGGGCATGCTGGACGCACACCGGCCCGAGGGCGGGTACCGGGTGGTGGAGGCCCGTGACCCGGAGCGGGACCGCGGGGCGGGCGGGGCCTCGTACTCGCCGGCCGTGGAGGACTGGCGCAGCGCCCGCGCCGGCATCTACGAGCGGCTGATCGCCGAGGAACTGGGCGAGGACGGCACCGGAGCCTTCCTGGTGTGGGGAGATCCTTCGCTGTACGACAGCACGCTGGCGATCCTGCAGGAGGTGCTGGACCGGGGCACGGTGGACTTCGCGTACGACGTGGTGCCCGGCATCAGCAGCGTCTCCTCACTGGTGGCCCGGCATCGTACGGGGCTGAACCGGGTGGCGCGGCCGGTGCAGATCACCACCGGGCGGCGGCTGGCCGAGGGCTTCCCGGAGGGGGTGGACGACGTGGTCGTGATGCTGGACGCACACCAGGCCTTCCGGCGGTACGCGGACCAGGACATCGACATCTACTGGGGGGCCTACCTGGGCACCCCGGACGAGATCCTCGTCTCCGGCCCGATCGCCGAGGCCGGCCCCCGCATCGAGCGGCTGCGCGCCGAGGCCCGGGAGCGCAAGGGATGGATCATGGACACGTATCTGCTGCGCAGACATCCCGATCCCGGGCAGGCCTGACCGGCACCCGGGCGGACCGCCCCGCGCACGGGGACGGTCCCTCCTCGGATACGGAGCCGCCGGCGATCCTCCGGGCCTGAGCGCCGCCGCGTGCAGATCGGTGGCGGTCGCCTCGCACCTGAGCACTACGGGCCGCTGAATCCCAGCCGGTCGAGTACGCCCGCCACGTCCGGCACCGCCGTCACGCCGTCCGGGAGCCGGGGGCGTCGTACGACGACCACGGGCAGCCCGAGTTCGCGTGCGGCCGTCAGTTTCGCGGCCGTCGCCTCGCCGCCGCTGTCCTTGGTCACCAGCACCTCGACGCGGTGGGCGCGCAGCAGTTCCGTCTCGTCGGCGAGGCCGAACGGCCCGCGCGCGAGCACCACTTCCGTGTCCGGCGGCAGGGGTGGCTCGGGCGGCTCCACCGACCGTACGAGGAAGTGCAGGTCGGCCAGGTGGGCGAAGGCCGCAAGGCCCAGGCGGCCGGTGGTGAGGAACACCCGGCGGCCCAGGCCGGGCAGGGCCGTGGCGGCAGCGGCCAGGGACTCGACGTCGTCCCAGCGGTCACCGGGGCCCGGGCGCCAGCCCGGGCGGCGCAGGACGACCGCGGGGATGTCGGTCGCCGTCGCCGCGTGGGCCGCGTGGGCCGTGATCGACTCGGCGAAGGGATGCGTGGCGTCGACGACGGCGTCCACGTCGTGCGTGCGCAGCCAGTCGGCGAGGCCCTCCGCGCCGCCGAAGCCGCCGATCCTCACCTCTCCGTCCAGCGCCCCGGGCCGGGAGACGCGGCCGGCCAACGACGTGGTGACCCTGACCCCGGGACGGACGGCGAGGTCGGCGGCGAGGCGGCGGGCCTCGGTCGTGCCGCCGAGGATCAGGACGTGCGGGGACATGGGGTGAGCGTAGGCGATGCCCTGACGGCCCGCGGCTCGCGCGCATGTCCCGTGGCCTGCTCGCGCGCATGTCCTGTGGCAGGCGCGGTGCTCTCGCCGGTTATGGTCCGGGCATGGCTTCCCTGGCGTCCGTGCGTGCCGTGCGTGCCGTGCTCATCGACATCGACGGGGTGCTCACCGTGTCCTGGCGTGCGCTGCCGGGCGCGGTGCAGGCCCTGCGGGCGATCCGGGAGGCCGGACTCGGCGTCGTGCTGGTGACCAACACCACCTCCCGGACCCGGGCGTCGATCGCGGGAACGCTCGCGGAGGCGGGCTTCCCGGTGACCTCCGAGGACATCCTGACCGCGCCCGCGGCCACCGCGGCCCATCTGGCCGGGTCCCGGTGCGCGCTGCTGAACAGCGGGGACGTCCGGGAGGACCTGGCGGGGATCACCCTCGTCGGCGAGGCGAGCGACGACACCGACAACGCCGCCGACGACGCGGTACCGGATGTGGTCCTGATCGGCGGTGCCGGGCCGGAGTTCGGCTATGCGGCGCTGAACCGGGCGTTCGGGCATCTGCAGCGGGGCGCGCGGCTGGTCGCCATGCACCGGAACCTGTACTGGCGGACGGACGCGGGGCTCCAGCTGGACGCCGGGGCGTTCGTCGCCGGCCTGGAGGCGGCCGCCGGGACGGAGGCCGAGGTGACCGGGAAGCCGTCGCGTGCCTTCTTCGGGGCGGCGCTCGCGCGGCTGGGTGTGGAGCCGGGCGAGGCGTTGATGATCGGGGACGACGTCGAGTCGGACGTGCTGGCGGCACAGCGGCTCGGCGTCACCGGGGTGCTGGTGCGGACCGGCAAGTTCCTGCCGGAGGCGGTGGAGCGGGCGAGCGGCAGCCCGGACCACGTGCTGGACTCCTTCGCGGACCTGCCCGGGCTGCTCGGGCTAGCGCAGTAGCAGTTGCACGCCGCCGACGATCGTCGCGGCGATCACCAGTTGCTCGAACAGCCGCTGGTTGATCCTGTCCACGGCCCAGGTGCCGAACAGCGCGCCGGGCACGACGAACACCACGAGTGCGGCGTCGAGGAGCAGCGAGCGGCCGTCGATGAGGCCGAGTCCGGCGCTGAAGGGCACCTTGGACACGTTCACGATGAGGAAGAAGAAGGCCGAGGTGCCGAGGAAGCCGAGCTTCCGGAAGCCCGCCGAAAGGAGATACATCGACATCACCGGCCCGCCCGCGTTGGCGACCATCGTCGTGAACCCGCCGAGGACACCGTAGGACCGGGCCTTCATCCGGCCGCTCCGGCCCGTCACCGCCTCCGGATCGTCCCCCGGCTCGGCCCTGCGCCGCCGCCACAGCGTGACACCGGCCATCAGCAGCAGGATCGCGCCGATCGAGGTCCGTACGGCCCCGTCGTCGGCCCACAGCAGGAACAGCGTGCCGACCACCACGCCGGCCGCCACGGCCGGGAACAGCCGCCACAGCGTGGGCCAGTGGGCGTGCCGCCGGTAGGTGAGGACGGCGAGCACGTCGCCTGCGATCAGGACGGGAAGCAGTACGCCGGTGGAGGCGCGGGCGGGCAGGACCGCCGCGAAGATCGCGAGGCTGACCGTGTTGGCCCCGCTCACGGCGGTCTTGGAGAAGCCCACGAGCAGCGCCGCGCAGGCGAGCGCGGCGAACTCCCAGCCGGAGATGTGCCAGAGCGTCATCGTGTTCATGCGGGGGCCGATGCTATGCGCACGTATCCGGTGTCGTAAGGACCGTCTCGCGGGGCGGTCCTCACGACCGGTTCAGCGGTCCCGCCTCAACGGCCGGTGTACCGCGCCCGCAGCTCCCGCTTGAGCACCTTCATGCTCGGTCCGAGCGGCAGCGCGTCGACGAACTCCACACGCCGCGGGTACTTGTAGCGGCCCAGGTGCCCCTTGGACCACTCGGTGATCCCGGCGGCGTCGGGGGTGGTCCCCCGTGCGGGGACGACGACGGCGCACACCTCCTCGCCGTGCAGCTCGTCGGGCAGGCCGATGACGGCCACCTGGGCGACCTCGGGGTGCCGCATCAGGACCTCCTCGACCTCCCGCGGATACACGTTGTAGCCGCCGCGGATGATGATGTCCTTCTTGCGGTCGACGATTCTGAGGAAGCCCTCGTCGTCCTTGGTGCCGAGGTCGCCGGTGCGGAACCAGCCGTCGACCAGGGCCTCGGCGGTGGCCTCGGGGCGGCCGAGGTAGCCGGAGAAGACGTTGTGGCCGCGGATGACGACCTCGCCCAGCTCCCCGGGCGGCAGCAGTTCGATGCGGCCCTCCAGTTCGGCCCGTGCGATCTCCACGTCGACGCCCCACAGCGAGTGGCCGATGGTGCCGGCCCGGGTGCCGAAGTCGGGCTGGTTGGCGGCGGCCGCGGGCGAGGTCTCCGAGAGTCCGTACCCCTCGTAGATCGTCGCGCCGAACGCGGCCTCGAACCGCTCCAGTACGGCCACCGGCAGCGAGGCCCCGCCGGAGACGCACACGCGCAGTTCGGGCAGGGCGCCTGCGTCCTCGGCGGCGGCCGCGAGGGCCACGAACATGGTCGGCACCCCGTGGAAGGTGTTCACGCCCTCCTTCACCATCAGCTCGATGGCGCGGGCCGCGTCGAAGCGGGGCAGCAGGACGAGCGTGGCGCCCGCCCGCCAGGTGGAGTTGAGCGACACGGTCTGGCCGAAGGCGTGGAACAGCGGCAGCGCGCCGAGCGCGATGTCGTCGGCGCGGATGTCGTTGGCGTCGAAGGCGTTGACCGTCGCGTTCATCACCAGGTTCAGATGGCTGAGCACGGCGCCCTTGGGGACTCCCGTGGTGCCGCTGGTGTAGAAGACGACCGCCGGGTCGTCGGCGGCGCGGGTGACGTAGGAGGCCGGCGGGGTGGCGTGAGCCGCGTGCCCGTCGAACTCCTCACCCAGGGTGACCGCCTGGACGCCGAGGGCTTCGGCGGCGGCCCGTCCGGTCTCCGCCTGCGCCGGGTGGACCAGGAGCAGTGTGGCGCCGCTGTCCTTCAGGACGTGCTCGACCTCCGGCCGGGACAGCAGCAGATGCACGGGGACGACGACTCCGCCCGCCGCGGCGATCGCGTAGTAGGCGATCGGGAACTCGACGGTGTTGGGGGCCATCAGGGCGACCCGGTCCCCCGGTCGTACGCCCAGCCCGGTGAGCGCGCCCGCCTGCGCCCTGGCCCGCCGCCACACCTCGTCGAAGGACAGCCGCAGATCACCTTCGACCAGAGCGGTCTTACGGGGGCGGCGCCGGGCGTTCTCGGCGAGGATGGCGGCGACGGACAGGGTTGCCATGGGGTGATGCTCCGTTCCTTGCTACGGCTCGTGTATCCGAATCCCCTTGCGGGGACCCCCCGTTGAAGAGCTGTCAGTGCCTCTCGACCAGCATCGCGCTGCCCTGCCCCACCCCGACGCACATGGTCGCCAGGCCCCGCTCGGCACCCGTGCGCCGCATCCGGTGCAGCAGCGTCGTCAGGATGCGGGCGCCGGAACAGCCGAGCGGATGGCCGAGGGCGATCGCGCCGCCGGTGGGGTTGACCAGGTCCGGGTCGATGCCGAGCTGGTCGACGCAGGCCAGTGCCTGGGCGGCGAACGCCTCGTTGAACTCGGCCTCCTGCAGGTCGCCGATCTCCCAGCCGGCCCGGGCGAGCGCCTTGCGGGTGGCGGGGACCGGGCCGATACCCATCACGTCGGGGTGGACGCCCGCCGAGGCGCCGGCGACATACCGGCCGAGGGACTCCAGACCCAGCTCGTTCAGGGCCTCCTCGCTGACCAGCAGCAGCCCGGCCGCGCCGTCGTTCATCGGCGAGGCGTTGCCCGCCGTGACCGTGCCGCCCGCGCGGAAGACCGGCTTGAGACGGGACAGCTTCTCCAGCGAGGTGTCCTCGCGGACGCACTCGTCCTGCGTGACCGTGATGCCGTCCGGGCGTTCCACGGGCAGGAGTTCGTCGTCGAAGTGGCCGTTCTTGCGTGCGGCGGCGGCCAGCCGGTGGCTGCGCAGGGCGAACTCGTCCTGCCGTGCGCGGGAGACGCCGTACCGCTCGGCGACCTCCTCGGCCGTCTCCCCCATGGACAGCAGACCGTGCAGGTCCTTCATGGCCGGGTTGACCAGGCGCCAGCCGAGTCGGGTGTCATGGGTCTCGATGCGCTGCGGCAGGGCCTCGTCGGGGCGGGGCAGCACGAAGGGGGCGCGGCTCATCGACTCGGAGCCGCCCGCGATCAGGATGTCGGCCTCTCCCGCGGCGATGGTGCGCGCCGCGGTGGTGACCGCCTCGAGGCCGGAGGCGCACAGCCGGTTGACGGTGGCGCCGGGCACGGACTCGGGCAGACCGGCCAGCAGCGCGGCCATGCGGGCGATGTTGCGGTTGTCCTCACCGGCCTGGTTGGCGGCGCCCCAGTAGACGTCGTCGATCCGGGCGGGGTCGAGCGCGGGCACGTCGGCAACCACATGGCGGATCACGGTCGCCGCGAGGTCGTCGGGCCGCACGGAGGACAGGGCCCCGCGGAGCTTTCCGATGGGGGTGCGGCGGGCGGCCGCGAAGTGGACGGGACGCACGGCTTGGACTCCTGACCGACGACGCTGTGGATCAGCACGAATGTACGGATGTGCAGCTGAGCCTCTTAATTAGCACTGCTAGTTTTAGACTATAGACCTCCGCCCGGCCCCCTGGGAAGATCCTCCCGTACCTTCACCCAGGAAGCCGGAGGAGACATGGCCCACGTGCGCGAGCACATCCTCGACGGCATCGCCGTACGCGAGTGGCCGCACCCCGAGCCGCGCTACCTGGCCGTCGTGGTGCACGGGTACGGCGAGCACGCGGGCCGGTACGACGAACTGGCGGGCATCCTCGCCGGGCACGGGGCGGCCGTGTACGGGCCCGATCACGTCGGACACGGAAAGTCGGCCGGCGAGCGCGTGGTGATCGAGGACTTCGAGGACGTCGTCAGCGACGTGCACACGGTGGCGGACCTCGCCCGCGCCGGGCATCCGGGCCTCCCGCTCGTCATGGTCGGTCACTCCATGGGCGGACTGATCGCGGCCCGGTACGCCCAGCGGTACGGCGCGGAGCTGAGCGCGCTGATCCTGTCCGGGCCGGTGATCGGCGCCTGGGAGCTGCCCGGGCGGCTGCTCGCCCTGGACGAGATCCCGGACACCCCGATCAGCCCCGGCGCGCTCTCCCGCGACCCGGCCGTGGGCGCCTCGTACGCCGCCGACCCGCTGGTCTGGCACGGCCCGATGAAGCGGCCGACGCTCCAGGCGTTCGTACGGACGCTGAAGACCGTCGACGAGGGCGGCCACGTCGGCCCACTGCCGCTGCAGTGGCTGCACGGGGACGAGGACCGGCTGGTTCCGCTGCCCGGAAGCCGCATCGGCGTGGAGCGGCTCGGTGGCGGGCGGACGGCCGAGCGGATCTTCGCCGGGGCGCGGCACGAGGTCTTCAACGAGACGAACCGGGCGGACGTCTTCGCGGAGGTGATCCGCTTCCTCGACGGGGCTCTCCCCCGCTGATCCGGGCATGTTTGCACCCCTTCGCGCCGGGCACCCGCGTGCGATCCGGACGCAACGGCATCCGGATCGCGAAAGGGGACAGGCACCATGACCGTGGTGAAGAGCACGCTGCCCGGGAAGGCGCTCGGCGTCACCGGCACCGCCCTGCAGGAGACCCTCGTGGACCTGCTCGGGCTGTCGCTGATCGGCAAGCAGGCGCACTGGAACATCGTGGGGCCGCGGTTCCGCTCGATCCACCTCCAGCTGGACGAGGTCGTCGCGACGGCCCGCACCTACTCCGACACGGTCGCCGAGCGCGCCGCCGCACTGGGCGTCCCGCCGGACGGGCGGCCCGAGACCATCGCCTCCACCTTCGCCCTGCCCGGCACCAAGGACGGACGGCTGCGCGACACCGAGGTGGTGGAGTTGATGGTGTCGGTGTTGACGGCGGAGATCGGGCGGCTGCGCGAGCGGATCGCGGCGACTGCGAAGCCCGATCCGGTCACCCAGGACCTGTTGATCTCCCTCACCGCCGACCTGGAGAAGCAGCGCTGGATGTTCGAGGCCGAGAACCAGCCGCGCGACGGCGGCTGACAGCGCCCGGACGACACGTGCACGCACACCCTCCCAGGGAAGGGAACACCCGTGGCCGACGCCCTCGAACTCGACGCACTGTGGCAGGACTTCCACCGCGTGGTGAACATGACCTCGATGGAACTCGCGTCCTGGCTCACGGTCCGTGACGCGGACGAGGAGGCCGAGCCACGGCCTGCGGAGGCGGGGACGCTCACCGGGCAGCATGTCCTCGCCATCCTCCAGAAGCGCCGTACCGATCTCACGGACGACGACGTCCGGGTGATGTACCAGGTGGTCGACACGGTCGACGATCTGGTGGACACCGGGAACGGGCCCGGGCCGGAGAGCACGCCGCAGGACACCCGCCGCAGGCACCGGCTGATGACACTGGGCCACGACCCGCTCAGGCCCTAGCCATGGACCGCGACGAGCGGGTCGGCCGTGAGCCGGTGTCCGCTCGGGGAAAAGCCCGCCGGGCACACCGAACGCGCCGTGCCGGCAACCGCGTTGGTACGGGCCGCCCTGGACGGGCAGGCGGCCGCAGCCTGTCTGCGGCGTGCGGGTGATCGTGTCACACTGCTCGAACGCCCCCGCTGTGGACGAGGGGGCAGGATCGAGCGGAGGAGCAGGTCGTGACGGGGACCGGACCGGCAGCCCAGGAGATCGACACCACCCGGCCGCATCCGGCCAGGGTCTACGACTGGTTCCTCGGCGGCAAGGACAACTACCCCGTCGACGAGCAACTCGGCCGTCGGATCACGGCGATCGACGGGGGTGCCCCGCGGGCCGCCCTCGCCAACCGGGCCTTCATGCGCCGCGCCACCCGAGCACTGGCCGAGGACGCGGGCATCCGCCAGTTCCTGGACATCGGCACCGGCATACCGACCGAGCCCAACCTGCACCAGATAGCCCAGTCCGTCGCCCGGGACGCCCGCGTCGTCTACGTCGACAACGACCCGATCGTGCTGGCCCACGCGAGCGCACTGCTGCGCGGCACCCCCGAGGGCGTCACCGAGTACGTCCAGGCCGACGCCCGCGATCCGCGCTCCATCGTCGAACAGGCGGCCCGGGTCCTGGACTTCGACCGCCCGGTCGCCCTGTCCCTGATCGCACTGCTGCACTTCGTCGCCGACGAGGACGGTGCCCACCACCTGGTCGACACGCTCGTCGACGCGCTGGCCCCGGGCAGCTGCCTGGTGCTGTCGACGATGACGGCCGACTTCGAACCGGAGAACGTCCAGCGGGGCATCGCCGCCTACGCGGCGGGCGGAGTGACCCTGGTGGCCCGCTCGCAGGCCGAAGTGGGCACATTCTTCAGGGGACTCGACCTGCTGGAGCCGGGCATCGTGTCGGTGGCCGACTGGCGGCCCGAGCAGGCGCCGGACACCGGCGGCCCGATCTCCCTGTACGGCGCGGTGGGCCGCAAGTCCGCAGGCTGACACCCGGCGGGAGGCGGGCCGGGTCTAGGCCAGCGGCAGCGGTATGCCGAGGACCCGGGCGACGGTCCGCAGCACCCCGTTGTCGTTGTTGGACGGGGCGAGGTGGCGGGCGCGGCGCTTGACCTCCGGGTGGGCGTTGGACATGGCGAAGGACCAGTCGGCGGCGTCCAGCATCTCCAGGTCGTTGAGGTAGTCGCCGAACACCATCGTCTGCGCGGGCGTGATGCCCAGCTCGCCCTGCAGGCCGCGCAGTGCGGCGCCCTTGTCGGCTGTGCGGTTCATGACGTCGACCCAGTGGTCGCCGGAGACCACGACCTGGTGGGTGGCGGCGAAGTCCCCGAGGGCCGGGGCGGTGGTGTGCTCGGCGGACCCGAAGTCGAACAGCGCCACCTTGATCACGTCGTCCTCGACGGCGGTGACGTCCCCGACGATCCGGTGCTCGACGTAGTACTTGCGCACCTCCGCCAGGAACGCCTCGTCGGTCCGCTCGACGTACGCCGACCGCTTGCCGCAGACCACGGCGCCCACGTCGACGCCCTGCGCCACCAGCCGCCGTACCGTACGGGCCAGGTCCGCGGCGACGGACCGGTCGAGCGGGTCCGAGCTCAGCTCCACGCCGTCACGGACCACATAGGTGCCGTTCTCCGCGATGAACACCATGCCCTCGGCGACCTCGGCGAACTGCCGCGGCAGGGTGGCGTACTGGCGGCCGCTCGCCGGGCTGAACAGCACTCCGCGGCGGCGCAGTTCGGCGAGCATCGGCCACAGGCCGTCCGGTATCCGCTTGGCGTCGTCCAGCAGGGTGCCGTCCATGTCGGTGACGACGAGCCGGATGCCGGCAGAACCGACGGGCGGGGCGGGGACGTCGAGGAGGGACGCGGGCGTGGCGGGCATGTCCTTCTTTCCTGCCGGGAACGGAATACCAGGTGGGCGGGTGCGCACCGAAGGGTCCAGTGTTCCTCATGCACCGGTGCGCTCCGGAGCGTGCCCGTACCCCCACGGTGCGCGTTTCCCGGGACAGCGCGATCAAGGAGCGGCACAATGACGGCGGACAACCGCATGCGAGAAGGGCGGCGACGTGAGTGAGGGTCATTCCCCGACGGCCGGACCGGCGAGGCTGAACACCTCCGTGGCGCACAACGCCCGGGTCTGGAACTACTGGATCGGCGGCAAGGACAACTACGAGGTCGACCAGCGGGTCGCCGAGCACGTCGCCGGGATGTTCCCGGTGATCCGGGCGGTTGCGCGCGCGGACCGGGACTTCCTCGGGCGGGCGGTGAGCTTCCTGACCGCCGAGCGCGGACTGCGCCAGTTCCTCGACGTCGGCACCGGACTGCCCACGGTCGACAACACCCACGAGATCGCCCAGCGGATCGCCCCCGAGTCGCGGATCGTGTACGTCGACAACGACCCGATCGTGCTCGTGCACGCCCGCTCGCTGCTCACCAGCTCCCCCGAGGGCGTCACCGACTACATCGACGCCGATGTGCACGACCCGGACGTCATCGTCCGGCGCGCCGCCGAGACACTCGACCTGGACCGGCCGGTCTCGGTGATGATGCTGGGCATCCTCAACTTCGTCCTGGACACCGACAAGGCCCGGGACATCGTGCGGCAGATCATGGCCGCGGTCCCCTCCGGCAGCCACCTGGTGCTCACCCACCCGACCTACGACGCCGAGGTGGGCGGCGAGGGGAACGTCGCCGCGATGGAGTTCTGGAACGCCAACGCCACACCGCCGATCACCGCCCGCGGCCGCGCCGAGATCGCCTCCTTCCTCGAGGGTCTGGAGCCGGTCGGGCCGGGTCTGGTGCCGTGCTCGCGGTGGCGCGCCGAGCCCGACGCCGCCGCGGTGCCGCAGTACGGCGCGGTGGCCGTGAAACCCTGACCCCGACCCAGCGGGAGCAGAGCGGGTCCCCCGGCCCCGGCCGGGGCCGAGCCCGTCGAGGAGGACGCATGACCACCCTTGCCGATCCCGTGCCCGGCGGGCGCCCCGACGATCTGAAGCGGGTCACCGCCCTCGCCGCCGAGCTGGCAGCGGACGGCGTGCACGGGATCGTCCTCGCCTATGTGGACACGGCGGGCATCGGCCGGGTCAAGACGGTCCCCACGGCTCGGCTGGAGGCGGCCGTGGCCTGGGGTGTCGGCATGTCACCGGTGTTCGACACGTTCCTGGCCGACGACTCGATCGTCAGCACCGACGTCCTCGGCTCCCCCGACGGCGACCTCCGGCTCTACCCCGACCTCGACCAGCTGGTGTCCCTGGCCGGGCAGCCCGGCTGGGCGTGGGCGCCCGTTGACCGGATCACCCAGGAGGGGGAGCGGCATCCCGGCTGTACCCGGACCTTTCTGCGCCGGATCGTCGCGGACGCCGCCGAACGGCACGGCCTCGCCTTCAAGGCGGCCGTCGAGATCGAGTGGGCGGTGGGGCTGGGCTCGGCGCCGGGCGGGGAGTTCGTCCCGGCGGTCTCCGGGCCTGCGTACGGCGCGGTCCGGCAGGTGGAACTGAGCGACTATGTCGCCGACCTGCTGGCGGCGTTCGCGGCCCAGGGCGTGGAGGTCGGCCAGATCCATCCCGAGTACGCGGCCGGGCAGTTCGAGGTCTCGGTGGGCGCGCTGGACCCGGTGGCGGCGGCCGACCGCAGTGTGCTGGTGCGGCAGACGATCCGGGCGGTGGCACAGCGGCACCAGCTGAAGGTGTCCTTCGCGCCGGCCTTCCTCGCCGAGGGCGTCGGCAACGGCGGCCATCTGCATCTGTCGGCCTGGCGCGACGGGGTGAACCTGCACTCCGGCGGCGAGGGCCGGTACGGCATGAGGGCCGAGGCGGAGTCGTTCGTGGCCGGAGTGCTCGCCCATCTGCCCGCGCTGACCGCGGTGACCGCGCCGAGCCCGGCCAGCTATCTGCGGCTCAAACCGTCCCGGTGGGCAGGGGTGTTCACCGCCTGGGGCCGGGAGACCCGCGAGGCCGCGCTGCGGATCGTCACCGGCACGACGGGCCGTCAGGACCAGGACGCCAACATGGAGATCAAGCCTGTCGACCTGGCCGCCAATCCGTATCTCGCGCTGGGCTGTGTCATCGCCGCGGGCCTCGACGGGATGACGGCGTCCCGGCCGCTGCCCGAGGAGGTCACCGGGGACCCGGCCCGCTACGGCCAGGAGGAGGCGGCCGCCCGCGGGGTGGAGCGCCTGCCGGCCTCGTTGCAGCAGGCCGTCCGCGAGTTCCGTGCCGACGGGGTGCTGCGGGCCGCGCTGGGCCCGGTCCTGGCGGACGCGGTGACCGCCGTACGGCTCGGGGAGTCGGCGGCCGTGGACGGCCTGGACGACGCGCAGGTGGCGGCCGCCTACCGCTGGAAGTACTGACGATGCCCGCCCCCGGCCCGGTCCACGAGGCCCTCGCCGCGCTCCCCCTGGTCGACCACCACTGCCACGGCGCGGTGACAGCCGATCTCGCGCCCGAGCAGTTCGAGTCGCTGATCACCGAGGGCGAGGCCTGGCCGGGCATGTCGGCCTTCGACAGCCCGGTGGGCGTGGCCGTACGCCGCCACTGCGCACCCCTGCTGGACCTGCCCCGGCACGCACCCGCCGCCGACTACCTCGCCCGGCGCGCCGAGCTGGGCTGGCGCGAGGTCAACCGCCGCTTCCTGACTGCCGCGGGAGCCGAGGCCTTCTGCGTCGACACCGGCTACGCCCCGCACCCCGTCACCTCCCCCGCCGAACTGGCCTCAGCCGCAGGCGGAGCCGCCCACGAGGTCGTACGGCTGGAGCAGGTCGCCGAGGCCGTGGCCGCGCGGGGCGTCGAGGCGGGCGAGTACGCAGCCGTGTTCCCGGCGGCCGCCGAGGAGGCCGTACGACGGGCGGGCGCCGTGGCGGTGAAGTCGGTGGCGGCCTACCGCACGGGCTTCGCCCTCGCCCCGCAGCGCCCCACGGACACGGAAGTGGCTCAGGCCGCCCGGCACTGGCTCGCGCGCGGCGGACGCCTGACCGAACCGGTCCTCGTACGGCACCTGCTGTGGACGGCTGTCGACCTGGGCCTGCCGCTCCAACTGCACACCGGCTTCGGGGACGCCGACCTACGGCTGCACCATGCCGACCCCGCCCTGCTCACGGACTGGCTGCAGCTGACGGCCGGCACGATCCCGGTCCTGCTGCTGCACTGCTGGCCGTACCAGCGCCAGGCCGCCTACCTGGCCACCGTGTTCGAACGCGTGTACCTGGATGTCGGGCTGGCCCTGCACTACACCGGCCCGGCCCGCTGCCGGGCGGTGCTCGAGGAGGCACTGGAGATCACCCCGTTCCGCAAACTGCTGTACAGCTCCGACGCCTATGGTGTGGCCGAGTTCCACCACCTGGGCGCGCTGTCCTTCCGGCAGGGACTGGCCGAAATGCTGCAAGCCCGGGTGGACGCCGATGAGTTGAGCCTGCCCGACGCCCTGCGCATCGCGGCCTGGACGGGCCGCGACAACGCCCGCCGACTGTACGGACTGCCCCCGAACGATCCGGCCCGCAACTGAGCGGGCGCCCCACCCGGAAAGTATGATCAAGCAATGTCTGACATGACCGAAACCACGCCCGGCTGGCTGAGCTCGGACGAGCTGGAAATGGCCAGGGCCCGCATGCCGATCCTGTACGTCGAGGCCGTGCCCGTGCGCGTGGACGACAGCGGCGAAGTCACGAGCATCGGACTGCTGCTGCGCATCGGCCCGGACGGAACGGTCAACCGGACTCTGGTCTCCGGCCGGGTTCTGCACCACGAGCGGGTCCGTGACGCACTGCTGCGCCACCTGGAGAAGGACCTCGGCCCGGTCGCCCTGCCCCGGGTGCCGGCCTCCCTGCAGCCGTTCACCGTCGCGGAGTACTTCCCGACGGCCGGCATCACGCCGTACCACGACCCGCGCCAGCACGCGGTGTCACTCGCCTATGTCGTCCCGGTGACCGGCGACTGCCGGCCCCGGCAGGACGCGCTGGACCTGGTCTGGTTCAGGCCGCACGAGGCCGCCTCCATGGCCGTCCAGAGCGAGATGCCGGGCGGGCACGGGGCGCTGCTGAAGCAGGCCCTCGCCCACGTCGGCGTCGTGTCCTGAGCCCCGCGCCCTTGCCGCCACCCGTACGGCGGCAAGGGCGGCGTGTGCTCATCCCTCGATCTGCGCGGCGGCCCAGCCCGCCCAGTCCCGCTCCATCTCGGCCCAGCGCAGCCCGTACTCCAGGGCGATGCGCCCGTTGACGGTCAGCGGTCCCTCCTCGCTCTCCAGCGCGGCCCGCAGCGCCGCGAGCCGCTCGTGGTCGGCGGCGGCCCGCTTCTCCCGCTCGGCGAGCATGGCCCGGGTCTGCTCCGGCGTGGCCAGGTGCAGGAAGAACACCTTCAGCAGCAGCTCGCTGCGGCGCGGCTGCCGCTGCGTGGGAGCCGCCAGCCAGCTGCCCAGTTCCTGCCGCCCCTGCCCGGTGATCGTGTACTCCTTGCGCCGGCGCGGCCCCTCGGCGGAGACGTCGACCAGCCCGGCCTCCGCGAGCCGGTTCAGTTCCCCGTACACCTGGCTCTGCGTGGCGGGCCAGACGTGGGCCAGCGAGGTGTCGAAGAGCTTCATGAGGTCGTAGCCGCTGGCGGGCCGGTCGACCAGCAGGCCGAGGAGTGCGTGGCGAAGGCTCATGCCCACCACCGTAACTCCACCATTGACATGTCACAGCTGACCTCATAACTTCGACATGTCAGTAGTGGAATATCGCCGGATCGGCGCACCGGATCCGGTCCTTACCCCTCGGAGGGGTCTGCAATGCACTACCTGCGCGGCTTCGCCCCCTGGATCGTCTACGCCTGCCTCTCCCCGCTCGGCTGGCAGTGGAGCGCCCTGGCCGGCCTGGTCACGGGCCTGGCACTGATAGCCGTGAACCTCAAGGCGGGCATGGCCGCGGACGCGCTGATCCTGGAGTGCAGCACCGCCGTCTTCTTCGCGGCCCTGACCGCGGTGGCCTTCGCCGCCCCGGACTCCTCCGTCTCCGACTACGGCGGGGCCCTGTCCTTCGCCTGGCTGGCCCTGACAGCGTGGGCCACCCTCGCCCTCCGCCGGCCCTTCACCCTGGGCATCGCCCGCCGTACGACACCGGAGAAGTTCTGGCACACGCCGCAGTTCCTGCGCATCAACGTGGTCATCACGGCTGCCTGGGCCGCGGCCTTCACGCTGACCGCGATCGCCCTGACGGCGTGCGGTCTGGCCGGCGCGGGCACAGGGGTCAAGGTCACGATCCAGGTCCTCGGCTTCATGGCTCCGGCCGTGTTCACCGCCCGGTACCCGAAGATCATGCAGGCGCGCTACGCGCGGATGGCGGCCACGCGCTGACGACGACGGGGGCGGCCCCGCACCGGGGCGGCCCCGGCCCACCGACACTCCGGGTGGGGCGCCCGCTTGTGACGTAATAGCCTTTTGCCCAGATCCACCGTGCCACGCCGTGGTCTCGACGTGCTCGGGATCGTGTCAGGAGGCCGGGATGATGGCGGGAGAGAGGCCGGGGAGACAGCCGCGGCAGCCGGCGCTCCCCGACCTGCACCAGCGTCTGCGGTGTGAGCTGGGCCGGATCGACGACCAGCTGCGCTCCCTGCTGTCCTCCATGGACCGGCTGCAGGGCCTGTTGGACGCGGTCGTGGCCATCACCCGCGAGGTGGAACTGCCCGCGGTGCTGCACCGCATCGTGACCACCGCCATGGACCTGGTCGGCGCCCGATACGGCGCACTGGGCGTGCTCAACGAGTCCGGAGAGCGCCTGACGCAGTTCATCTCGGCCGGTCTGTCCGAGCAGGAGCGCAATGATCTGGCCGACGTCGGCCTGCCTCGTGGCCGGGGCGTCCTCGGCCACCTGATCCGCTACGCCACACCCCTGCGGGTCGACGACATCGCGACCCATCCGTCCTCCACCGGGTTCCCGCCGGGACACCCGTGCATGCGCTCCCTGCTGGGCGTCGCCATCACCGTGCGCGGCGAGATCTACGGCGACCTCTACCTCTCCGAGCGGTACGACGGACAGCCCTTCGACGTGCACGACGAGAACGTCGTCGTCGCCCTGGCCAGCGCCGCCGGCATCGCGATCGAGAACGTCCGCCTCTTCGAACGGATTCGTGTCGGAGCCGAACAGTTCCAGCGGCTGCTGTTGCCCACCCTGCCCGATCTGCATCCGTTCACCGCCGCCACCATCTACCGGCCCGCCGCCGAGCCCAGTCAACTTGGCGGCGACTGGTACGACGCCATCCCGCTGCCCGACAACGTGGTGGCCGTCGTCATCGGCGACGTGGTCGGCCACGATCTGCAGGCCGCGGCCGCCATGGCCTCCACCCGCAACATGCTGCGCGCCCTGCTGTTCGACCAGAGCAATCCGCCCGGCACGATCCTCGCCCAGCTCGACCGGATCCTGCAGGCCATCACGGACAATCCCGTCACGACCACCACCCTGGCCCGCATCGAGCCGGAGGGACCGGGCTGGCGGCTCCGCTGGAGCACCGCGGGCCATGTCCCGCCCCTGCTGATCACCCCTGACCACCAGGTGGAATACCTGTTCGCCGAGCCAGGCGTGCCGCTCGGCGTCGACACCAAGGTGTCCCGCCCCGACCACTCCCGCTTCGTGCCTCCTGCCTCCACCGTTCTCTTCTTCACCGACGGGCTGGTCGAACATCCGGCCCACGCGATCGACGAGAGTCTGAACACGCTCGCCAAGCTCGCCGCCGTACATGCCGGCCTGCCCCTGCCGGAGCTCGTCCAGGCGCTGGCCGATCACCACCCGAGCGACGGTCACGACGACATGGCCATCCTCGCCCTGCGCACCCCGCCGGCCTGACTCCCGCCCGTCCGGCTGTGCGGTGCCGATCTCGCAGGCCACCAGTGGCCTGGAGGATCCGGGGGATTCGACGGATGATGGTCTTCGGGGCGATATCGACACGGAGGTCGCCCGATGGCTGTCGCGCGGCAGGACCGGCTCAGACGGGGCGGCTTGGCCGTCCTGGAGATCTGTGTCATCGCCGCGCTGTATTTCGGCTCGGCCAAGGTGGGACTGCTCCAGCAACTGGTGCGCGGCCAGGTCACCCCGCTGTGGCCGCCGAGCGGGATCGCGGTGGCGAGTCTGCTCATCCGCGGCCCGCGGGTCTGGCCCGCGATCGCACTCGGCGCGTTCCTGGTCAACCTCTCGCTGGGACCGACACTCCCGGCCGTGCTCGTGATCGCGGCGGGCAACACCCTCGCGCCCGTCTGCTCCTACCTGCTGCTCCGCCGCGCGGGGTTCCACAACGAGCTGGACCGGCTGCGGGACGCACTCGCGCTGATCTTTCTCGGCGCGTTCACCGGGATGCTGATCAGCTCCACGACGGGCAGCGCGACCCTGGTCCTGGCCGGAGTGCTGAGCACCGCCGACTTCTGGCCCACGTGGTCGGTGTGGTGGACCGGCGACGCGATGGGGGTCCTGGTGGTCACGCCTTTCCTGCTCGTACTCAGATCGGCACGCCTGCCGAGGCACGCGCCGCCGTCCCGGTGGGTGGAAGGACTGCTGCTGGTCGCAGCCACGGTCGGCATCGGACTCGTCGAGACCGGTCCCGCGCCGCTCCTGTTCCTCGGCTTCCCGCTGTTGTTCTGGGCGGCCTTCCGCTTCCAGCTGGCCGGGGCCGTGTCCTGCGCACTGGCCGTGTCTACCTTTGCGATCATCGCGGCCGCCCAGGAATCGGGCCCGTTCGCCGGTCAAGACCTGCTCACCAACATGATCACCCTGCAGGCGTTCAACGGCTCCGCCTCCCTGACCGCGCTGCTGCTCGGGGCGGTCGTCAGCGAGCGGAACCAGACCCAGCGCGAGATCACGCGAGCCTGCGCGCAGATCGCCGGAATGGTCGCCAGGATCGCCACCGGCGACCACCGCCCCATGCTCCCCAACGGCGAGGCCGAACAGAGGGAGCCGCAACCGAGAGCGGCCCAGACACGACAAAGGCCGTCCGCTCATCCCTGAGAAGACGGCCTCCGACCGGCATCAAAGCTGGTCGGGACGACAGGATTTGAACCTGCGACCCCTTGACCCCCAGTCAAGTGCGCTACCAAGCTGCGCCACGTCCCGGTGCCGTTTGACCTGGGGTTTCCCCGGTCGAAACGCGCAGGGAAACAATACCGCACTCGGGTCGGTGGTCGCGCACCCGTTTCCGGTTGACCTCAAGCTTGGTTGAGGTTGCACGCTCGTCGGCATGACGATCACCGCGAACGACAACCACATCCACGGCTATGAGGACCTGCCCCGGCTCATGGCGCTCATGACGGGCGACGAGAAGCACGGCCCCGCGGCCACCTCCACGCTCGACGTGCTGTGGGTGCTCTACGACCGGGTGCTCCGGGTCACGCCGGAACGAAGGGAGGACCCCGCCCGGGACCGGTTCCTGCTGAGCAAGGGACACGGGCCGATGGCGTACTACGCGGTGCTGGCCGCGAAGGGTTTCGTGCCGGTCGGCCGGCTGCCGGGCTTCGGCTCGTACGACTCCCCGCTCGGGCACCACCCCGACCGGGTGCTGGTGCCGGGGGCGGAGATCGGCAGCGGGTCGCTCGGGCACGGGCTGCCGATCGCCGTGGGCACCGCGCTGGGGCTGCGGGCGCAGGGCCTGTCCGAACCGGCCGTCTGGGTGCTGGTCGGGGACGCCGAGCTGGACGAGGGCAGCAACCACGAGGCGATCGCCTTCGCCGGGCCCGCCGGGCTCGAACGGCTGCACACCGTCGTGATCGACAACTCCTCCGCCGGCCACGCCCGGCCCGGCGGGATCGCCGCCCGGTTCGAGGCCGCCGGCTGGTCCGCGGTGACCGTCGACGGTCGCGACCACGCGGCCCTGTACGCCGCGTTCACCGCCCCGCATCCGGGGCGCCCGCACATGGTCGTCGCCCGCGTCGAGCCCAAGAACGCCTGACCCCCTCGTCCCTGCCGAATTCCAGTGGAAAGGGTCCATCCTCATGGACACCATGCGTGACCGTTTCGCCCCCGTCGTCTCCCGGCTGCTGGACGAGGATCCACGGGTCGCGGTCGTCCTCGCCGAGATCGGCAAGGACGGCTTCGCCGAGGCCCTGCGCCGGCACCCGGACCGGGTGATCAACGTGGGCATCCGCGAGCAGCTGCTGGTCGGGGCCGCGGCCGGTCTTGCGCTCACCGGGCTGAGGCCGATCGTGCACACCTTCGCCCCCTTCCTCGTGGAGCGGCCCTTCGAACAGGTCAAGCTGGACCTCGGGCACCAGAACGCCGGCGCGGTGCTGGTGAGCGCGGCCGCCTCCTTCGACTGGCCGGCCGGCGGCTACACCCACATGGCGCCCGGCGACGTGGCGCTGCTCGACACCCTGGACGGCTGGACCGTACACGTGCCCGGGCATCCCGACGAGGCCGAGACGCTGCTGTGGCACGCGGCGGCCGCGGGGGACGACAAGGTGTACGTCCGGCTTTCCGTGCAGGCCAACCGGCAGGGGCGGGTGATCGACGGGGAGCACTTCCTGACGGTTCGTGAGGGGCGCTCCGGTGTGGTCGTCGCGGTCGGGCCGGTGCTGGACGCCGTGCTCGCCGCCACGGAGGGGCTGGACGTGACCGTGCTGTACGCGACGACCGTCCGGCCCTTCGACGCGGCCGGGCTGCGCCGGGCCGCACAGTGGGCGGGCACGGACGTCGTGCTCGTGGAGCCGTACCTCGCGGGGACGTCGACGACGGCCGTGAGCGAGGCGCTGGCCGATGTCCCGCACCGGGTGCTGGGGCTCGGCGTCGGACGGCGTGAGCTGCGGCGCTACGGCACGATCGAGGAGCATGTGGCCGCGCACGGGCTCGATGCGCGCGGTCTGCGGGAGCGCATCGGTCGATTCGTGGGAGCGGGGCGGGTGTCGTCGCGAGTGTGAGCGGGGCGCCGGTCCGGTTGCGGGTCGGGGCCCGTGCGAGCCGGGGTCCGAGCGCGGCCCGGCTCAACAGCCGCCGCACCACCACGGCCGCCGCACCGACCATGCCCGGCGGCCACACCCCGAGCGGTGTCCTTGCCGGCAGGGCGGCCGGGCTCAGTGGGCGGGAGCCGGTGTGTCGGCTCGTGTCAGCCCCCGTATCGCGGGGACCGAGAGCAGGGCCGCGGCCACCAGGAGGCTCGTCGCGCCGGAGACCAGCAGGACGTGGCCGGTGGTGCGGGCGCCGGCGGGGAGCGGAGGAAGCCTCAGGAGCAGCAGGCACAGGGCACTGGCGGCGTAGGTGCCGGCGTGCGCGGCGAACACACCGCCGGGCGAGGCGAAGCCGACCAGGAGTCCGGCCACGGCCGGACCCGCCGGCTGCGCGGACGACTCGGCGATGCGGATCGCTCCGTTGGCGCCCTGGATGTCGGAGGCGAGCCAAGGCACGATACTGGCCACGCCCGGCTGGAAGACGGCTCCGGCCACGCCGTTGACGACGCCGATGGCGCAGATCTGCCACAGGACCACATGCCCGGCGAAGAACAGGCCGGCGGCGAGGGACTGGGTGACGAGCCGGACCAGGTCGGCGCCGATCATCAGCCTACGGGTGCTGAACCGGTCCGCGATCACCCCGCCGAAGACTACGAGCCCCGCGAAGGCGGCTGCCGTGGAGGCCATGGCGAGGCCTACCGCGCCCGCGCCGTACCCGTGTTCCAGCAGGCCGGCGGCGAGCGCCACCGGCAGCATCGTGTCGCCGAGGCGGGCTGCGGCCCGGGCCACGAAGAACAGGGCGAAGTCGGGTGACCAGACAGCCGGGGGCTCGTCACCGGCCGTGCCCCGCGGTTGGGCAACGATGTCACGCCGTGCATCCGCACCGGTCATCGCGCGTACTCCCCTCCCGGTTCCCCCGCCCTCACCGCGCCCCCGACGCGCCCCGCCGCGCGGGGTCATGCCACGCCGCCCCGGTGCCCGCCGAGGGATTTTCAGCGACCGCCGGACATGCCCAATTCGGGGTACGCGTCCAGGAGTCGGGGCGGGGCGGCCTGGCGCCAGGAGTCGGCGAGGATGTCCCGCAGCTCGTCCTCGTCCTCCAGCGCGCCGAGTCTCGCTCTCACCCAGGCGAACTGGGCCTCGTGGTCGGCGATCCAGAACTTCTCCGGCTCGGCCATGACCAGTTCGTCGCGCTCCTCCTTGGGACAGCGCACGGCGATGGACGTCTCGTCCTCCGGGAGCGTGGCGAACATCTTCCCGGCCACCCGGAAGGTGGGCATGCTCCAGGCGATCTTCTCCGTGGTGTCCGGCAGCGACAGGGCGATACGGCGTACGTCTTCAGCATCGGGCATGCCACGCACCGTAGCTCCTGCCACTGACAGTCACCCGGCGGGTGAGCCCACGCGCTTGTAGTAGAGGGTCGTCGGGCGCAGGTCGCCGGACGGGCTCGCCGCGTAGTCGGGGATGGTACCGGCGAGGGTCCAGCCGGCCGCGCGGTAGAGGTGCTCGGCGGGGCTGCCGGTCTCGGTGTCCAGGTGGAGGAGGGTGATGCCGGTGGCGGCGGCCGCCTGCTCGGCGGTGGTGAGGAGCCTGCGCCCCAGGCCCTGGCCGCGCGCCGAGCGGTGCACCATCAGCTTCACGAGTTCGGCGCGGTGGCGGCTGTTCGGCTTGTCGGGCAGGGCCAGGCCGACCGTGCCCGCCACCCGCTCCGTGTCGTCCACGGCCACCCACAGCGCCAGCCGTCCGGCCGCCACCGCGTCGGCCCGCTCCCGCCACCAGCCGGCGGCCTGTGCGCGTGCGAGCGGCGCGAGGAAGCCGACCGAGGCGCCCCCGGCCACGGTGTCGGCCAGCAGAACCGCCAATTCCTCGCTGCCGTCCCGTACTTGGGCGTCATTCCAGCGCAGCACCCTCATGGCCGCACCACCGCCAGCACATAGCGTGCCGTTTCGGGCCCGGCCGAGCGGAACCGCGTCGGCCCGAAGACGCGCATCCGCAGACAGTCGCCCGCGTCGAGGTGGTGGACGGTGTCGCCGACGGTCACCTCCAGCGTGCCGTCGAGGAGCCACAGGTGCTGTTCCAGGCCGGGCACGGGCGGACGGTCGTAGGCGATGTCGGCGCCGGGGGTGAGCCGGCCCTCGACCAGCTCGCCGCGCAGGCCGGCGTGCGGCGGGGACACGGACCGGCGTACGAAGCCGGAGGCGTCGTCCTGCCACACCGGCTGCCCGGCCGCCCGTACCAGCGGGGCGGGTTCCGCCTCGACCTCGCTGAGCAGCTGGGACATGGTGCGTCCGTAGACATGGCAGAGGCGGTTGAGGAGGGCCGCGGTGGCACTGATCTCGGCGCGCTCGGCCCGGGACAGGGTCGACCGGCTCACTCCGCTGCGCTCCGCCAGCTCGCCCAGGGACCAGCCGTGCCCGGCCCGGAGTTCGGCCAGCCGGGCGCCGATCCGGGCGTCTACGGGGTCGGGATCCTCGGTTCTCATATCCGGGACGTTATCCCGGATATGAGACGGGCTGGTTACCGAAGGCTCACGCCCGGGCCGCCTCCCCCAGCGCCTCCAGCACCTGACGGATCAGCGGATGCCCCTCGGCCCCTCGCCGTACGGCCGCGAACACCCGGCGGGTCGGGGCCACACCGTCGACGGGACGGACGACCACGCCCGTGAGGTCCATGCCGCGCAGAGCCGAGCGCGGTACGAGGGCCACGCCCGCGTCGGCCGAGGCCAGGGCTACGACGGCGCGGAAGTCGTCGGAGGAGTGCTCCAGGCGGGGCTGGAACCCGGCGCTCTCGCAGGCGAGGACGACCACGTCGTGACAGGGGTTGCCGGGGTACGGCCCGATCCACGGGTCCTTGGCCAGCTCGGCTATCCGGACCTCGGGGGCGTCGGCGAGACGGTGGCCGACCGGGACGACCGCGTCGAAGGGCTCGGCGTACAGGGGCATGTGGGTGAGCCGGGGGTCGTCGGCGGGCGGGGCGCCGCGGTACTCGACGGCGACCGCGACGTCCACCTGCCGGTCCAGGACCATGGGCAGGCTGGCGTCCCCCTCGGCGTCCTGGACGCGGATGCGTATGCCGGGCGCGGAGGCGGACAGGCGGGCCACGGCGGGCGCGACCACCTGGGCGATGCCGGTCGCGAACGCGGCCACGGTGACGGTGCCCGCCTCTCCCGAGCCGTAGGCCGCCAGTTCGGCCTCGGCCCGCTCCAGCTGGGCGAGAACCGCGTTGGTGTGGCCGAGCAGGATCTCACCGGCCGGGGTGAGCCGTACGCCCTTGGCGCTGCGTTCGACCAGGCGGTGGCCGGTTTCCTGCTCCAGTGCCGCCAGCTGCTGGGAGACGGCGGACGGGGTGAGATAGAGCGCGGCGGCTGCCGCGGTGACCGTGCGGTGGTCGGCCACCGCACGGAGGATGTGGAGCCGCCGTGCCTCGATCATGGAGCAATTATCTCAAGGTGTCGGCGCTGGTCAGGCCTCCAGCTCGGCGCGGGCGGCCACGAAGGCGTCCACGGCACGGTCGACGTCCTCGGTGGAGTGCGCCGCGGACAGCTGGACGCGGATGCGGGCCTGGCCCTGCGGGACGACCGGGTAGGAGAAGCCGATCACGTAGACACCCCGCTCCAGCAGCAGCTCCGCCATGCGGGCCGCCTTCGCCGCGTCGCCGATCATCACGGGGGCGATGGCGTGGTCGCCGGGGAGGACGTCGAAACCCTCGGCGGTCATCCGGCTGCGGAAGAGCGCGGTGTTCTCGGCGAGCCGGATGCGCAGGTCGTCGGCCGACTCGAGCAGGTCGAGGACCTTCAGCGAGGCGGCGGCGATCACCGGGGCGAGGGTGTTGGAGAACAGGTACGGGCGGGAGCGCTGGCGCAGCAGGGCGACGATCTCGGCGCGGGCGGCGACATAACCGCCGGAGGCGCCGCCGAGGGCCTTGCCGAGGGTGCCGGTGATGATGTCGACGCGGTCCATGACGCCGTGCAGCTCCGGGGTGCCGCGGCCGGTGGGACCGACGAAGCCGACGGCGTGCGAGTCGTCGACCATGACCATCGCCTCGTAGCGGTCGGCGAGGTCGCAGATCTCGCCGAGCGGGGCCACGTAGCCGTCCATGGAGAAGACGCCGTCCGTGACGATCAGCTTGCGGCGCGCGCCGCCCTCGGTGGCCTCCTTCAGCTGCCGCTCCAGGTCCGCCAGATCGCGGTTGGCGTAGCGGAAGCGGCGGGCCTTGGACAGCCGGATGCCGTCGATGATGGAGGCGTGGTTGAGGGCGTCGGAGATCACCGCGTCCTCCTCGCCGAGGAGGGTCTCGAAGACACCGCCGTTCGCGTCGAAGCAGGAGGAGTACAGGATCGTGTCCTCCTGGCCGAGGAAGGCGGACAGCCGTGCCTCCAGCTCCTTGTGCACCTCCTGGGTGCCGCAGATGAAGCGCACGGAGGCCATGCCGTAGCCCCAGCGGTCCAGGGCCTGGTGGGCGGCGGCGATCACCTCGGGGTGGTCGGCGAGGCCGAGGTAGTTGTTGGCGCAGAAGTTGAGGACCTCGCCGGGGCGGCCGCCGGCGCTGACGTTGACGGTCGCGGACTGCGGGCTGTCGATGACGCGCTCGGGCTTGTGCAGGCCGGCGGCGCGGATCTCGTCGAGGGCGACGCGCAGGTCGTCACGAACAGAGTTGAACATGAGGGACTCCATCAAGTGCGGGGGCGAGTGAGCCGAAGGGGCGCGCCGGTGTCGAGTGGTCGAACGCGCGCAGGCCCGAAGGGCTGAGCACGGTCGGGCTCTCGACACCGGCACCGAGTGCCCCGGAGGCGAACCGAGCCGAAAATCAAACGGTCCAGTCCAGAATGATCTTGCCGCCGGTGCCGCTCGCCGCGTCGGCGAAGGCCGACTCGAAGTCGCGGTAGTCGTACCGGCCGGTGATCACCGGGGCGAGGTCCAGGCCGCCCTCCAGCAGCACCGACATCGCGTACCAGGTCTCGAACATCTCGCGGCCGTAGATGCCCTTGATGGTGATCATCGAGGTGACGATCCTGGCCCAGTCCACTGGGAACTCCTGGGACGGCAGGCCCAGCATGGCGATCCGGCCGCCGTGCGTCATGTTGGCGATCATGTCCCGCATGGCCTCGGCGCGGCCGGACATCTCCAGGCCGATGTCGAAGCCCTCGCGCAGGGCCAGCTCGCGCTGTCCGTCGGCGATGGTCGTCCGGGAGACGTTCAGGGCGAGGCTCACGCCGATCTTGCGGGCGAGTTCCAGGCGCTCCTCGCTGACGTCGGTGATGACGACGTTGCGGGCGCCGGCGTGGCGGGCCACGGCGGCGGCCATCAGACCGATCGGGCCGGCACCGGTGATCAGGACGTCCTCGCCGACCAGTGGGAAGGACAGCGCGGTGTGCACGGCGTTGCCGAACGGGTCGAAGATCGCGGCGACGTCGAGGTCGACGGGGACACGGTGCACCCAGACGTTGGACGCGGGCAGTGCGACGTACTCGGCGAACGCGCCGTCCCGGCCGACGCCGAGGCCGACGGTGGCCCGGCACAGGTGGCGGCGGCCGGCCAGACAGTTGCGGCACTTGCCGCACACCAGGTGGCCCTCACCGCTGACCCGGTCGCCGACCCGGATGTCGTCGACGTCCCGGCCGACCTCCACGACCTGTCCGACGAACTCGTGCCCGACCACGAGCGGCGTGCGGATGGCCTGCTGCGCCCAGCCGTCCCAGGCCCGGATGTGCAGGTCGGTGCCGCAGATACCGGTCCGCATGACCTTGATCAGTACGTCACCGGGACCGATGACGGGCTCCGGAACGTCCACGAGCCACAGCCCGGGCTCCGCCTTCTCCTTGACCAGCGCCTTCATCGGTACGGCTCCTGTCGGTGAGGTTCCCGACCGCAGGCATGCCGAAGAAGCCCGCACCGGGTCACAGGGGTGGAATCACCCTGCAATCTGCCGTATGCGCGGGCCGTGGTCCATCGAGCTTTTCTTAACCGCCGCCTCAGCTTTCCTTCACGCCTCCCGGATCCCCCCTGCCGCGCCCCTTCCCTGAGCCACTCAGATGGGCAGTCCGTCGGCCTCGGACCGTTCGATGCGTACGACGAGTTCGGCGGCCAGCGCCTTGATGGTGTCCAGTCCCGACCGCCCCCAGGCCCGGGGTGCGACGTCGGAGGCGCACACGGTGCCGAGCACCATGCCGTATCTGTCGACGAGCGGGGCGCCGAGGTAGGAGCGGATGCCGTACTCGTCCACGACCGGATTGCCGGCGAAGCGGGGATAGTCGCGGACGTCCTCCAGGACCAGGGCCTTGCGGCGGACCACCACATGGGGGCAGAAGCCGTGGTCGCGCGGCAGGATGCGGCCGACCTCGGGCCTGCTGCCGTCCTCCCGGACCACCGGCGCGACCACCGGGGTGCACAGACCCGCGAAGAACTGGTGGTCCTCACCGATGAAGTTGACCATGGCGTACGGCGCCCCGGTGAGCTGGCCGAGATGGTCGGCGAAGGCGTCCAGAGCGGGCTCGGGCCGTTCCCCCAGGCCGAGTCGGCGCAGCCTGGAGATGCGGGCGGGGGCCGCCCTGTCCTCGGGGGTGAGCAGCAGACCCCGTACCGGACGGGGCGGCTCGTAGCTCATGGCCGGCCTCCGGCGTTGTGGGCGTGTCTCATGGGGCGGCTCCATGGGAGGTGCGGCTGGGTCACATGCGGGCGTTGTGGCTCGGCGCGGGTGCAGGGGCGTGGGCGATGAGGTGGCGCACGAGGGTGAGCAGGGTCTGCACACCGGAGCTGGAGATCCTGGCGTCGCAGCAGACGACCGGGATCCCGGGGTCGAGGTCGAGGGCCGCGCGCACCTCCTCCGGGTCGTAGCGGTAGCCGCCGTCGAACTCGTTGATGGCGATGATGAAGGCGAGGCCGCGCTCCTCGAAGAAGTCCACGGCCGCGAAGCACTCCTCCAGACGGCGCGTGTCGGCGAGGATGACCGCGCCGAGCGCCCCTTCCGACAGCTCGTCCCACATGAACCAGAACCGCTCCTGCCCGGGCGTGCCGAACAGGTACAGGACGTGCTCGCGATCGAGGGTGATCCGGCCGAAGTCCATGGCGACGGTCGTCTCGACCTTGTTCTCGATGCCGTCGAGGTTGTCCGTGTCGGCGCTGACCGTGGTGAGCAGCTCCTCGGTGCTGAGCGGGGCGATCTCGCTGACCGCCCCCACAAAGGTCGTCTTGCCGACCCCGAACCCGCCCGCCACCAGGATCTTGAGCGCGGTGGGGAAGGGGTCAGAGCTGTCGTCGTAGTCCATCGAGCACTGCCTCCAGCAGAGACCGGTCAGTGGGGTTGTGGTGGAACGCGGGGGGCTTGGTGGTCAGCGCCCCGCAGTCGACGAGGTCCGAGAGCAGCACCTTGGTGACCACGGCGGGCAGTTTCAGATGAGCGGCCACCTCGGCCACCGAGACGGGGGCGCGGCACAGGTCGAGGGCCTGGGCGTGCTCGGGGCCGAGGTAGCCGAGCGGGGTGGCACCGGTGGACATCACCTGCGACATCAGGTCGAGGGCGATGCTGGGCTTGGTGCGGCCGTTGCTGACCGTGAACGGGCGCACCAGCCGCCCGGCCGCGTCGTCGAGCCAGGGCCCGTCGCCGGCTGCGGCCACGTTCAAGGCCTCGTCGCCGTGGGTTCGACGGCGTGCTGCCGGGGTGCGGTCATGAGGTACGGACGGACGCTCTTGACCAGCATCGCCATCTCGTAACCGAGCACGGCGGCGTCGGCCTCGCGGCCGGCCAGCACGGCGAGGCAGGTGCCGGAGCCGGCGGTGGTGACGAACAGCAGTGTCGAGTCGAGCTCCACGACGACCTGACGGACGTCCCCGCCGTCGCCGAACCGGACGCCCGCGCTGCGGCCGAGGGAGTACAGGCCGGACGCGAGGGCCGCCATGTGGTCGGCGCTGTCGGCATCGAGGCCGTGGACGGACTTGACCAGCCCGTCACAGGACAGGAGCACCGCGCTGGAGGTGTGCGGTACGCGTTGCACGAGGCCGCTCAGCAGCCAGTCGAGGTCGGACGCCTGGGCGGTCGGTGCATCGCTCGCCATGGTGGATCGACTCCTTGGGGTACGAAGGTCATCGGGAGCGCTGGGGGTGGGGGTGGGTACGGGACTGAAGAGGGTGGTCATCCGGCCGGTGCGCTCCCGTCGGGTCGGCCGGTGCCCTCGGATGACGGCACGTGGGAGTGCGTCGGGGGTATGCGGTTGGGGGCCAGGGGGCTCGCCGCCTGGCTGGGGTGCGTGTCCATGGGGAGCGTGTCCATGGGATCGGCGCTCAGGTGGCTGGTGCCCAGGAGGTTTGCGTCCACATGTGCGGCACGCACAGGGGGCGGCAGCGTGGCCGGTGTACCGTGGGCCGGCGTCACGGGGTCCAGGTGGGCGGAGCCCATGTGCGGAACATCCATGTGCGAGGAAGCCATGTGCTCGGTCCCCCCGTGTGCGGCCTCCACATGAGACGGATCCCCGTACGCCGACTCCATGTTCTGCTGTGCCTCGGCGAGTCCGATCCCGCGCTGGAAGGCGGCCATCAGGCTGGGGTCGTGGCCCGCGACGACATCGCAGTCGTGCCGGGGCGCGGGGCCGCCGCGCAGCTGGGGAACGATGTGCTCCTGGGCGCGGCGGCGGGGCAGTTGGGGCTTGCCCATGGTGCCGCGGACCGCGCCGCCGCGCGGGGTGGGCAGGGTGCCCGCATGGGCCTCGACCGCCGGTCGGTCCCCGGGACTGATACCGGGCAGGGCCTCGGCGGGATTGGCCCGCTGCTCGTGGGCGCCGCGCATGGGGAGCGGGGGCGGTGAGCCCGCGTCCTGCGTGCTCCAGCTCCGTGCATCCCCGTTGTACGTGCCCCCGCTCCGGGCGGCGGCGCTCCGTCCGGATCCGCGCTGCGCGTGCCGCCGCCGGCCTGTGGCGGAGGCCTGCCCGGTCCCGCCCTGCGTTCCGGCCGGGGCTCCCGGCCGGCTCTCGGCGGATCCTGGGTGCCCCTGCGCGGCCCCGGCTTCGACGGTGGTGCCCAGCGCTCCGGCGAGCGCTCCGTCCGCAGGCCCGCCGCTGTGCTCGGGAATCCCCGCGTCGGTCGGTACTCCATCGGTCGCGGGTGCCGGTTGGGTCGCCGTCACCGGCAACTGGCCGGTTCCCGTCGGATCCTGAGTCTGCGGTACGGCCCCCGGTACACCCGGTGCGGTACCCAACAGTGCCTGCGGAACGACGAGTACGGCCTGGACGCCGCCGTAGATGTTGGTCTGCAGGCGCACGGTGATGCCGTGTCGCCGGGCGAGCTGGGAGACGACGTAGAGACCGATGCGGCCGTCGGCCAGCAGGCTCGCGACATTGACCTGGTCAGGGTCGACGAGCAGGGCGTTCATCCTGCTCTGCTCGCCGACCGGCATGCCGAGTCCGCGGTCCTCGACCTCCACGGCGAGCCCGGAGGTGACGAGGTTCGCGCGCAGCAGTACCTGGGTGTGCGGGGCGGAGAACACCGTGGCGTTCTCCACGAGTTCGGCCAGCAGGTGGATGACGTCGGCAACGGCGTGACCGCGCAGTTCGCCGTCGATCGGCGGTACCAGCTTGACCCGGGAGTACTGCTCCACCTCGGCGATGGCGGAGCGCAGCACCTCGGTCATGGAGACCGGGTTGCTCCACTGCCGGCGGGAGACGGCCCCGCCGAGCACGGCGAGGTTCTCGGCGTGCCGCCGGATGCGGGTGGCCAGATGGTCGACGTGGAACAGACCCTTGAGCAGGTCGGGGTCCTCGATCTCGTTCTCCAGGTCGTCCAGGATCGAGATCTCCCGGTGCACCAGGGACTGGAGCCGCCGCGCGAGGTTGACGAAGACCTCGAGCTTCTGCTCGCTGCCCGCCTGGCTGGAGAGCTGGGCGGCCTGCACGACGGCGGTGACGGCGCCGTCGTACGCGCGGGCGAGGTCCGCGGCGAGCAGCTCGAAGTCGTCGGCGTCCTCGGGCGGCCGACGGCGCGGCACCCGCTGCGGCGGGGTCTCGCCTTGGCGTAACGCCTCGACGAGGGCGCACAGGTCGGCCTCGCCGCGGGCGGCGCTGCGACGCAGGGCGCCGACACGGTCGCTCACCAGTCGGGCGGCGCGGTCCGCGGCGACGGCGGCGATCAGGACGCCCGCGACGGTGACCGCGACCGCTCCGGCCAGTACGGCCCACAGGGTGGGGCCGGGGCGCACGCCGGTGGAGCGGATGCTGAACAGAACGGCCGACCCGGCGCTCAGCGCGACCGCGACGGGCGGGAGCACGGCGAGCCGCATGAGCTGCGGCCGTATGTGCGTCTCGGGCAGTGCGGGAGCGGGTCGGGCGACCGGTCGCCCGTGCCGGCCGCCCTCACGGCGGTCGGCGCGGGCGGCCGGTGCACGGAGGTGAGACATCTGCGTCCTCGTACTGGTCCGTCGGGCTGCCATCCGGACACTCACAGTAGTCGCCTGCGCATCATGTGCGGTGGGCAGTTGACAAACTCCCCCGGCCAGGGTCCCGCTCTGGTATGAGGCATCGCACGACAGACCGATAACCCTGCCGGACACTCGAAGGCGAACGACAACAGATCGATCCCAGCTGGTCAGAAGTGGTCACGAAGAGACGTCGAGGGCCAGGGAGCCGCCCACTGCCCAGCCCTCAACCGGTGTCCGCTTTCTTCCCGTTGTCCGTCCGCCGCCGATCCGCCGCGGCGGCGTTCCGGGTCTGAGGTGCCTTCGGTCATGCCATCCGCATCGTCACCGGCCGTATCGGCCGCGTGTGCGAACCGACGGCTGCAGGAGTCAAGAACGGGGCCAGGGACGAGAACGGGGCCACGGACGGCACCGGGGCCGATCAGCCGTGTCGGCGCAGGTCGTGGAAGAAGTCGTCGATGACATGGAGCTGCCCGGAGCGGACCGTCTCGTCGTAGACGTATTTGCCGACGGCGAGGTCGAGCACTCCGAGGCCGAAGGGCGAGAACACCAGGGGCCGGTCGGTGGGGGGTGTCACCCGCCCGGTCATGACGTCGACCAGTGTTCCGTGCACGAAGTCGCGGTTGCCGGTGAGCTGTTCGGCCAGGTGGGGGGAGGTGTCGGCCTTGAGGCAGTGGTCGACGTCGTCGACGATGTTGGTCGAGGCCAGGATGATCTCGGGCGCGAGGTCGCGCAGGGACACGTGCAGCACCAGGGGGTTGTGGTCGAACCAGGCCGGGTCGCTGACGTGTGGCTCGCCGGCGATGGTGGCGAAGACGACGACGTCGCTGGAGCGGATCAGGTCCTCGGGGCAGTCGTGCAGGGTGATCCGTCCGGCGGCGGAGGTCTGTTGGAGGCGGTCACGGAAGCCGGCAGCGCTGTCCCGGGACAGGTCGTGGACGCCGGTCTCGTCGAAGGACCAGCCCACCGCGGTCAGGAAGGTGTGGATGTAGCGCGCGATCAGGCCCGTGCCGAAGAACCCGATGCGAGTGGGGCGGCGGCGGTTGCGGGTGAGACGGTCGGCGGCCAGAGCCGCGGATGCGGCGGTTCTGGTGGCGCTGATGATGGAGCTTTCCAGGCAGGCGAACGGGTAGCCGGTGTCGTGGTCGTTGAGGATCAGGACCGCGGAGGCCCTCGGGATACCGGCCTGGACGTTGCCGGGGAAGCTGGAGATCCATTTCAGGCCGTCCACCCGCACCTGTCCGCCGATCGAGGCGGGCAGCGCGATGATCCGGGAGGAGGGCCGATCGGGGAAGCGCAGAAAGTAGGAGGGCGGGTTGACCGACTCTCCCGCGGCGTGCAGCTGGTAGGTGGCCTCGACGAGGTCCACGATCTGCTTCTCCCGGTCCTGGAGGGCTTGCTGGACCTGGGCGCCGGAGATCACTGCGAACGGCGGCACGGTGTACGTCTGGGACACGGCGGACTCGATTGCGTCGGAACGGACGGTGGTCATCCAGGGCGCACCTCGGCGGTCGGCGGGCACTGGGCCGGGCGCAGCGGTTCGGCCATGGCGACGAGTACCTCGCGCGGTCCTTGGAAGGCCTCCCTGCTGTGTGCGGTGCGGACATTGTCGACGAGCATGAGGTCGCCGGCCCGCCACGGCTCGCGGGCGGTGTGGGTGGAATAGGTGTCGTTGAGGAGGTGGATGACGTCCGGGCCGATGGGGTCGCCGCCGCCGAAGCGGGTGTTGAACGGCAGTGACTCGGCGCCGTAGACCTCGATGAGGTAGTCACGGATCTCGGGCTCGATCGTCCATTCGTTGAGGAAGGCGATCTGGTTGAACCAGCAACGGCGGCCGGTGACGGAGTGGACCGTCACGGCTGGGCGGCGCTGGCGGGTGCGCAGACTCCCATCGGGTTGCCAGGCGAATTCGATGGCGGCGGTGCGGCAGTACTCCTCGACGGCGCTCCGGTCGTCGGTGCCGAAGGCCTCGGCGTACGAGGCGCCGATCTCGTCGTTGTAGGTGCGGGTGAGCAGCCAGCCCTCCTGTTCGAAGCGCTGAACGAGTTCGGTGGGCAGTGCCTCCAGGACGGTGGCCGCATCGGCGACGGCGGTGGCTCCGCCGGTGCTGGGCGCGGTCGGACAGGCGAACAGCATGAGACCGGGCGGCTGGAGGGTGTAGCTGAGTTCGTGATGCATGCACATCGGCTGGTTCGGCGGCCATGCCGAGGAGGAGTACACGCCCGGGGTGCGGGTCCGGCGGGGGGCGAACGCTTCCGTGTCGGTCATCGGGGCCGGGGCCAGGCTGCGCAGGGCGGCGCAGGCCCGGGCCGCGTCGTGCAGTCGCAGCCCGCGGACGAGGAGAGAGCCGTGTTCGGCGACGAGAGTGCGCAGTGCGCGATGGTGTTCATCCGCCCAGGCCGACACGTCGTCAGGGGTCTCGGTGTACAGGATCGGGGGCTTTCCGGGGTTCAGGTCCAGCTTGAGAAGGACTGCCGTGGTCAGGTAGGACATGGCGCCTTTCCTTTCGATGTGGTTGTCCGTTGCGGTTCAGGAGTGGGTGATCGGTTCAGGAGGAGGTCATCGATTCGGTTGCGCGGCGCCCGGGCAGGTGGTCGACCAGCGCGGCGAGGTCCGTGAGGACGGGGTGGGCGGTGACGTCCTTGAGGGAGACGGCGCGGTCCAGGGCGATGGCGAGTTTCACCGCCGCCAGGGAGGTGCCGCCACGGTCGAAGAAGTGGTCGCGGCGTCCGATGTGGTCCTGCGGGACGCCGAGGACGTGCCCCCAGGCGGTTGCCAGCCGCCGCTCGGTCGGTGTGGCCGGCGGCTCGTGGTCGTCCCCGCCGGTGGCGAGTTCCGCGGCGAGCGCCGTCAGTGCCTTCTTGTCGATCTTGCCGTTGGCGGTCAGCGGCAGGCTTTCGCTCCGGCGGAAGGCCGACGGGATCATGTAGACGGGCAGTGAGGCAGCCAGCCGGTCGGCGAGAGCCGCCGGGTCCAGTTGCCTCGGGGCGGAGTAGAAGGCGACCAGGTGAGTGCTCCGGTCGGCACGTTCGGCCACCACGACCGCGCCGTCGCGGACGCCGGGAAGACGGAGCAGGCTGTTCTCCACCTCGCCGATCTCGATCCGGAACCCCCGGATCTTGACCTGGGCGTCGCGGCGCCCGAGGAACTCCAGTTTCCCCGAAGGGTGCCAGCGGCCGTAGTCGCCGCCGAGGTGGAGCCGCGTGCCTTCGCGGTGCGGATCGCGCATGTACGCCGCACTGGTGCGTTCGGGGTCGTTGATATAGCCGCGGCCCACACAGACACCGGAGAACGCGATCACACCTGGGGCGCCCAGTGGCACCGGTTCCAGATGCTCGTCGACGACGTAGATGTGCACGTTGTTGACCGCGCGGCCGAGCAGGACGCGTTCCGGCGCCCGGTCCATGACGTCGTGATTGGTGTCGTCCGAGGTCTCGGTGAGCCCGTAGGCGTTGACGAGCCCGATCCGGGGTTGGGTGGTGAACCAGCGCTCGGCGAGCTCCTTCTTCAGCGCCTCCCCGGTGACCGACACGCAGCGCAGATCGGGCAGCGCGCGGGGGCGGTGTTCGAGCTCGGTCAGGACGGCTTCGAGGTAGGAGGGCACGACCTGCAGGACGGTGACCCGGCCGTCGGTGACGGTGTCGAGGAAGCGGGGTACGTCGAGGATGACGTCCTGCTCGACGAGCAGGGTCCGCCCGCCGACCAGCAGTGCGGAGACCAGTTGCCACAGGGAGATGTCGAAGCACTGCGGCGCGGTCTGGGCCACCACCTGTCCCTCGCCGAGCCGGAGGTCGTCGATCTTTGCGTAGAGGTGGTTGAGCAGGCCGGCGTGTTCGCACATCGCGCCCTTCGGCCCACCGGTGGAGCCTGAGGTGAAGTAGATGTAGGCGAGCTGGTCGGGCGTGACGTGGATGCCGAGGTCCTCTTCGGCGTGGTCTTCTTCGTAGGCCGACTCGACGGGCAGCTTCGCGACTGCGGGCAGGGAGTCGAGTGCCTGGTCGAGGGTGGTGGTGCTGCCGGATTCGGTCAGCACCAGGGTGCATTCGGCGCGGGAGAGGACGGCTGCGATGCGTTCGGCCGGGAAGTGCGGCTCGATGGGCAGGTAGACGCCTCCGGCCTTGAAGACCGCGATGACGGCGGCGAGCCAGTCCAGGTTGCGTTCGGTCACCACCGCGACGGCACCTTCGCGGGCCAGCCCGCGCGCCGCGAGGGCGCGGGCCAGCCGGTTCGCCCGGGCGTTCAGCTCCCCATACGTCCACTGCCGGCCGGCGTGCACGGCGGCGACGGCATCCGGATGCGTCCGCACCCGGTCTTCGAACAGCTCATGCACCCGCGCGTTCGGCAGCTCCCGGGTCGGTCCGGCCAGTTGCTCGAACTGGAATCGCCGCTCGTCGTCGGACAGCAGGCTCTGGCGTGCGTGTTCGGCATCGGGATCGGCGGCGATCAGCGCGAGCGCGGTCAGGTGATAGCCGGCGATGCGGGCGGCGGCGTCGGTGTCGAGCCGGTCCAGGCGGTGGCGCAGCCGCAGCACGAGGCGACCGTCGCGGTGACGTATGCCCACCCGCAGCGCGGTGTCGTCGGAGAGGTCGCCGTCGATCGAGGCGGGATCGAGGACGGTCTCGAACAGCGGCCCGGTCAGACCCAGTTCGCGCCGCAGGGTGTCGATGTCCTCCGCCGGGACGTCCTGGTGTGCCAGCAGTTCACCGGCGGCCCGGTGGGTGTCGTGCAGCAGTTCCCGCCATGAAGCGGGTGCGGTGTTGAGCCTGCACGGCAGTGGGCGGCCGGCCTCGGTGACGTAGCCGGTGGTGATCTCCTGCTCTGCGGACAGTGCCGCGAGCACCTTGGCGTGCGCGGCCAGCAGGAGCGTACCCAGGGGCATAGCCAGCTCGCCCGCCAGCCGCCTGAGCCCGGTCACGGTGTCGTCGCAGGCCTCTGTCTCGTACTCCCCCACACCGGTCTCCGGGTGGAGGGTCCAGCGTGGGGCCGGGGTGAAGCCTCCTGCTGTCAGGACAGCGCGCCAGTACGCCCGGTCCGGCTGGGTGCGGTTCGCATGCGTTGCCATCGGTTCGTTCCTCTGTCTGTCGCTGGTGTGGCGGTGTGCTGGTCGTCGAAGTGGCGGTGTCAGTTGCCGCGGGCCGGGGCGGCAGCGGCGGCGTGGCGTTCTTGGCGGGCCTCACGGTGGGTCCTGTCCTCCGGCATGTCCCGGGCCGGGTTACCGCCCCACCGGGCGTGAGAAGGGATTTCCTCGCCCTTCATCAGGAAGGAGTCGGGGGCGAGCACGGTGCCGTCGCCGATCGTCACGCCGTAGTGGACGAAGGCGCCGACCCCGAGGGTGCAGCCGCTGCCGACGGCACTGCGGTCGGACTTGAAGGCGCCGTCCTCCTGCGAGTGGCACTGGACCACGGTCCCGGCGTTCAGCACGCTGTCGTCGCCGATGGTGACGAGGGTGCGCTCCGGGAAGAAGCAGCCGTCGTCGAAGACCCGCTTGCCGATCCTGGCCCCCAGCAGCCGCCAGATCACGTTCTTGAAGGGGGTGCCGTCGAACACCTGGATGTAGTCGACCGAGGCCATCTTCCAGAAGCGTTCATGACGCCAGAAGGACGGCGTGTAGATCGAGCAGTACAGCGGCTGCTGGGGCTTGAACGCGGTGGAGGCCCGTTCGATCAGCGCGAAGCAGACGACGGTGAACGCCAGGGTGAGAACGCCGGCCAGGGCGATCGCCGGCGCGCCGAGCGAGGGGTAGAGGTCCGCCGCGCCCATGGCGATGAGGGTGATCACGAAGAAGTGGATCAACCGCGCAAGCAGGTACAGGCCGGCGGTTGCCGCATTGTGCCTGTTCTTGGCGGCCAGACGACGGCGCAGTTCGTCGCCGGTCTCCAGGTGGCTGAACCGGTTGTCCCGCATAACCGTGCGCGGGATCTCGAAGCTGGGTGAGCCCAGCAGGCCCACGCCTTCGCGCACCGGACCGTCGATGGGGACCATGACCTTCGTGGCGAGCAGGCAGTTGTCGCCGGTCCTGCCTCCCGTGGGGTAGGCGATGCGGTTCCCGAGGAAGTTGCGGGGACCGATCGAGGTGCGGGACACACGGAAGGACGTGCTGGAGAAGTCGGCGTTCATGAGCGACAGTCCGTCGGCGATCATGGTGCCGGTGCCGACGGAGCTGAGGTACGGGTTGTCGTGCTGGACCTCGGTGCCGAAGTTCGACCCGGTCTGGTCGACGCGGGACAGGTCGTATCCGAGGTAGCGCAGGTAGTGGACGATGGCGGAGCTGTCTCCGAAGAGTGCCGTGAAGAACTTCCGGTTGGTCATCAGTGCGATCGCCCGGTGGATGCCGTAGTGGAAGCCGTAGAGCGGGTAGACCGTGCCGGGCTCGAGGGCCTGGTTGAGGATCCGCGGCACGGTGCCCACGACAAGGAGGCCGGCGAGCACGGAGCCGAAGAAGACGATGACTGCGGTGAACAGGGCGTCGGTGTAGAAGGCCGGGCTGTTCATCGGCCGGGGATGCAGGAGCGCGTGCAGCTGGGGTACGCCGTCGAGCAGAAGGCTCACGCCGCCCATCGCCAGGGGCAGGTACACCATCAGCAGAGCCAGCAGTTGCAGGATGCAGTACGCCGTCCTCTTGCGGGTGGGGCAGTCGGCTGGGCCGACGGTCCGGTAGTCCACCTCGGCCGGCTGCGCCGGCGAGCCGTGCCGGCGTGCGCCGTCGGGCACCCGCTGTCCGGCGTGCAGGCAGGAGGCGTGGCCCAGTTGGGCGCCGTCGCCCATCGAGGTGTCGATGTCGAGGACCGTGTGTTCGCTGACGAGCACGTCCCTGCCCAGGGTGACCGGACCGGTCTGGATCAGGCCGGCATGGGCGCGGTAGCAGGACAGGAGCACGTCCTTGCGGATGATCGTGCCCTCCCCCACGGTGAGCAGGTCGGTGCAGACCGGGATGGTGCGGGACAGGATCGTGACGCCCTTGCCGATTCGCGCGCCGAGCGCCCTGAGGTGGAGCACGTGGAGCGGTGAACCGGTGAACAGGCGCAGGGGGCTGGTACGGATCAGGGTCTTGACGACCCAGAAGCGCAGATAGGCCATGCCCCACAGCGGGAACTCGCCGGATCGCCAGCGGCCGACGAGCGTCCACTTCGCCACGATCGGGACGATGCACAGGGTCAGAAAGCCCGCTCCGGCGAACAGGACCGACCGGAGGTAGAGGTCGGGCAGGCCCGAGCCCGCGGAGATCCACTCGTAGCTTGCCGTGGTGCCGAGGGCGACGAGGCAGGAATAGCCCAGGAAGATCAGGAACTGCAGCAGGCCGCAGACGATGTAGCGCCGATTACCGGCCGCCGTCGAGATCCCCGCCCGTGTCGGCTCCTCGGCCGGTGTCCCTGCGTCGGCCGGTGTCCGCGTCGGTGCCGGCCCCTCCGCGGCCGGGGACGGGACGGATGTGGGCGCGGTGTCGTCGAGTGCGGTGGCAAGGCTCCGGATGGTGGGGTGCCGGTAGATGTCCTTCATCGAGACCGTCGGCAGGTCCGCCCGCTTCCTGACCCGCGCGCAGAACTGGGCCATCACCAGGGAGTCGGCGCCCAGGTCATTGAAGAAGTGACTGTCGGACGGCACGTGTTCGACACGTACGACGCCGGCCAGTACCTCGGCCAGAAGCCTCTCGGTGCCGGTTGCGGGGCCGGCGTCGTCGCCGGCTCCGAGGATCGGGACGTCAGCCGGATCGGCCGCCAGGACGTCGGCGGATTTAGCAGGCACGTGAGCTCCTTGAGAACGTTTCGGTCGGCGTCGGTCGGGCGGATCAGCGCTGCCCGTCTCTCCAGTAGGCCCGTCCGGCTTTTTCCTGTCGCGCCCCTGAATTTCGGGGCTTGACACGGCGCGACAGCCTTGACGGCCCGACCGTCCTGCCCGGAAGGCGACCTGCGTTCTCTTGTTTTCTGTGCGCGTCATCCGGCTTGCGACCGCTTGTCACCGGAACCCGTTCAATCCGCGGGTGATCGGCCGGGAAGTTCGTCGGGCGCCCCTCTTGCACGGCGTTTTCCGGGTGGAAATTCGTGATCGGCACCCTCGCCGAACCGCGCACAGGGCGCGTGTCAAGTCCCGAATTTCGGTGGCATGACACGGCGGCTCCGGATCGGGCGTACTGGAGGTGTTCCGGCGAATCGCAGCGCGCCGCCGAATTCCTCCCCCGGTCCGCACCGAGACGGGTCAGCGGCCGGAAGACCCCCGCAGTCGAGGAGACGAGCATGCCCGTCATATCCACCCCCGAGGCCTTCAACGAGAACGACCTCTACGTCGACCTTGAGGGAATCCTGGGGCAGCCGCTGTTCCTCAAGTGTGAAGGCTTCAATTTCGCCGGCTCGATCAAGATCAAGGCCGCCGCGGAAATGATCGAGGCCGCCGAGCGCGACGGTCTGCTGACGCCGGGCTCGGTTCTGGTCGAGTCGTCCTCGGGAAATCTGGGCGTGGCCCTGAGCATCATCGCGGCCAGCAAGGGATACCGGTTCCTGTGCGTGACCGACTCGCGCTGCAACCTGGCGACCAGGTTGATGATGGAGGCTCTGGGCAGCCAGATCCATGTCATCACCGAGCCCGACCCCGTCGGCGGCTTCCTCGGCGCGCGCATCGACCACGTCCGCGCGCTGTGCGCTTCCGACGACCGCTATGTGTGGCTCAACCAGTACGACAACCCCTGCAATGGCATGGCCCACTACCGAAGTACCGCCCCGGCCATCGCCCGGCAGTTCCCGGACCTGGATGTGCTGTTCGTCGGGGCCGGCACCACCGGCACCCTGATGGGCTGCGCGCGCTACTTCCGCGAATGGCACCGGCCGGTGCGCGTCGTGGCCGTCGACAGCGTGGGTTCGGTGACCTTCGGAGGCGCCCCCGGCCGGCGGATGATTCCGGGCCTGGGCACCAGCAAGCGCCCGCCGCTGCTGGACGAGTCCTATGTCGACGATGTGGTGCACGTGGCCGAGGCCGACACCGTCCGGGCCTGCCGCCGGCTGGCCGGGCGCGGGTTTCTGTTCGGGGGCTCCACCGGCACAGTCGTCAGTGGCGCGATGGACTGGCTGGCCCGGCAGGACGGACGGAAGCTGACCGCGGTGGCCATCGCACCGGACCTGGGTGAGCGGTATCTGGAGACCGTCTACCAGAACAACTGGGTGCAGGACCTGTACGGCGAGGACGCCCTCTCCCCCCAGCCGCTGGCCACCGCGGCCCAGGCAGCCTGACCCCCGCCTCCCCGGCAGCCCGACTCCCGCACGTCGTCAGGTCCGCGCACATCGCGATGACCCGGCGGTCGGCTGCTGGATCAACAGATCAACAAGGCGGCGCGTGAGGCATCCCCGTGCTCGCCGACCGAGCGCGGCAGCGAGCAGCATCTTGCCCGTCCGCGTACTCACAGACGGCGCACGGGACCGGGAAGGATCATGCCCATCCCCGCGCTCACCTGCGAAGCACGGGACCGGGAAGCATCATGCCGTCCCGTCCCTGGCGCGACACGGCGCTCCGCTTCGCCACCGGCCCCGCGGGATCGCCCGCTGCCGGCGTCACAGCTCGCCGGCAAGATCCACATCGGCCCGGGTGACCTCCGGCGCGATCTGCGGCTCGTCGGGGCGACGCCAGGGGCGTGCGGTCGGCGCCGACACGGCTCGCCACCAGGGCACGGTGGGGAGGGCTCCCGCAGGCTCGAAGGGCTCGCCGGGCCGCGGAAGTGCCACCGCCTGCTCGGCCTCCTCGGCCGCGTCCTTCGTCCACTCCCCCGGCTCGGCCCAGGCATGCGTGGCCAGGTTGAAGGTGCCCCAGTGGATCGGCAGCAGTACGCCGTGCGGGGCTCCGCCCTGGAGGTCGAGGTGGGCCCGCAGGCCCTCCCCGGGGGTCATGTGGATGTCGGGCCAGAACTCGCTGTACGCGCCGATCTGGATCATCGTGGCGTCGAACGGGCCGTGGTCGGCACCTATGTCCCTGAAGCCGTCGAAGTACCCGGTGTCGCCGCTGTGGTAGATCCGGTGCTCCTCGCCGGCGACCACCCAGGAGGCCCAGAGCGTGTGCTGGGTGTTGCGCAGGCCGCGGCCGCAGAAGTGCCGGGCCGGGGTGGCGGTCAGGGTGAGGCCGCCGATCTTGGTCGCCTCGTGCCAGTCCAGCTCACGCAGCCGGTCCGCGGACACGCCCCAGTGCTCGAGGTGGGCGCCGACGCCGAGCGGTACGGCGAACACGGTGTCCGTGCCGGCCAGCGCCTTGATCGTGGGCATGTCCAGGTGGTCGTAGTGGTCGTGCGAGATGACCACCACGTCGACCGGGCCGAGCGCGGCCAGCGGCAGCGGCACCGGGTGCAGCCGCTTGGGACCGGCGAAGGGGAACGGCGAGCAGCGCTCACCCCAGACGGGGTCGAACAGGACGCGGTGGCCGTCGATCTCCGCGAGCACGCTGGAGTGGCCCATCCAGGTCACCCGCAGCCCCGTGGCGGGCGCCTTGGCGAGGTCGGCCAGGGTGGTCGCGTGCACCGGGACGGTGCCGCGGGGAGCGCGCAGGGGCCGGACGTCCTTGTCGAAGAACACCTTCGCGAAGTCCAGCATGGAACCGGAGGGCCGGGTGCGGGCGGTGCCGCCCGGGTTCTGGAAGACCCCGTCCTTGAAGTGGGGGGAGCGCCGGATCCGCGCAAGGCGCTCACCACCGGGGTCCACTCCGAACGCCGCGGGCCGCAGCACGCTGAGCCCGAAGCTCTGGGAACCCAAACCGGTCACGGTACCTCCAGGTGGAGTCGCTGAGGCCCTCCATTATGGTCGGGCCCTCCGACAGCCCGGCGTGGCCGGGGTCACGTCCGGATCGCCCAGTCCCGTCCTGGACCGCCGCCGAGGGTACGTGGCACGTTGACAGGCCGTCCACCGGCTCCGAATACTGACTCGCGATTCAGTAAACATCCTCCTGGAGACGTTATGACCGCCCCTCTGATGTCGCTCGTCTGGACCGACCACATCACCGGCCGCCGGGGATTCCTGGTCGTCGACCGGCTGGTGCGGGGCGTGGCCAGCGGCGGGCTGCGCATGCGCCCGGGCTGCACCCTGGAGGAGGTCACCGGACTCGCCCGCGGCATGACGATGAAGGAGGCCCTGCACTACAACCCCGAGGGGCGGTACGTCCCTCTCGGCGGCGCCAAGGGCGGCATCGACTGCGACCCGCAGGACCCGCAGGCGTACGGGCTGCTCGTGCGCTACCTGCGTGCCATGCGGCCGTACATCGAGAGCTTCTGGACCACCGGCGAGGACCTGGGCCTCACCCAGGACCTGGTGGACCGCGCGGCGGCGGAGGCGGGCCTGGTCTCCTCCGTCCAGGCCGTGTATCCGCTGCTGGACGACGAGACGGCGGCCCGCAGGCGGCTCGCCGACGCCTTCGCGGTCGAGGTGGACGGCATCGGGCTGGACGAGCTGGCGGGCGGCTGCGGGGTCGCCGAGTCGGTGCTCGCGGCCCTGGACCGGACGTCGGTGCCGTACCGGGGCACCCGGGTGTCCGTGCAGGGCCTGGGCACGATGGGCGGGGCCACGGCGCGCTTCCTCGCCCGCGCGGGCCTCACGGTCGTGGCCGTGGCCGACATCAAGGGGACCATCGCCAACCCGGAAGGCCTGGACGTGGCGGCGCTGCTGGCCGCACGGGACGCCTACGGCACCGTCGACCGCTCCGCTCTGCGCCCCGGTGACCGTGAACTGCCCGGTGACGCGTGGCTGTCCGCCGACGCGGAGGTGCTGGTGCCCGCGGCGGTGTCGTACGCGATCGGCACCGCCGAGCAGGAGCGGGTCACCGCCCGCTGGATCGTCGAGGCCGCCAACATGCCCGTCCTGCCCGAGGCGGAAGCGCTGCTGGCCGCGCGCGGGGTGACCGTGCTGCCGGACGTGGTGGTCAACTCCGCCACGAACGCCTGGTGGTGGTGGACGCTGTTCGGCGACATCGGCCCGGACGCCGACGAGGCGTTCGCGCACATCCGCCACTCGATGCGTGCCCTGATCGACCTGATGCTCACCCGCGCGGAGACGGACGGGACGACCCCGCGCGCGGCCGCCCACGCCCTGGTGACGGACCGGCTGCCGGTGATCGCGGAGCGCTTCGGGTGGTACCGCTGACGGTGGCCGGGCACGCGACGCTCCGCGGCGCGCGAAGTGGCCGGAGGAACCCGGTCCCTTCGGCACCTTCCCGACCGACGGACTAGGGTGACCGCGTGGCGAGAGTGCGGTTGAGTGTGGCGGAGCGGCGTGAGGAACTGCTGCGGGCCGCCATCGAGCAGATCGAGGCGCGGGGCGTGGCGGCTGTGAGGATCGCCGATGTGGCCTCCGCGCTCGGTGTGAGCAACGCGCTGGTGCTGTATCACTTCTCGACGAAGGAGAAGCTGGTCGCCGAGGCCTTCGCCTACGCGGCCGAGGACGACCTCGCGCATCTGCGCGGGCTGCTGGGCCGGCGGACCTCGGCACTGCGCCGGCTGCGGGCGGCCGTGCGCTGGTACGCGCCCACGGGTCAGGCCAAGGGCTGGCGGCTGTGGATCGAGGGCTGGGCGGTGGCGCTGCGCGAACCCGCGCTCCGGCAGGTCACCCGGGACCTGGACAGGCAGTGGAAAGCGGCGATCGCCGAGGTCATCGCCGAGGGTGTGGCCGCGGGCGAGTTCGAGTGCGCCGATCCGGCGGGGACGGCTCTGCGGCTGACCGCGCTCCTCGACGGGCTCGCTGTGCAGCTGACCTCGTACCCGGGCGCGATGCCGCGGTCCCGGGCGCAGCAGTGGGTGGACGACGCACTGGCCCGGGAACTCGGGCTGCGGCGGGAGGCGTTGACCGGGCGGGAGCGGTGAGCGGTCCGGCCGGGACGGACCCGCACACGGGTGTGCCCCGCACCGCCGGCTCGCGGTACGGGGCACGGGCGGCGGCCGTCAGGCCACCGATGCGATCCGCATCTTGATGTCGTCAGGCGACAGGGCGCCCTTCGCCGTCACATGGTCCCCGGAGGACTCTCCGCGCAGCCGGCGGCCGATCCACGGGACCAGGTACTCGCGGGCCCAGTGGACGTCGTCGCGGCGGATGTCCAGGGTGCCCCGGGGCGGCAGCGGCGGCCAGGGCTGCTCCGGGTCGGCCGGGATCTGGAGGCCGAGGGCCTGGCCGGCGCGCAGCGCCACGCGCGTGTGCCCCTCGGGCGAGAGGTGGAGCCGGTCGTCGTCCCAGGCCCTGCGGTCCTGAACGGACTTCAGGGACCACAGGTCGAGGACGGGACAGCCATATCGGTCGGCGATGGCGCGGACGTGCCCGTTGTAGGTGGCGATCTTGCCGCGCAGGTGCTTGAGCAGCGGAACGCCACGGGTGTCGAAGCCGGTCGTCACCAGCACGCTGCCCGCCGCCTCGGCGAGCTGGGCCACGGCCCGCTCGAAGCGCTCGGCCACCTCGTCCGGGTCGGTGCCGGGCCGGATGATGTCATTGCCGCCCGCGCAGAAGGAGACAAGGTCCGGGTCCAGTTCGACGGCCTTCGGAAGCTGGTCCGCCACGATCTGGTCGAGCAGCTTCCCGCGCACGGCCAGGTTCGTGTACGCGAAGTCGCCCTCGGGACGCCGGTCGGCGAGCAGTACCGCGAAGCGGTCGGCCCAGCCTACGAACGCCCCGTCGGGCCCGGGGTCGCCGACGCCCTCGGTGAAGCTGTCCCCCACCGCCACGTACGACCCGATCACTGATCTGTTGTCATTCTTCGAATCGTCTGCCACGTCGGACCATGATTCACCTTCGGATGTGACCTACGCGACCGTAGGCAGGGGTTGACGAACGGTGAGATGAGACACCCTTAAATAATTTGCCAAGCCAGGAATAGCCTGCCCGGCAGGCGCGTTGACCGTGCGATCGGCGACAGTCGATGCGCGAGCGGACACACCGAAGGCCGGACCCGGGGATCGAGGTCCGGCCTTCGGCGCGCGTGTCAGGCAGGTGGTTCCTCAGGAGCGAGTCCCGCAGAGGGGGAGCCTCAGACGGCGACGCCGTGCGAGCGGAGGTAGGCGAGCGGGTCCACGTCCGAGCCGTAGTCCGGGGTGGTACGGATCTCGAAGTGCAGGTGGGGGCCGGTCACGTTGCCGGTGGCGCCGGACAGGCCGATCTGCTGGCCCGCGGTCACGGTCTGGCCGGCCGAGACGGACAGCTGCGAGAGGTGGCCGTACTGGGCGTAGTAGCCGTCGCTCAGCTTGATGACGACCTGGTTGCCGTACGCGCCGCCCCACCCGGCGGAGACGACCGTGCCGGCTCCGACGGCCTTGAGAGAGGTGCCGGTCGGTACGACGAAGTCGACACCGGTGTGGTAGCCGCTGGACCACATGCTGCCGGCCACGTGGTAGGCCGTGCCGACGGTGGCGCCGGCGACCGGGAGGGAGTAGCCGGTGGAGGTGACCGTGGCGGCCGACCCCGCGGTCCGGCTGTACCGGGAGGCCTGCGGGGCGGTGTCCGACCTGGACTGGGAGGGCTGCGACGGCTGCGAGGTCTGCGGGGAGACCTTCGGCCGGGGCTGCGACGGCTGCGGGGTCTGCGTAGGCGCGGAGGACTCCGTGTGCTTGGGGGCGGCCTTCGCACCGAGCGTCAGCTTCAGACCCGGGTGGATCAGCGAGGGGTTCTCGCCGACGGCCTGCCGGTTGTCGGCGTAGACCCGGTGCCAGCCGCCACTGATGTTCTGCTCGTCGGCGATCTTCGCAAGCCAGTCGCCGGACTTCACCGTGTAGGTGTGCCCGCCCGAATTCTGCCGTGCGGGGGCTTTCTTCACGGTCGCCTTCTGCACGACCGGAAGGGACTGCACGGTCTTTCCGGAAGCGGGCTGCGCGGTGACGGCGTGCGCTCCGGTGGCACCGAAGAGCGGCAGTGCCAGCGCGGCGCCACCGGTTCCGGCGACGGCGATCGAGCGGGTGAATCGCGGGGTCTTGGGACGGCGGTGCTTACCCTTCGCGGGCATGGCGCATTCCTCTCCGCCGCCTGCGAGGTGAGCTGTCGGGTTCGGGCTGGAGCTGCCCGGCCGCGCGGTGCGCGACTGCACCCCGAGCCTGCCCCGGAGACCGGGACAGGCAGTCGTACCTGGCGGGTCCCCCGCTCCTGCCGAACACGGGTGAAGTGTGTGGGGACTCCGGGCGGCGGCAGGATTCGGCGTTCCGTCCGGATTGGTGGCGAACGTAAGCGAGCAAGACGCAGCCGGACAAGCAGTAGGTTCCCGGCATCACCGGTCCAGATGATCGAATTCGGGAATTCACGGTCACTCTCCGTAAATTCCCGGATCCCTGCCCTTTTCAATTCCCCGTGTCGATATGGGAATTACGTGGACATGACGCGCGACACACGGTCACGAATATGACGCTCCTCACGCACCACCCGCCCATGCCTCTTTATTCCAGAGCGAGTTGGAATGAAGGCTCTAATTCGGATATATCGCTCAAATGCGGCACAGTCGGAGAATCGCCGCATCCAGGTCACCCGTCAGCCCGGTGTGCCATCCGTGGTGCAGCAGGACCGCACCACGGTGCACTTCGCCCGTTTCACGGCATTCATACGATGCTGTCGGGTCGAGTCCGCGCAGCCGCACCGCCGGCACCGGCTCGCCGTAGCTCTGCGCCTGGAGGCAGGCGAGGACCACCGTCTCGTTCCCGAGGACGTACTGGACGGCGCCAAGACCGCCCACCGGAGGCCGCAGCCGGTAGAGGTCGCCCCGCTGGACCACCGGACGGATCTCCTTGTAGAGAGCCACCCATTTCCCCGCCTCGGCCAGCTCCCCCTCGGTCCACTCGGTGAGGTCGCCGCCGACGCCGAGCACCCCGGCCATCGAGCTGACGAAGCGGAACCGCAGCGAGCTGACCCGCCCGTTCAACTGGGTGTTCGGACTGTCGGTGACCCAGGCGGCCATGACCCGCGCGGGGTGGATCTGGCTGAAGCCGTGCTGGATGGCGAGCCGGTCGAGCGGGTCGGTGTTGTCGGAGGTCCACACCTGGTCGGTGCGGCTCAGCACGCCGAGGTCGATCCGGCCGCCGCCGCCCGAGCAGGACTCGAAGGCGACGCGGGGGTGAGCGGCACGCAGCCGGTCCAGCAGGGCGTACAGGGCGCGGACGTGGTCGACCCACAGGCGCTGCGGGTAGGGCTCCCCGGGCCAGCCGGCGTCGGTGAAGCAGCGGTTGAAGTCCCACTTCACATAGTCGATCGGGGCGGAGGACAGAAGGGCGTCCAACTGCTCCCAGAGGTACTCCTGGACGTCCTCACGGGCGAGATTCAGGACGAGTTGATTACGCAGTTCCGTCCGCTTACGTCCCGTTTGGTGCTGCACCCAGTCGGGGTGGGCGCGGTAGAGATCGCTGTCGGGGTTGATCATCTCGGGCTCGACCCAGATGCCGAACTGCATACCGAGGTCGTGCACCTGGTCGGCCAGAGGCTTGAGGCCCTGCGGGAAGCGGTCGGGGTTGGGCGTCCAGTCCCCGAGCCCGGCGCGGTCGCTGGTGCGGGCACCGAACCAGCCGTCGTCCACGACGAACAGTTCCACGCCGATCCCGGCGGCCCGCCGGGCGAGGGCCGTCTGCTGCTCCTCGGAGATGTCGAAGTTGGTCGCCTCCCAGGAGTTGAACAGCACCGGCCGGTCCTGCTCCGCGCCCGGGACGACATGGGCCCGCTGGTAGGCGTGCCAGGTGCGGCTGGCCCCGCCGAAGCCGCCGTCGCTCCACAGGCCCGCGAAGACGGGGGTGGTGTACGACTCGCCCGGCTGGAGCAGCAGCAGGCCCGAGTCGTCATGGCCGGCACCGCCGGTGATCTGCACGCGTGCGTCCGGGAGTTGGGCGACGGCGATGCGCCAGGAGCCGGACCAGCCGAGCGCACAGCCGTAGACCTCGCCGCGCTCCTCCGTCGCGTCGGTGTCCAGGGCGACCCAGGGCAGGTGCTGGTGTCCGGTGTGGCCGCGGCGGCTGCCGATGACCTTCTCACCGTAGGTGAGGGGGGCGGTGGCGAGCAGGGACTCGGCGGCCCAGCGGCCGTGCAGCTGGGACAGCCGCCATCCCTCGCGGTCGGGCAGGGTCCAGGCTGCGGCGTCGGCACGCAGCAGCTCCACGCGCGCGTGCCCGCCGTTCGCCACGGTCACCCAGCGCTCCACGACGTCCCCGCGCATCCGGTAGTGCAGGGTGACGGCCAGGCCCGCGTCGTCGAAGCGCAGCCGCAGCTGCTCGCCGTCCGCACCGCCCCCGGTGTCGTACGACACGAAGCGCCACTCGGTTCCGCGGCGCTCCTCGGTGCGCACGGACAGGGCGGGGCGCACGAAACGCGGGCCGCCCTCGACGGGGTACTCCTCACGGCCGTCCAGCGGGGACTCGAAGGGCCAGTAGGCCGGCAGCGGGTGCACCGCCAGGGCCTCGGCGTCGACGAGCGCGATCCGTGGTCCCCAGTGGAGGTGCAGCAGTTCGTCCGCCTCGGTGAGATGCAGCGCATAGCTGCTGGTGGGCCCCGACAGGAGCCACGTACGACCGTTTTCGGCGATGTCCACCATCGAGACCTCACAGGTGTCAACAGATCCGCTCAAGTGCCAACATCATCAAGCCCCGTGGGCCCTGATGGCAACGCCTGTGGACAACTCATTGCCTGAGGAAATCGATGTCGTATCGTCGACGGAGCGCCCGTCGACGAACCGTGCCGGCGGGGCCGACTGGGAGGAGCCCCCGTGACGCAGCAGGTCCCGTCGACCGAGCCCGAGCTGGCCGGAGTGCGCAATTTCCGTGACGTGGGCGGACTGCCGACCGTGGACGGACGGCGGGTGCGCCCCGGAGTGCTGTTCCGCAGCGGCCACCTCGCGCACGCGACCGAGCAGGACGCGGCCTTCCTCGCCACCCTGGACCTGCACACGATCTTCGACTTCCGCAACGCGGCCGACCAGAAGCTGGAGGGCCCGGACGTCGAGCTGCCCGGCGTGCGCAACATGAACCTGCCGCTGAGCGACCCCGCCGACGGCGCCGAGTTCTGGAAGATGGTCCGCGACGGCGACCTCGACCAGCTGCGCGGCATCCTCGCCGACGGCAAGGCGGCGGCCCGGATGGTCACGTCGTACCGGACGATCGTCAAGGAGCGCACCGCCGAGCACTCCCGGGTGCTGCACGCGATCGCCGAGGACAGCGTGCCCGCGCTGATGCACTGCGCGGCGGGCAAGGACCGCGCGGGCATCTCCATAGCCGTCACGCTCCTCGCCGTGGGCGTGGAGCGCGAGGCGATCGTGGCCGACTACCTGGAGTCCAACGCCAAGCACCGGCGGTACAAGGTCCGCCGCAACGGCAGCCCGGACACCGCCTACACGCCCGAGGTGATGGAGCTGCTCAGCCCGCTCTTCGACGCGCGCGCCGAGTATCTCGAGGCGGCGTTCGACAGCATCGAGGAGACGTGGGGCGGTCTCGACGCGTACTTCGAGCAGGGCCTGGGGCTCACCCCCGGGACCCGGGAGCGGCTGCGGGAGCGTCTGGTCGACTGACGCCGCGCCGTACGGTCAGCCCTTGGCTCCGACCGCGAACAGCAGATAGAGGAACGCGGCCAGGACGTGCCCGAGGGCGATGTAGATGATCAGCCGGACCCACAGGGCGCGGGGGAACTTCTCCTCCAGGTTGCTCATGGCAGCTCTCCAGTCAGGGGGCCCAGGCACAGCGTGGCCGTGGGGCTCTGCAGCAGGGTGTGGACGAACAGCAGCTCCACGCCGTCGTGGTCCTCGGCGGCGAGGCGGTGCGGGGTGAGCGAGTCGAAGTGCGCGCTGTCTCCGGGCGCGAGCAGGTGCACGGTGTCGCCCAGGCGCAGCCTGAGCCGCCCCTTGAGGACGTGGAGCCACTCCTCGCCGGGGTGGACGCGCACGATGTCGCCCTGCGCCCCGTACGGCACCCGGACGCGCAGCGCCTGCATGCCGCGCCCGGGGGCCCCGGCCTGGAAGTATGTCCAGCCACCCGCATGGGTCGGCTCCATGTCGGCGGCGCGCACGATGGCGTCACGGTCGGCGACCGTCTCGCCGAGCAGCTCCGAGACAGTCGTACTGTAGATGCGGGCGAGCGAGAGCAGCATCGGCAGCGAGGGCTGGCGCTGCCCGGTCTCCAGCCGGGAGAGGTGGGCGGGCGAGAGCCCGGCGGATCCGGCCGCGGCCTCCAGGGTGAGACCGGCACGCCGGCGCAGGGCGCGCAGCTGCGGCGCCACGGCGGGCAGGTCGTCGCCCTGGCCCGCCGGAGGCGTGACTTCTGAGGCGTTCATGCCTCCATTCAGCCGGAGCATTGCCTCTGCGGCAAATTTCTTGCCTCAGAGGCAAAGGGTGCCCGCGAGCCCTCCCCCTCCGCTGGTCATTCGTACGTCGTCATGGTCTCGTACGCCCTGTGCCGTACGTCCGGGTGCGAATGTCCGCGCAGCAGGCGCAGCGGCGCACGCCACTCCTCCGGCCAGCCGAGGGCGGCGCCCGTTCCGGTGACCAGCCCGGCCGCCGGCAGACCGGTGACACCGCCGCCTGTCGCGGGCCAGCTGGTCGGCGGCGGCCAGAAGGGCGCCGCCGCGTCGGGGCAGGGCCCCTTGGACCCGGTCGGTCCTCAGCCGGCTCGCGATCTGCGTGGCGACGGTCACCCCGGCGTCGTCCAGCGCCGCGAGCCGCCGCTCGTAGGGCCCGCGTGCGTCGAGGCCGGTGAGAAGCGAGGTGAGCCGTCCCTCGTCCGCCAGCCGACGAGCCGTTGTCGCGGTGTGGGTGAGACGGGTGGGGAACGGCAGCGGTTCGAGTGCGGAGAGCAGCTGGTCCGCGGTGGTCGGCATGGGCAGCTTGTGCCCGCGCCGATCAGCACAGGCGATCGATTTTCTGGGCGTGCAAGCCCGTGAGCAGGCTTGGGCCGCTTGCCCGGTCTGCCCAGTCACCGGCCCGGCCGTCCGGGTCACCGGCCGGGCCGCTGCGCGGGCGCCGGCCGGTGGTCCGCACTAGCGGTTGGCCACCGCCTGCTTGATCAGGGTCTTGCCGAAGTTCCACATGAGGCCGCCGCCGCTGTGGGCGTCGTCCATCACGGACGTGAAGGCGTCCACGAAGCGGTCCACGTCGGCCTCGTCGACGACCAGCGGCGGAATGAGCTTGATCACCTCCAGGTGGTCGCCGGAGACCTGGGTGAGGATCCGGTGCCGTTGCAGCAGCGGTACGACCACCATCTGGGCAAACAGGCCCTTGCGCGCGGCCTGCAGCATGGCCCAGCGGCCGCGCAGCCTCAGCGAGGCCGGCTTTCCGAACTCGATGCCGATCATCAGGCCCCGGCCGCGGACGTCGGCGAGCAGCTCGTACTTGTCGATCAGCGCGGTGAGCCGGGATTTCAGCAGGTCGCCCGTGGTGCGGACGCCGGCGACGATCTGCTCGCTCTCCATCACCGACAGCACGGCGAGTCCGGCCGCCATCGCCTGCGCGTTGGCCCCGAAGCTCGCCGAGTGGACCAGAACGCGGTCCATGGACGAGTAGACCTTCTTGAAGATCCAGTCCTTGCCGAGGGTGGCGCCGACCGGGACATAGCCGCCGGACAGCGCCTTGGCCACGCACACCAGGTCCGGCTCGACGCCGTCCTCGTGCTGGTAGGCGTAGAAGTCGCCGGTGCGGCCGAGCCCGGTCTGCACCTCGTCGGCGATGAGCAGCGCCTTGTGCCGGTGCAGCACCTCCTGCGCGGCACGCAGATAACCGGGAGGGGCCTCGTGCACGCCCTTGCCCTGGATCGGCTCGACGATCAGGGCGGCGACGTCCCCCTTCTTCAGCTCCCGGGCGAGCGCGTCGAGGTCGCCGAGGGGTACGGCGGTGTCGGGCAGCAGCGGGGCGAAGCCGTCGCGGAATCCGTCCTCGCCGTTGACCGACAGGGAGCCGGTGGTCAGGCCGTGGAAGGCGTGGTCGCAGTAGAGGACGCGCGGCTTGCCTGTGGCGTACCGGGCGAACTTGAGAGCGGTCTCGACCGCCTCCGTGCCGCTGTTGCCGAAGAACACCCGGTCCAGGTGCGGGCTGTGGGCGAGCAGCCGCTCCGCGAGCAGGCCGGGCAGCGGCTGGCAGTCGAAGCGGGTGAGGTCGGCCAGGTTCAGGTCCAGGACGTCGTGCAGCGCCTTGCGGACGACCGGGTGATGCCGGCCGAGGCCCATCACCCCGAACCCGGCGAGCATGTCCAGGTAGTCGTTGCCGTCCGCGTCGTAGAAGTGGGCGCCCTCGGCGCGCTCGTAGACCTTGTCGAAGCCGATGGTGTGCAGCATGCGCGGGAGCTGCGGGTTGAGGTACTTCGCATGCAGCTCGTAGCGCTCGGCTCCGCGCTCGGTGAGGAGGGCACCGAGGTCGAACTCCGTGGTCATTCAGCTCTCTCCTTGACTGTGCCCCCCGCGTCCCTGACGGCGAACCTCGCTTCCTCCAGGGCGGAACCCGCCTCCTTGACGGCCAGGCTCGCGCTGATCCGCCCGGCGATGTCGACGGGCGTGAGACCGATGTCGGCCAGCACCTCGCCGCGCTTGGCGTGCGCGAGGAACTGCTCCGGGATGCCGAAGCGCCGTACCGGCACATCCACGTCGGCGTCACCGAGGGCGAGGGCCACGGCCGAACCGACGCCGGCGGCACGGCTGTTGTCCTCCACGACGGCCACCAGACGGTGCCCGGCGGCCAGGCCCGGCAGCGCCGGGTCGACGGGCTTGACCCAACGCGGGTCCACGACCGTGCAGTTGATACCGCGGGCCGCCAGCAGCTCGGCGGCCTGCAGGCACACCGGTGCCATCACGCCGACGGCCACCAGCAGCACCTCGGGGCGCTCGGCGCGGTGCAGGACGTCCATGCCGCCGACGTGGTCGATCGCCGGGATCCCGGGTCCGACGGACTCCTTCGGGAAGCGCACCAGGGTGGGTGCGTCGTCCACGGCGACGGCCTCGCGCAGCTGGGCGCGCAGCTGGTCGGCGTCACGCGGCGCGGCGATCCTGAGGCCGGGTACGACCTGCAGGACGGACATGTCCCACATGCCGTTGTGGGACGCCCCGTCGACCCCGGTGACACCGGCCCGGTCCAGCACGAAGGTCACGCCGCAACGGTGCAGGGCGACGTCCATCAGCAGCTGGTCGAAGGCGCGGTTGAGGAAGGTGGCGTAGACGGCGACGACCGGGTGCAGTCCGCCGGTGGCGAGGCCGGCCGCGGAGACGGCCGCGTGCTGCTCGGCGATGCCGACGTCCCACACCCGGTCCGGGAAGCGTTCGGCGAACCTCCCGAGGCCCACCGGGTTCAGCATGGCCGCCGTGATCGCCACGACGTCCTCCCGCTCCTCCCCGATCCGGACGATCTCCTCGCCGAACACCGAGGTCCAGGACGGGCCGTTGGACGGTGTGAGCGGTGCGCAGGTGAGCGGGTCCATCACGCCGACGGTGTGGAAGTGGTCCTCCTCGTGGGCGAGGGCGGGTTCGTAGCCGCGGCCCTTCTCCGTGAGGCAGTGGACCAGGACGGGCCCGTGGAAGCGTTTCGCGCGCCTGAGCGCCGACTCGACGGCCTTGATGTCGTGTCCGTCGATCGGCCCGACGTACTTGAGCCCCAGGTCCTCGAACATGCCCTGCGGGGCGAAGGCGTCCTTGAAGCCCTTCTTCGCGCCGTGCAGGGACTCGTAGAGGGTGCCGCCGACGACCGGAGTCCTCAGCAGGACGTCCTTGCCCCAGGCGAGGACCTTCTCGTAGCCGTCGGTGGTGCGCAGCGTGGCCAGGTGGTTGGCGAGACCGCCGATGGTCGGGGCGTACGACCTCTCGTTGTCGTTGACGACGATGATCAGCGGCCGGTCCCTGGCCGCCGCGATGTTGTTCAGTGCCTCCCAGGCCATGCCGCCGGTCAGCGCGCCGTCGCCGATGACCGCGACCACATGGCCCTTCTCGCCCTGCACCTGGTTGGCCTTGGCCAGGCCGTCGGCCCAGCCGAGCGCGGTGGAGGCGTGGCTGTTCTCGATGACGTCGTGCTCGGACTCCTCGCGCGAGGGGTAGCCGGACAGGCCGCCCTTGCTGCGCAGCTTGGAAAAGTCCTGGCGCCCCGTCAGCAGTTTGTGCACATAGCTCTGGTGGCCGGTGTCCCACAGGATGCGGTCGACCGGTGACTCGAACACCCGGTGGAGGGCGATGGCGAGTTCCACCACCCCCAGATTGGGTCCGAGGTGACCGCCGGTTCTCGCCACCGCGTGCACCAGGAACTCACGGATTTCTCCGGACAGTTCACCGAGCTCTGCCTCGGACAGCGCCTTCAGGTCGCGTGGTCCCCTGATGCTCTCCAGAATCGTCACGCTGGGCCCCCTCCAGGTCCGTGCCGTGCCTTGCCCCAACTCATTTCGTCTGCTCTGCGAGCTTCATGGCCTCCTCGATCAGGGTCTCCACTATCCTGGACTCGGGGACGGTCCTGACGACCTCGCCCTTGACGAAGATCTGGCCCTTGCCGTTGCCCGAGGCAACCCCGAGGTCGGCCTCACGGGCTTCTCCCGGGCCGTTGACCACACAGCCCATCACCGCGACCCGGAGCGGCACGTCCATGCCGTCCAGACCGGCCGTGACCTCGTCGGCCAGCTTGTACACGTCGACCTGGGCCCGCCCGCAGGACGGGCAGGAGACGATCTCCAGGCGCCGCTGCCGCAGACCCAGGGATTCCAGGATCTGGATGCCGACCTTGACCTCCTCGGCCGGCGGCGCCGACAGGGAGACCCGGATGGTGTCGCCGATTCCCCGCGACAGCAGCGCCCCGAAGGCCACCGCCGATTTGATCGTCCCCTGGAAGGCCGGGCCCGCCTCGGTGACGCCCAGGTGCAACGGGTAGTCGCAACTCTCGGCGAGCCTGCGGTACGCCTCGATCATCACGACCGGGTCGTTGTGCTTGACCGAGATCTTGATGTCCCTGAAGCCGTGCTCCTCGAAGAGGGACGCCTCCCACAGCGCGCTCTCGACGAGCGCCTCCGGGGTCGCCCTGCCGTGCTTCTGCAGCAGCCGCCGGTCCAGCGAGCCCGCGTTGACACCGATACGGATCGGCGTGCCGTGGTCCTTCGCGGCCCGCGCGATCTCCTTCACCTGGTCGTCGAACTTCTTGATGTTGCCCGGGTTCACCCGGACCGCCGCGCAACCCGCCTCGATGGCCGCGAACACGTACTTCGGCTGGAAGTGGATGTCCGCGATCACCGGGATCTGCGACTTGCGGACGATGGTCGCCAGAGCGTCCGCGTCGTCCTGCGTGGGGCAGGCGACGCGGACGATCTGGCAGCCGGACGCGGTCAGTTCGGCTATCTGCTGCAGGGTGGCGCCGATGTCCGACGTGCGGGTCGTCGTCATCGACTGCACCGACACCGGGGCTCCGCCCCCGACCGCCACCGGACCGACGTGGATCTGCCGCGATACGCGCCGCGGTGCGACCGGCCGCGCCGGTACCTCGGGGACGCCCAAGGGGACGGCGGTCATGGCGTCAGTCCCGGTTTCCGGCGACGGTCTCGCGCATGGCCCGCAGCGACTCCTTCAGGGAGCCCATCGTGGCGAGGACGGCGGTGGGCTCGTAGCCGCAGTGCGCCATGCAGTTGGCGCAGCGCGGGTCCTTGCCGCGGCCGTACTTGTCCCAGTCGGTCTCCTCGACCAGCTCGCGGTACGTCGGCACGTACCCGTCGCTCATCAGGTAGCAGGGCCGCTGCCAGCCGAAGAGCGAGTAGTTCGGGATCGCCCACGCGGTGCACGGGAAGTCGACCTTGCCCTCCAGGAAGTCCAGGAAGAGCGGGGAGTGGTTGAGCCGCCAGCGCCTGCGGTTGCCGCCGGCGAAGGCCTTCTTGAACAGCTCGCGGGTCTGCTCGACACCGAGGAAGTGCTCCTGGTCGGGCGCCTTCTCGTAGGCGTAGGCGGGCGAGATCATCATCTCGTCCACCTCCAGGTCGTCATTGAGGAAGTTGAGGACCTCGATGATGGTCTGCGGGGTGTCGGTGTTGAAGAAGGTGGAGTTGGTGGTCACCCGGAAGCCGCGCCGCTTGGCCTCCTTGATGGCCTCCACCGCCTCGTCGAACACACCCTCCTTCGCCACGGACTCGTCGTGCCGCTCGCGCAGCCCGTCGATGTGCACCGCGAACGCGAAGTAGGGCGAGGGCCGGAACTTGTCCATCTTCTTGCGCAGCAACATGGCGTTGGTGCACAGGAAAACGTATTTCCGCTTGGCCACCAGCTGGCGCACGATCTCGTCGATCTGCGGGTGCATCAACGGTTCTCCACCCGCGATGGACACCATCGGCGCCCCTGATTCGAGCACCGCTCCCACGGCCTGCGCGACGGGCATACGCTGCTTGAGCACGCCGGCCGGGTGCTGGATCTTGCCGCAGCCCTCGCACTTGAGATTGCAGGCGAAGAGCGGTTCCAGCTCGACGATGAGCGGAAACTTGTCCCGCCTGCGGACCTTCTGTTCAGCCAGGTATGTAGCGACCTTGATGGACTGACGCAGCGGCATGGCCATCTGGCTCACCTCCGGGGGAGCAACAAAGAACGGTGCCATTCGAAAAAAGCGGGAAGGATGGAACGAAGGACACGGAAGGCTGATATTCCACCGCGCACCGTGCCGATCCGGACGAGTTCATGTTCTGGAGCGTCCACGACCACCCGTACGGCCGCAACGGGGCGCTCGCCCGTGCGCACGGCGCTCAGGAGCGTGGCCGCGGACTCCATGTCGACCGCGATCGCGCCGGTCGCGAACAGGTCGGACCGTTCGTGACCTCGGACGACGTGGTCGGAGCCGGTGACGGGACCGGTGTGGACCGTACGCCCGGGCAGCAGGCGCACCAGTTCCTTGACCAGCAGATCGGTGCCGACGCACGGGACGGTCCCGTGCGGGTACCGGGTCTCCTCGGCGACGACCAGGTCGCCGGGGTGCATTCCGGGGGCGAGCCCGGCGCAGAAGCCGGTGGCCAGCACGGCCGCATCGGCCAGCGCCGGATCGGCGAGAAGCCGGGTGACGGAGCGTTCCGCCGCCCTGGGGCCCATGCCCGTACGGACGAAGGTGAACGGCCCGCCGGCGCCCCACTTGTTCGGTTCGGCTCCGGGACGCCGAGGGCCGGTGCCGAGAGCGCCCCTCCGCCTCACACCGCGGTCGCCGGTGCGCAGGGCGAGGTGCTCGATGCCGAGCGCGCAGGCGATCAGCAGCGGGGCCGGGGCGGGCTGGGCGCTCATTCAGGTCCCCTTGACCTCGGAGAGCGGCTTCCTGGCCCTGGCGAGCGGCTGCCGGTCGAAGGGGTCGCCGTGCAGATACCGGCCGAGCGCGGTGAGCGGGAAGACCTGCCGGTAGAGGTGGTAGTTGATGGAGAAGTCCCACGGGAAGCCGGTACCGGTGAAGTACGGCTCGTCCCAGGAGCCGTCCTCCCGCTGGGTCCGGGCCAGCCAGTGGATGCCGCGCTCGACGGCCTTGGAGTCCTTCTCCCCCGCCGCGAGCAACGCCATCAGCGCCCATGCGGTCTGCGAGGCGGTGGAGGCGCCGCGCCCGCTCCACTCCCTGACGTACTTGTAGGAGCGCAGATCCTCGCCCCAGCCGCCGTCCTCGTTCTGGACGTTCTCCAGCCAGGTCACCGCCCGCCGGATCGCGGGGTGGGAGGCGGGCAGTCCGGCCGCTGTCAGGGCCGGCACCACCGAGCCGGTGCCGTAGACGTAGTTGACGCCCCAGCGCCCGAACCACGAGCCGTCCGGCTCCTGTTCGGCCAGCAGCCACTCGATGCCGCGGCGGGTGCGCGGGTCGTGGGACAGTCCCTCGGCGGCCAGCATCTCGACCACGTGCGCGGTGACGTCCGCGGACGGCGGGTCGATGACCTCGCCGAAGTCACAGAACGGCAGCCGGTTCGGGAACGGGCTGGTGTTGTCGACGTCGAAGGCGCCCCACCCGCCGTTCTTCGACTGCATCCCGAGGTTCCAGCGCACCGCGCGGCCGATGACCCGGTCCATCCGCTCGGGGTCGTGGTGCCTGACCCGGCGCAGCGCGAGGGCGACCTCGGCGGTGTCGTCGATGTCCGGGTAGTTGTCGTTGTGGAACTCGAAGGCCCAGCCGCCCGGCGGGAGCTGGGGACGCTTCACGGCCCAGTCGCCGGGCCGGACGATCTCCTCGCCGAGCATCCAGTCGGCCGCCTTGACCAGTTGCGGATGGTCGGCGGGCAGGCCGGCGTCGCTGAGCGCGATGGCGGCGAGGCAGGTGTCCCACACCGGGGACTGGCAGGCCTCGATCATCCGGGCGCCGTCCTCGCGCCGGACGGCGAAACGGTCCAGCGACGCGAGGCCCTCGCGCATCACCGGGTGCTGGAGGTCGTAGCCGAGCAGGTGCAGGGCGATCACCGAGTACACGGCCGGGGGCTGGATGCCGCCCCAGCAGCCGTCGTTCTCCTGGCGTTCGATGATCCAGCGGGCCGCCGAGTTCATCGCGGCCTTGCGCAGTCTGCGCGGGGCGACCTTGCGCAGCTGGTGCAGCGCCTTGTCCAGACGCTGGAAGGCGCCGTCCCAACTCGCCACCGGAGCCAGCGGCTTGGGCGGGTTGGGGTTCGCCGGGTCGGTGTGCAGCTCGTCCAGCGGGAAGGGCGCCGGGCGCACCGGGCGCTTGGCCGAGACGATGGTCAGCGGCACGATGGTCTGCCGGGCCCAGCAGCCGAAGTCGTAGATGTTGAGCGGCATCCAGCTCGGGAAGTAGATGAGTTCCGGCGGGAGTTCGGGCAGGTCCTCCCACTTCCACCAGCCGAACAGGGCGAGCCAGATCCGGGTGAACACCCGGGAGGCGGCGATGCCGCCGCGCTCACGGATCCAGGCGGACGCCTTCGCCATGTGCGGGTCGTCGGGCGCGTCCCCGGCCAGGCGCAGGGCGACGTACGCCTCGATGGTGGTGGACAGTTCGCCGGGCCCGCCGTAGAAGGTGGCCCAGGTGCCGTCCTCGCGCTGCTCGCCGCGGATGAACAGAGCGGCGGCCCGCGTCGTCTCCTCGTCGCGGATCCCCAGGAACTGACGGAGCAGCAGATCCTCGGCGTCCATGGTGACGTTCGTCTCGAGGTCGCCCTTCCACCAGCCCTCGGGGTCCTGCCGGGCGAGCAGGAAGTCGGTGGCGCGCCGTGCGGCGCCTTCGGCGGCTTCTTGTACCCCGGCCGCCGCGGGGGTGGTGATGTCGGTGTCGCTGGCCGAGGCCGCGCGGGGCGGAATGGTCGCTCCGGTGCTTCCGTCGGTCGTCGCTGTCATGGCTTCCCCTTCGTGCAGTCGTGCGAGTCGTGCTGCTGTGGGTCCGCCGTCGGCCGGTGTCCGTCGTCCCTCGGCACCGGCCGGCGACTAAGCGAGGGGTATTCGACCGATAACGATCATCTCTTTCGTACGACGACGAAGTCGGCGAGTGCTGTGAAGGCGGCCCGTACCCGGTCGGGCATGTCGACGGCGTCGAGGGCTTCGATGGCGATGGTGTGCTGACGGCGCGCTTCCTCGGCCGTCCACTCACGCCCGCCCGCCTTCTCGATGAGGGCGGCGCGGGCCGCGAACTCCGCCTCGGAGAAGTTCTCGAAGTCGCTGCTCTTGGCGTCGGCGGCGAGGATCTCGCCGAGCCGCTCGGAGGCGGAGCCGCCCGCCGCGAGCGCGGCCACCACCGGGAGGGACTTCTTGCGCTGGCGCAGGTCGCTCCAGGTCTGCTTGCCGGTGGCCTCCGGATCGCCCCAGATGCCGAGAAGGTCGTCGACGGCCTGGAAGGCGAGGCCGAGGTGGTAGCCGTACTTCTCCAGCGTGTCCGCGGTGTGGTCGTCGGCACCGCCGAGCACCGCGCCGATGGAGCTGGAGGCGGCGAGCAGGGCGCCGGTCTTGTTGCCCTCCATCTCCAGGCACTCCTCGACGCTGACGCGGTCGCGGTGCTCGTAGGAGATGTCCTGTGCCTGACCGTCGATCAGGGCGCGGGTGGCGGTGGTCAGACGGCGGGTGGCACGGCCGGCCTCGACGGTGCCGAGTTCCAGCAGTACCTCGTTGGCGAGGGCGAACAGGGCGTCGCCGACGAGGATGGCCTGGGCGGGGCCGTGCACCTTCCAGACCGTGTCGCGGTGCCGGCGCTGCTCGTCGCCGTCCATCAGGTCGTCGTGCAGCAGCGAGAAATTGTGCACGAGTTCGACGGCGACGGCGCCGGGGATGCCCACCTCGGGTGCGGCGCCGGTGACCTCGGCGGAGAGGACGGCAAGGGCGGGACGCACGGCCTTGCCGCCGTCACCGTCGGCCGGGTTGCCGGCGGCGTCGATCCAGCCGAAGTGGTAGGCGGCGACGGTGTCCATGGGAGGCGCAAGGCGGTCGACGGCCGCACGCAGTACCGGTGTGGCCAGGGTCCGGCCGCGCTCCAGAAGCGCGGTCACGTCCACCGCGGTCCTCCGATCGGGCATCGAGGCCGGGGGCACAGTGGGCACAGTCTCTCCTCTAGTTGCGGTACCGGGGGTGCGGGGGCCTGCCGCCGGCTGCTGATCGAGCATCAGGCCGCCTCCTCGAACTCGAAGAGTCGGCGGGGGCGGGGCCGGCCCAGGGCGCTCAGCGCGGCATCGGCCGCGCTCACTCCACTGCGGACCGCACTCTCCATGGTCGCGGGCCACCCGGTGGCGGTCCACGCTCCGGCCAGGTACAGGCCGGGTGTTTTGGTACGGGCGCCGGGCCGCAGCCGCCCGACGCCGGGGGTGGGGGCGAACGTGGCCGTGCGCTCCCGGGTCACGAAGAAGTCCTTCACCACGGCACCGCGCGTACCCGGAAGCAGTCGCTCCAGCTCGGGCAGGTAGCGCTCGCGCAGCGCGGCGACCGGCGCCTCGATCTCGTCCTGCGCGGCCGACTGGGACAGCGCCAGGTACTGCCCCTCGCCGAGCCCGGACGCGTCCGTCCGGTCGAAGACCCACTGCACGGGGGTGCCGAGGGCGGCGAAGAAGGGCCTGGCGAGCACCTTGCGGTCGTAGACGACGTGCACGTTGAGGATCGGAGCGGCGCCGATCCGCAGCAGCTGTTCGGGGGCGTCGAGGGCACCGGGGGGCAGCAGGTCGTGCGTCTCGCGCTGGGGTACGGCGAGGACGACCGCGTCGGCCTGAAGTGTCTCGCCGGGAACCTGAACGCTCCAGGTCCCGTTTTCGTTGGTAGAGACGGAGGTGACGCGTGTACGGACCTCGGTACGGACGCCCGCGGAGTCGAGCGCCTTGCGGGCCAGCCGGTCGTGCAGTTCGCCCAGCGGGACGTGGGCCCAGCCGATGTCGGCTGCGCCCGGGTCGGACAGCAGGCCGGTCTTGAACACCATCGCGGCGAGCCCCAGCGAGGCGTCGCCCGCGACCGCGTTGAGGGTGGCGACCCCGACCAGGTCCCACAGGGCCTCGACGGCACGCGCCGACTGGCCGTGGGCGGCCAGCCAGCTGCCGAAATCCTGTGTGTCCAGAGTCGGATCGGCGAGGTCGAGCCCCTTGAGCGCGAGCGCGGCACGCCCGACCGCGGCACGCTCGGCGAGCGAGAGATGCGGGTAGGTGGCCAGGCTCCGGCCCAGATGCAGGGGTACGGGCAGGGCATCGCGCCGCAGTCTGCCGAGCCGCCGTCCCTCGGGCCGGTTCACGTCGAGTACGGGCACGTCGAGACGATCCTGCAGCGGTGCCAGCCCCGTGCCCTCGATGCGGTCGAGGAACCAGCGGTAGGCGGTGCAGCAGCGCAGGTACACGTGCTGGCCGTTGTCGACGGTCAACTCGCCGCGCTGGAAGGAGAAGGCGAGGCCGCCCAGTCTCGGCCTGCCTTCGAGCAGCGTGACCCGGACGCCCGCGTCGGCGAGCGCGAGCGCCGCGGTGATGCCTGCGAGGCCGCCGCCGACCACGACGGCACTGCGCGCTGCCGGGGTGTCGGCATGCGCCTCCGTGTGGCGTGAGCCGTCGCTCATCGTGCGTCCTTCCGTGCGTGCCGAGCGTGCTGGATGAACGGTGCACGGTCGGCCGTCGCAGTCAGGGACGCCACGCCGCAGCGGAGGGTTGCCCGCCGCATCGGGCCCTCGGAGCCGGACTGGTCCACGCAGACCATCAGACGCGCCTCCTGACGGTCCGCCTGGACACATGCCGGGTGTCGAGGCCGGACAGTCCGCGAACGGCGACGTAGGCCTTCTCCCGTCCGGGCAGCGAGACCCGGCCGCGCAGCACGGCCTCCGGGTCGCGCTCGATGCGGTCCAGCAGCCGGCGGTAGATGCCGGCCATGGCGGCGACACAGGCGCCGCTGCGCCGGTCCAGCATGGGGAGAAGCCGGTAGCCCTCGGCGAAAAGGGCGCGGGCCCGTCGCACTTCGAAGTGCACGAGGCCCGCGAAGTCGGAGCCCTCCGGCGGGGTCGGCCCGTTGAACCCGGCCGAGCAGCCGAACTTGGCGAGGTCGTCGGCGGGCAGATAGGTACGACCGCCCTCGGCGTCCTCGCGGACGTCTCTGAGGATGTTGGTGAGCTGGAGCGCGAGACCGAGCGTGTCGGCATACTCGGGCGCGCGCTCGACGCCGCGCGCCCCCGGTTCCGTGCCGAACACACCGAGCGAGAGACGGCCGATGGCGCCGGCCACGCAGCGGCAGTAGACCTTCAGGTCGTCCCAGGTCTCGTAGGTCTCCCCGCGCACGTCCATCTGGACGCCGTCGATCAGCTCGTCCAGGCCCCCCAGCGGGATCGGGAACGCACGGGCGGCATGGGTGAGGGCGACGGCCACCGGGTCGGTGTCGTCCTCCTCGACGCCGCCCTCGCGGACCCGGGTGAGCAGCGCCCGGGTGTCCTCCAGGCGCGCCACCTTGACCTCGCCCGGCAGGTCGCCGTCACCGATGTCGTCGACACGCCGGGAGAAGGCGTACAGCGCCGACATGGCGCGGCGCTTGGGCGTCGGCAGCAGCCGGATGCCGTACGCGAAGTTACGGGCCTGCTGTCCGGTGACGGCCTCGCAGTAGCTGTAGGCGGCGAGTACCGGTGCGGACACGTGCGGGACTGACTCCACGGTCCGGATCACCCCTCTCCTCGCAGGGTCACGCCCACCTCACGCAGCAACTGGACCTTGCCGGGTCGGGGCGGGCCGGGAAGTACGTCGTATTCCGCGGCGGCGATCGCCCGGATCGCCGCCCTTCCCCCCGCCACGAACCCCGCGAGCAGCAGCTTCAACCTGCCGTGGACGCTACCCACCAGGGGGGCGCCTTCATTCAGCAGATCGCGGGCGCGTTGTGCTTCGTATGCAACCAGGGCGCGCACCGATGCGCCCGTGGTTTTTGTGGCGAGATCCGTTTCCTGGACGTGGAAGCGCTTCATGTCCTCGGCAGGCAGATAGATCCGGTCGCGGCCGAGGTCCTCGGCGACGTCCTGGAGGTGTTCCACGATCTGCAGTGCGGTGCAGATCGCGTCGGACAGGCGGATCCGCTCGGGGGTCGAGGTGCCGGTGACGGCGAGAACGAGGCGGCCGACGGGGTTGGCGGACAGTTCGCAGTAGGCCAGGAGGTCGTCGTAGGTCTCGTACCGCGTGACGAGCTGGTCCTGCCGGTTGGCGGCGATCAGGCCGAGGAAGGGCTCGGGAGTGAGAGCGCGGCGGCGGACGGTCGGCTGCAGTCGGCGGAGCAGAGGGTGACGGGGCGTGCCGTCGAAAACACGCCGCAGATCGGCCTCGAAGGCGTCGAGGAGGACCAGGCGGTCCTCGGCCTCGGCGGCCGGCACACCGAGGACGCGCGCGTCGGCTCCGCCGGGGGCCAGGTCTCCGTCGCCGATGTCATCCACCAGCCGGGCGAATCCGTACACGGCCATGAGGTCGTCGCGCCACGCCCGGGGCAGAAAGAAGGGGGCCACGGGGAAGTTCTCGCTCGTAGCCTTGTCCAGCGTGGCGCGTTCCAGTCCGGGCGCCGTGTCGGTTCCCGTCACCGTGCACTGCCCGGGGCGGGGACGGCACATGCTGCGTTGAGCTGGGGAGTTTCCGTAGCCATTGCCGTCACATCTCCCGTTCTACACCGCCGACCCAATACACACTATTTCGGACACGCCGCCCGGCCGTCCGGCGGGGTCGCCCGGCGAGGGTGTCGCGCATTATGGCCCTACTTGCCGCTTTCCGGCACCGGTACAGCTTACGTTGTACAACGCGGCACGGTCCGTCGGGGTGTCCTGCACATCACAACAACACACCGATTGGCGTCAAGATTCCTACGGGCGCCCGGAGTTGACGTTTCCTTTGCAGACGCAGGGCCCCGCCGGACGGTTCTCCGGCGGGGCCCTGGCCGAAACGGGTCACTTGCCCGTGAACTTCTCGTATTCCTTGAGGACCTCTTCGGTCGGGCCGTCCATGCGCAGCTCGCCGCGTTCCAGCCACAGGACGCGATTGCAGGTGTCGCGGATGGACTTGTTGTTGTGACTGACCAGAAACACCGTGCCGGCCTCCGTGCGCAGTTCCCGGATGCGCTCCTCGGAGCGCTTCTGGAACTTGCGGTCGCCGGTGGCCAGCGCCTCGTCGATCATGAGGACGTCGTGGTCCTTGGCCGCGGCGATGGAGAAACGCAGCCGGGCCGCCATGCCCGAGGAGTAGGTGCGCATCGGCAGGGTGATGAAGTCGCCCTTCTCGTTGATGCCCGAGAAGTCGACGATCTCCTGGTAGCGCTCCTTGATCTGCTCACGGGACATGCCCATGGCGAGCCCGCCGAGGATGACGTTGCGCTCGCCGGTGAGGTCGTTCATCAGGGCCGCGTTCACGCCGAGCAGCGACGGCTGGCCGTCGGTGTAGACCTTGCCCTGCTCGGCGGGCAGCAGCCCGGCGATGGCGCGCAGCAGGGTGGACTTGCCGGAGCCGTTGGAGCCGATCAGGCCGATGGCCTCGCCGCGGTAGGCGACGAAGGAGACGCCCCTGACGGCGTGCACCTTGCGCACGCCCCGCTCCTCGCCGCGCTTGACGATGCGGCTGAGGGCGGCCGTCGCGCTGCCCTTGCCCGTCTTCGCGCCGTTGACCCGGTAGACGATGTGCAGGTCGTCCGCGATGACCGTGGGGCGCGGGTCCACGGTGTCCTGGGGATTCAGCTCAGCCACGGCCGTACCTCTCCTCCGCCTTCCAGAAGTACACGAACCCGCCGGCGAAGGCGACCACGGCCCAGAACAGGGCGATGGCCCACACGTGCGGCGGCAGGTTCGAGGCGCCGTACCCGTCGATCAGCGCGAAGCGCATCAGGTCCATGTAGATCGCGGCCGGGTTCACCTGCAGCAGGCGGACCACCCACTCGGGACGGCCCTCCATCATCTTGCTGATGGAGAACATGACGCCGGATGCGTACATCCAGGTCCGCAGGACGAACGGCATCAGCTGGGCAAGGTCGGGCGTCTTGGCGCCCATGCGGGCCACGATCATCGCGAGACCGGTGTTGAACAGGAACTGCAGCACCAGGACCGGCACGATCAGCAGCCAGGACAGGCTCGGGTAGCTGCCGAAGCCGACCGCAACGACGAACATCACGATCATCGAGAAGAGCAGTTGCTGCAGCTGCTGCAGCGAGAAGGAGATGGGCAGCGAGGCGCGCGGGAAGTGCAGGGCGCGCACCAGACCCAGGTTGCCGGAGATGGCACGGACGCCCGACATGAGCGAGCTCTGCGTGAAGGTGAAGACGAACACACCCGTGACCAGGAACGGGATGTACACGTCCTTGGACATGCCCCGGCTCGCGTGCAGGATGACGCCGAAGATGAAGTAGTACACGCCCGCGTTCAGCAGCGGGGTCGCCACCTGCCACAGCTGGCCGAGCTTGGCCTGGCTGTACTGCGCGGTCAGCTTCGCCTGGGAGAAGGCGAGGATGAAGTGGCGCCGCCCCCACAGCTGCCTTACGTACTCACCGAGCGAAGGCCGGGCACCGCTCACGGCGAGCCCGTACTTGGCGGCGAGCTGCGCCGCCGTCAGTCCCTCGTCGGGCGACGGGGCCGCGGTCACCGCGACACCGCCGTCGTGCGTTGTCTCACTCACAGGTGGAAGCTTTCGTCTTCGACTACGTCGTGTTCTTCGTTTCGCGTGCGCCGGACCGGTCCTCGGGCACGCCCGGAGCGCGCGGCCCCGCACGGTCGAGCTTCTCAGATGACGGGAGGCCGGCCCAGCCGGGTCAGCCGCCACACGGTACGCCACCGCATGGGGCGGCGGGGGCCGGCCGGAGTGGTCCAGCCCTCCTTGAAGCCGCCGAACCAGGCTTTCAGGGCCGGTCCCGAGGGGCGGCGCAGCAGCGTGAGCAGCATCCAGACCCCGAGATAGACGGGGACCAGGAGCGCGGGGAGGTTGCGGCGGGCCAGCCAGACCCGGTTGCGGGCGACCATGCGGTGGTACACCGCGTGCCGCGAGGGAGCGGTCGTCGGGTGGTACAGCACCATGTCGGCGCGGTAGTCGATCATCCAGCCCGCGTCGAGGGCCCGCCATGCCAGGTCGGTTTCCTCGTGGGCGTAGAAGAACTCGTCGGGGAGCCCGCCGACCTCGGCGAAGACCTGGGTGCGTACGGCGTTGGCGCCGCCGAGGAAGGTGGTGACCCGGGAGGAGCGCATCGGGTCGGAGGCGCGCAGCCTCGGTACGTGCCGGCGCTGGGTCTCGCCCGTGTCCGGGTCGGCGATGCGGAAGCTGATGATGCCGAGCTTCGGGTCGGCCTCGAACGCCTCACGGCACAGCTCGGCGGTGTCGTGGCGGGCGAGCAGGCCGTCGTCGTCAAGGAAGAGCAATATGTCGACATCGCGGCCGCTGGGGCCGAAGGCCTCTATGCCGACGTTGCGGCCGCCGGGGATGCCCAGGTTCTCGGGCAGCTCGATGGTCCGCACGCCCTCGGGTACGTCCGGGACGGGCGAGCCGTTGCCGACGACGACGACCTCGACGCCGTCGCCGTCCTGCTTGGCGACGGAGTCGAGCAGCGCCCTGAGCTCCTCGGGCCTGTTGCCCATGGTGATGATGACCGCGCCGACCTTCATGCCGCTCACCTCAGCCTGCTGGACGCGAGGATGGACACCAGGTGCAGCACGGTCTGCAGCAGGGCGATGCCGGCGAGCACAGCGGTGCCGAGCCGGGTGAAGAACAGGTCGCCGCGTACCTGGTCCGCGATCGCGAGGACCAGGATCAGCAGCGAGGCCTCGATGCCGAGGATCAGCCGGTGGAACTTCAGCGCGGCGGCGGCGCGGCGGGCCAGCGCCATGCCGGAGGAGCGCGGCTCGGCCGCCGACTCCTTGACGGGCGCCATCCCGGCCTGGTGCCGGGCGACGCCGACGAGGTCGGTCTCGGCCTTGATCAGGATCGCGCCGAGGGCGGCCAGGGTGCCCAGGAAGGCCCACAGCCAGTCGATGCGCCCGCTCCCCCACAGGTCGGCGGCGCGCAGGCCGAGGCCGACCAGGACGGCCGCGTCGGTCAGGTACGCGCCGACCCGGTCCAGATAGACCCCGCCGAGCGAGTACTGCTTCTTCCAGCGGGCGATCTCGCCGTCGACGCAGTCAAGCAGCAGATACAGCTGGGTGGCGACCACGCCGAGCACGGCGCCCGGGATCCCCGGCACCAGCAGGGCCGGGGCCGCGAGCACGCCGCAGACGGTCATCAGGTACGTGAGCTGGTTGGGCGTGACCCTGGTGTTCACCAGGTAGCGGTCGACGCGCAGGGACACCTCACGCATGTAGAGGCGTCCCGCCCAGTGCTCACCGCTGCGCCGGTCCTTCACCCCTGCGGGGTGAACGACCGGTCGGAGTTCAGCTACCGATGGCCTTGACATAGTCGGCGTAGATGTCCTTGATCTGGTTCGTCTTGAGGTCGAGGTGTTCGAGGATCGTGTAGCGGCCGGGCCTGGTCTCCGGGGCGAACTCCACGGCGCGGACGAACTCGTCCACCGTGAAGCCGATCTCCTCCGGCAGCACCGGAAGCCCGTGCCGGCGCAGTACCTCGGCCATGTACGCCGACTCCTCGTGCGCTCCGCGCAGGTACATCGCGAAGGCGGCGCCGAGCCCGCACTGCTCGCCGTGGCTGGCGGCGCGCTTGGGGAAGAGCAGGTCGAAGGCGTGGTTGATCTCGTGGCAGGAGCCCGAGGCGGGCCGGGAGTCGCCCGAGATCGACATCGCGATTCCGGTGAGGACCAGCGCCTCGGCGAGCACCTGGAGGAAGTCGTTGTCCCCGATGCCGCCGGGGTGCCTGAGCACCGCCTCGCCTGCCTGGCGGGCCATGGCCGCGGCGAGGCCGTCGATCTTCTCGCCGTTGACCCGGTTGGACAGCTCCCAGTCCGCGATCGAGTTGATGTTGGAGATCGCGTCGCCGATGCCGGCCCGCACGAAGCGCGCCGGTGCCTCGCGGATCACGTCCAGGTCGATGACGACCGCGATCGGGTTCGGCACACCGTAGGAGCCACGCCCGGCGTCGTTGTCGAGCGTGGCGACCGGCGAGCACAGGCCGTCGTGCGCGAGGTTCGTCGGTACGGCGACCAGGGGCAGGCCGACCCGGGCCGCGGCGAACTTGGCGCAGTCGATGATCTTGCCGCCGCCGAGTCCGACCACGGCGTCGTAATGGCCGGCCTTTATGTCGCCGGCCAGCCGTACGGCGTCGTCGAGGGTGCCGCCGCCGACCTCGTACCAGCTGGCGCCGGGCAGCGAGGGGGCGATGCGCTCGCGCAGCTTCGCGCCGGAGCCGCCGCTGACGGCGATGGCGAGCCGGCCGGACTGCGAGATGCGCTCGTCGGCGAGGACACAGGCCAGGTCCTCGAGGGCACCCGGGCGGATGTCCACGACGACCGGCGAGGGAATGAGCCGGGTCAGTACTGGCACGCGATCTCCCGTCCGCGGGCGAGATCGTCGTGGTTGTCGATCTCCACCCACTGAACGTCGCCGATCGGCGCGACGTCGATCTTGAAGCCTCGGTTCACCAGCTCCTGGTAACCGTGCTCGTAGAACTGCTGCGGGTCGGTCTCCCAGACCGTCTTCAGCGCGTCGGCCAGCTCGGGGGCGGCATCGCCCTCGATCAGGGTGACACCGATGTACTCGCCGGTCGCCTCGGCGGGATCCATCAGCTTGGTGATCTTCCGGACGCCCTTGGCGGGGTCCACGACGACCTTCATCTCCTCGTCCGCGAGGGACTTCACGGTGTCCAGGGCGAGGATGATCCGCTTGCCCTCGCCGCGCGCGGCGAGCAGCGTCTTCTCGACGGAGACCGGGTGGACGGTGTCGCCGTTGGCGAGGATCACACCGTCCTTGAGGGCGTCACGTCCGCACCACAGGGAGTAGGCGTTGTTCCACTCCTCGGCCTTGTCGTTGTCGATCAGGGTGAGCTTGAGGCCGTACTTCTCCTCGAGGGCCGCCCTGCGCTCGTACACGGCTTCCTTGCGGTAGCCGACGATGATCGCGACCTCGGTCAGGCCGATCTCGGCGAAGTTGGCGAGGGTCAGGTCCAGAACCGTGGGTTCGCCCTCTATGCCAGCGGGCCCCACCGGCACCAGAGCCTTGGGAAGGCTGTCGGTGTAGGGGCGCAGACGCCGTCCGGCGCCGGCCGCCAGCACGAGGCCGATCATGCGGGTTCTCCTTCATCGTGTACGGCGGGCGCCCCAGCGGACACCCAGAAGCGGATGCTCTCGACGAGCACCAGCAGGGCGACGGCCACGGCGAGGACCGTGAGCGCGACCTTGAACTGCGAGGCGGTGAGCGCCGCGGCCAGGACGGTGACGAGCAGCGTCCGACCCTCGTGCCCCCCGATGACGCGCACCAGCCAGGCCGGGGGTGCTCCGGCGTTGCCGCGGATGCGGTACACCGTGTCGTAGTGATGGTAGGCGACGGCGGCCACCAGGCCGAAAGCCGCAGGAAGGGCCCCGTTTACCCCTGCTTTACTCGCGAGGGCGAGCACGGTGCCGTACTCGGCGGCCCGGAAGACGGGCGGGACCAGCCAGTCGAGGGCGCCCTTGAGGGGGCGGGCGACGGCGAGGGCCGAGGTGAGGACGTACACGGCGGCGCCGATGACCGGCAGCACCCCGCCGAAGCCGGTGAGCGCGGAGCAGGCCACGACGACGGCCCCGCCCAGGAGGGCGACGGCAGGGACGGCAAGCCCCGGCAGGCCCCTCTTGACCAGGCGCGTCAGACTCTCGGCGAGCGGACCCGAGTCGGCGAGGTCCGCCAGCGCCCGGGCGGCCCGGTCGGTCCTCCTCGCCTTGCGGGTCAGCGACCGCAGCACACGGCCCGCCGTGGTGTACGTCGCGGCGAAGGCGCAGCCGATCAGCAGCACGTAGAACGTGATGCGGGGGGTGGTGGCCGCCGTGAGGACGGCGATCATCGCCCAGCGCTCGCCGATGGGCAGGACGATCATCCGCCGCACCCAGACCGTCCAGCCGACGCTGTCCAGCCTGTCGGAGAGGGCGGCGGTGGGGCTGGTGTTGGCGGCGGCGTCGTGGTTGGCCTCGTTGAAGGAGAAGTCCACGACGTGCCGGCAGGTCTGCAGGATCATCGCGCCGAGGGCGAGGGCCCACACGTCGTCGCCGCCGCGGGCCGCGCCGAGGGCGAGGCCGGCGTAGTAGGCGTACTCCTTGGCCCGGTCGAAGGTGGCGTCCAGCCAGGCGCCGAGCGTGGAGTACTTCAGGGCGTAGCGCGCGAGCTGGCCGTCGGTGCAGTCCAGGACGAAGGAGGCGATCAGCAGCAGGCCGGCCGCGATGAACCCGCCCCGGGTGCCCGTCGCCGCGCAGCCCGCCGCGATCAGGGCGGTGAGCAGCGAGGCCGTGGTGACCTGGTTGGGGGTCAGGCCCCGGCGGGCGCACCAGCGGGCGATGTAGCGCGAGTACGGGCTGATGAAGAACGTGGTGAAGAAGCCGTCGCGGGACTTCACGGCCGACTTCAGCCGGACCGCCTCGTCGTCGACGGCCGCGACGGCCTGCCGGGCCTCGTTGCGGGCCTGCGGGTCGGCCGGGACGGCGGCGACCAGGCTGCCCAGCTCGGGCCGGTGGACCTCGCTGCCGTCGGCGTCGAGGGCGGTGACGACGCGGTCGGCGACGCTGTCGACGTCCCCCACGCTCGACTTCGCTCGCGCGGGGGCGCCCCCATGTGCCGTGCCGCCGCCGGCGGAGGTCTCGCGGGCCAGCGCCCGGGTCAGCGCCTGCCGGGCGGCGGGCTGGGCGGTGACGGCGCCGGGGACGGCGGCGAGCGGGAAGCGCGGGTCGGTGAGGCCGAGGCGCAGGGCGTGCGGGTGGCCGACGAAGCGGGCGTCGACCAGGGCCACGCGCCGGTCGGCCGGGACCGCCGCGAGCAGGACCTCGGCCTCGGAGGCGTCGGCGGCCGCGCGCACGTCGAAGCCGAGGGACCGCAGATCGTTCTCGAGCGACGATCCGGGCACCGGCTGACCGGTGACGATGGCGGTCGACAACCGAACTCACTCCCTGGGTGCCGGCGCATCGGCACCGGTCTTTTGCGTGGTGGGGCGCCCCTGACCTGCGGCACCCGGGCGGCATGTCGGCAGAGGCTATCGGATGGGCCGAGGCCCGTGTTCACCGGCCGTTCACGGCCCGGTCCACGGGGGCTGCCCCGGCCTTTGCCGCGATCATCATCGGTGATCCCGGGCCCGCCCCACAAACCGTGGGGGCAGACCCGGGCATCCCCCGGCATCACGGACACGCGGGCGCGTCGGCATAGGGTGGGCGACCATGACGTGGCTGATCACCGGCGGAGCCGGATACATCGGGGCGCATGTGGCACGGGCCATGGCGGGCGCCGGGGAGAGCGTGGTGGCGCTGGACGACCTGTCGGCCGCGGTGCCCGCACGGCTCTCGGCGGACATCCCGCTCGTCGAGGGCTCGACGCTGGACGGGGACCGGCTCAAGCGGGTCTTCGCGGAGTACGACGTGACCGGCGTCGTCCATCTCGCGGCGCGCAAGCAGGTCGGCGAATCCGTGGCCGAGCCCACCCACTACTACCGGGAGAACGTGGGCGGCCTGGCCACGCTCCTGGACACGATGGCCGGGGCGGGCATCCACCGGCTGCTGTTCTCCTCGTCCGCGGCCGTGTACGGCAACCCGGACGTGGATCTGATCACCGAGGACACCCCGTGCGCGCCGGTGAACCCGTACGGCGAGACCAAGCTGGCCGGGGAGTGGCTGGTGCGGGCGGCGGGCCGGGCGCACGGGATCTCCACGGTGTGCCTGCGCTACTTCAACGTGGCGGGCGCGGCCGCGCCGGAGCTCTCGGACACGGGTGTGTTCAACATCGTGCCGATGGTCTTCGACCGGCTCACCCGCGACGAGGCTCCGCGGATCTTCGGCGCCGACTATCCGACGCCGGACGGCACCTGCATCCGCGACTACATCCATGTGGCCGACCTCGCCGAGGCGCACCTCGCGGCGGCCCGGCGGCTCGCCGGCGGTGACCTCACGGGCGATCTGACGCTGAACATCGGGCGCGGTGAGGGCGTCTCCGTGCGCGAGCTGATCACGGTCATCGGGGAGGTCACCGGCGACCGGCGGCCCGCGGTCGTGGAGGGACGCCGCCCGGGGGACGCGCCGCGCGCGGTCGCCTCGGCCGAGCGGGCCGCCGACACGCTGGGCTGGCGGGCCCGGCTCGGGGTGCCCGAGATGGTGGCCTCGGCCTGGCAGGGCTGGCAGCTGCACCACGGGAAGTGAGCCGGCGGTGCCTTGACCAGCGCTTCGTTTGCGCAGGTCAAGGCACATGACAACGGTGTTCAGTGCCGCGTTGCCCGATACCCCCCACCCGTAGTTCACTGGGAGCCCGGGAGCAACACGGAAGGGCGGTCTTCTCATGGGGGCAGGGCACGACCACGGGCATGCGCACAGCCATGCGCCGCCCACGGGTACGGCCGCGGCCGCATACCGTGGCCGGCTGCGCGCGGCGCTGGGCATCACGCTCACGATCATGGTGGTCGAGATCTTCGGCGGTCTCCTCGCGGACTCGCTCGCCCTGATCGCGGACGCGGCCCACATGGCGACCGACGCGGTGGGGCTGATCATGGCGCTGCTCGCCATCCACTTCGCGAACCGCCCGCCGAGCACCAACCGCACCTTCGGCTACGCCCGCGCCGAGATCCTCGCCGCCCTGGCCAACTGCCTGCTGCTGCTCGGCGTCGGCGGCTATGTGCTCTTCGAGGCGATCCAGCGGTTCTTCACGCCCGCGGACACCGAGGGCGGCCTGATGGTCGTGTTCGGTCTGATCGGTCTGGTCGCGAACACCATCTCGCTCACCCTGCTGATGCGCGGACAGAAGGAGAGCCTGAACGTGCGCGGGGCCTTCCTGGAGGTGGCCGCGGATGCGCTGGGTTCGGTGGCGGTGCTGATCTCCGCGACCGTGATTCTCACCACCGGCTGGCAGGCGGCAGACCCGATCGCCTCGCTGGTCATCGGGCTGATGATCGTGCCGAGGACGCTGAAGCTGCTGCGCGAGACCCTGGACGTGCTCCTCGAGGCGGCTCCGAAGGACGTCGACATGGCGCAGGTACGGGCGCACATCCTGGCCCTGGACGGCGTGGAGGACGTGCACGACCTGCACGCCTGGACGATCACCTCCGGCATGCCCGTGCTGTCCGCGCACGTGGTGGTCAACTCGGAGGCGCTGAACGCCATCGGGCACGAGAAGATGCTGCATGAGCTGCAGGGCTGCCTGGGCGACCACTTCGATGTGGAGCACTGCACCTTCCAGCTGGAGCCGGGCGGACACGCGGAGCACGAGGCCCGGCTGTGCCACTAACCGTGCGCATGTTTGTTCGACAATCGGGAACGGTTCCCAGCGGCGTACGCCGGGCACGATGATCTACCGGGTCCCACTCCGGTGCGCCCCGGCGCGGGACATGCGGACGCGCCGCGAAGTGCCGGGAGTGCCGGATTCGTACGGCAGACTTGGGGTGCGAAGACCGAGGCGAAGGATGGGTATGCCGATCACACCTGCCACCGAGACGCACAGCTCGACGAACGGCACCTCAGAGGCGATTTTGCTGGAACTGGTCGACGAGAAGGGCGTGACGACCGGCACCGCGGAGAAGCTCGCGGCCCATCAGCCGCCGGGACAGCTGCACCGGGCGTTCTCGGTGTTCCTCTTCGACGAGCAGGGCCGGCTGCTGCTGCAGCAGCGGGCGCTCGGCAAGTACCACTCCCCCGGTGTGTGGTCCAACACCTGCTGCGGCCACCCCTACCCCGGTGAGGCGCCCTTCGCGGCGGCGGCCCGGCGGACGTACGAGGAGCTGGGCGTCTCGCCGTCGCTGCTGGCGGAGGCGGGCACGGTGCGCTACAACCACCCGGACCCGGCCTCGGGCCTGGTCGAGCAGGAGTTCAACCACCTGTTCGTGGGCCTCGTGCAGGCGCCGCTCGGACCGGACCCGGAGGAGGTCGGGGGAACTGCCTTCGTGACCGCCGCCGAGTTGGCCGAGCGGCACGCCCGGGACCCGTTCTCGGCGTGGTTCATGACGGTGCTGGACGCGGCCCGTCCGGCGATCAGGGAGCTGACGGGCCAGTCCGCGGGCTGGTAGGTCCCCGGTGCTGCCCGCCGGCGCCTACGCGAGGGTCGCGGGCTTGAGCGGCAGGGCGGCCCAGATCACCTTGCCGCCGCTCGCGGTGTGCTCCACGTCGACCACCCCGCCCGCCTCCCGGGCCACCTCACGGACCAGGAGCAGCCCACGGCCGCCGGTCCGGCCGTGATCGGCCTCCAGGGCGGTGGGGCGGTAGGGGTGGTTGTCCTCCACCGACACCCGCACCCACTCGGCACCGACGGCCACCTCCACGGCGAGCATCGGCGACAGCAGCGCCGCGTGCCTGACCGCGTTCGTGACCAGTTCGGAGACGATCAGCAGCAGCCCGTGCACCAGGTCGTCGTAGACCGGCACCCCCTGGCGCAGCAGCAGGTCCCGTACGGCGTGCCGCGCCTGCGGGACCGAGGCGTCCACGGCGGCCGCGGTGAACCGCCAGACGCCCTCGTACGGCAGTGGATCGGGCAGCCGCTCGGCGCCCCCCGCTGGGCGCGGGCCGTCCCCGCGCCCGTGGTTGTCCATCGTCCGGTCGCCACCCTCGCGCTCGATTGTCACCACACGTCGAGTGTTGGTAACAAACCGCTCCCCTCCGGATGACTGAACAGAAGTCAGCAGGTATCGAGCGCTTCTGACCATTGGCGTATGACAAGGTCAGTTGTAGGACAGTTTCCTGTCCCCCTGACGCCGGTTCGCGAACTATTCCTGTTGTACGGGTTTGATACCGGCTGCTTCCGGGCCGAGGCCGAACCCTTCCCCGCCGCCCCGGCCGGCAGGCCGATAGCATCCCGCGCATGGAGCCCCAGCTGTCGCACCAGGTCGTCGACGCCGTCGCCACGGTCGTCGTCCGTCATCCGGCCAAGCGCAACGCCATGACGGCCGCGATGTGGCGATCCCTGCCGCCGCTGCTGGACGAGCTGGCGGGCGATCCCGGGGTACGGGCGCTCGTGCTGACCGGCGAGGGGGGGACCTTCTGCGCGGGCGCGGACATCTCCACCCTCCAGGGCTCGCCCGCCGAGGCGCAGGCGCTGGCGGTGGCGGCCGAGGAGGCGCTGGCCGCGTTTCCCGGGCCGACGCTCGCCGCGGTGCGCGGCCACTGCGTGGGCGGCGGGGCCCAGCTCGCGGCGGCCTGCGATCTGCGGCTGGCGGAGGAGGGTGCGCTGTTCGGGGTGACCCCGGCGAAGCTCGGGATCGTGTATCCGGCGTCCTCCACCCGGCGGCTGGTGTCGCTGGTGGGACCGGCCACTGCCAAGTACCTGTTGTTCTCCGCCGAGTTGATCGACGCGCAGCGGGCGCTGCGCACGGGGCTCGTGGACGAGGTGCTGCCCGAGGGCGAGCTGGACAAGCGGGTCGCCGAGCTGACCCGGATCCTGGTGTCGCGCTCCCAGCTCACCCAGGCCGCCGCGAAGGAGTTCGCTGACGGCCGCACCGACCGGGACGTCCACTGGGCGGAGCAGGCAGGCGGCAGCGGCGACACCGCGGAGGGGGTCGCCGCCTTCCTGGAGCGCAGGCAGCCGCGCTTCACCTGGACTACGACAGGATGAAGCGGCTCCGCGCGCGCAGGGCGTCGACGAGGTGCCCGGGGGCCTTGTGCGGGGATCCGGCGTCGTAGGGCGGCTGTGGGTCGTACTCGGTGGCCAGCTGGACCGCCTGGGCGTGTTCGTCGCCCGCGATCCGGCCGAGCAGGGTGAGGGCCATGTCGATACCGGCCGAGACGCCGGCCGCCGTGACGTACTTGCCGTCGAGGACCACCCGCTCCTCGGCCGGTTCGGCGCCGAACCGCTTCAGCTGGTCGAGGGCCAGCCAGTGCGAGGTGGCACGGCGGCCGTCCAGCAGTCCGGCGGCGGCGAGCAGCAGGGAGCCCGTGCACACCGAGGTGGTCCAGGTGCTGGTGGCGTCGACGCGGCGCAGCCAGTCCAGCAGGGGCCGGTGCTCCATCAGCGCGCTCTGGCCGGGGCCGCCCGGCACCAGCACGACATCAGGGCTGCTCACCTCGGCGAGGGATGTGTCGGCGATGATCGTGAGTGCACCGGTGTCCGCGCGGACGGGGCCGGCGTTCTCGGCGACGAACACGGTCTCCGCGTCCGGCGTGCGGGCGAGGATCTCGTACGGTCCGACGGCGTCGAGTGCGGTGAAGCGGTCGTAGAGCACGATGGCGATCTGCATGAGGTGTCCTTTCAGTGGGCGGTGGTCGGCTCAGTGGGCGGTGGCGGGGCGGAACCTGCGCCGGTACTCGGCCGGTGCCGTGCCGAGGGCCTTGACGAACGCGCGCCGCATGGCCTCGGGGGTGCCGTAGCCGCCGGCGCGAGAGATCTCCTCTATGCCGTCGGAGGTGTCCTCCAGAAGCCGGCGGGCGTGTTCGAGGCGGACACGGTCGACGTAGCGGCCGGGTGTCATCCCGGTCTCCTCCCGGAAGGCACGGGCGAAGTGGCGCGGCGAGAGCCGGGCCCGGGCGGCGAGCGACTCGACCGTCAGATCGTCGGCGGGGTGCTCGGTGATCCAGCGCTGGACCTCCCGCAGGGGTGCGCGCTGCGCGGTCTGGGCGGCGAGCTGCGCGCTGAACTGGGCCTGGTTGCCGGGCCGGCGCAGGAAGACCACCAGGTGCCGGGCGACGGCGAGCGCCACGTCCCGGTCCAGGTCCTCCTCGACCAGCGCCAGGGCCAGGTCGATGCCTGACGTCACGCCCGCCGAGGTGGAGACGTGCCCCTCACGGACGTAGATCGGCTCGGGGTCCACCGCCACCGCCGGATGGTCGCGGGCGAGCTTGTCGCAGTAGGCCCAGTGGGTCGTCGCCCGGCGGCCGTCGAGCAGACCCGCGGCGGCGAGCAGGACCGCGCCGGTGCACACGGAGACGAGCCGCGGCGCCCGCGGGCCGTGCGTACGCAGCCACTCGGTCAGCAGCGGATCAGGACTACGGGTGCCCCGGCCCCCGGGGACCAGCAGGGTGTGCGGGTCGGACACCTCGTCGAGCGCCTCGTCCGGTACGAGGGTCAGACCGCTGGAGGTGCGCACAGGGCCGCCGTCCAGGGAGGCGGTGCGGATGCGGTACGTCCCGGGCGTGTGGGTCTCGGCGCCGGCGAACACTTCCAGGGGTCCGGTGACATCGAGGCTCTGGACACCGTCGAACAGGACGAAGAGGAGGGTTCGCTGCTGCATACCTCCGATTCTTCGAGGCCGAGGGCGTGGCCGCAATGACGGGTTCCCCACCTTTGCTGCCATGGCGCCCGGACCGGGCCCGTCTTCCGGGACGCGCGGCCCGCCGGGTGGCGCCCTGATCCCCGGTTGTCGGTGTCACCTGCCACAATTGCCGCGCAACCTCAGTGGAGAAGGCGGTACGGGATCGTGACGACACCCGGGTCCATCGAAGTAGGGTCCATCGAAGGCAGGATCGCCGAGGAACTCGGCGTACGGGAGCGGCAGGTGAAGGCCGCGGTGGAGCTGCTCGACGGCGGTTCGACCGTGCCCTTCATCGCCCGCTACCGCAAGGAAGCGACCGAGATGCTCGACGACGCGCAGCTGCGTACGCTCGAGGAGCGGCTGCGCTATCTGCGGGAACTGGAAGAGCGGCGGGCCGCGATCCTGGAGTCGGTGCGCGAGCAGGGCAAGCTCACGCAGGAGCTGGAGGCCCAGATCCGGGGCGCCGAGACCAAGGCGCGGCTTGAGGACATCTACCTGCCCTACAAGCCGAAGCGGCGCACCAAGGCGCAGATCGCGCGTGAGGCGGGCCTGGAGCCGCTCGCCGAGGGGCTGCTGGGCGACCCGTCGGTCGAGCCGCAGGCCGCGGCCGCCGCGTTCGTGGACGCCGACAAGGGCGTCGCCGACCCGCAGGCCGCGCTGGAGGGCGCACGGGCGATCCTGACCGAGCGGTTCTCCGAGGACGCCGACCTGATCGGCGAGGTGCGCGAGCGCATGTGGGTGCGCGGGCGGCTGGCCGCGAAGGTCCGGGACGGCAAGGAGGAGGCGGGCGCCAAGTTCGCCGACTACTTCGACTTCGCCGAGCCGTTCACGGAGCTGCCCTCGCATCGCATCCTGGCGATGCTGCGCGGCGAGAAGGAGGAGGTCCTGGACCTCGTCCTGGAGCCGGAGGAGCCCACGGACGGGCCTTCCTCGTACGAGGGAATCATCGCCGGGAGGTTCGGCATCGCCGATCGCGGCCGCCCGGCCGACAAGTGGCTGAAGGACACGGTCCGCTGGGCCTGGCGCACCCGCATCCTGGTGCACCTCGGCATCGACCTGCGCCTTCGGCTCCGTACGGCCGCCGAGGACGAGGCGGTGAACGTGTTCGCCGCGAACCTCAGGGACCTGCTGCTGGCTGCGCCGGCCGGCACGCGCTCGACGCTGGGCCTGGACCCCGGCTTCCGGACGGGCGTGAAGGTCGCCGTGGTCGACGCCACCGGCAAGGTCGTCGCGACGGACGTCATCTACCCGCACGTCCCGGCCAACAAGTGGGACGAGGCGATCGCCAAGCTGGCGAGGCTGGCCGAGGAGCACGCGGTCGACCTGGTCGCGATCGGCAACGGCACGGCGTCCCGGGAGACCGACAAGCTCGCCGGTGAACTGATCTCCAAGCATCCGGAGTTGCAGCTCACCAAGGTGATGGTGTCCGAGGCGGGCGCCTCGGTGTACTCGGCGTCGCAGTACGCCTCGCAGGAGCTGCCCGACATGGACGTCTCGCTGCGCGGCGCGGTCTCCATCGCCCGGCGCCTGCAGGACCCGCTGGCCGAGCTGGTGAAGATCGACCCCAAGTCGATCGGTGTCGGCCAGTACCAGCACGACCTGTCCGAGGTGAAGCTGTCCCGCTCCCTCGACACGGTCGTCGAGGACTGTGTGAACGGCGTCGGTGTGGACGTCAACACCGCGTCCGTGCCGCTGCTTTCGCGGGTGTCCGGCATCTCCGCCGGCCTGGCCGAGAACATCGTGGCGCACCGGGACTCGAACGGACCGTTCACGTCGCGCTCCGAGCTGAAGAAGGTGGCGCGGCTCGGTCCGAAGGCGTACGAGCAGTGCGCGGGCTTCCTGCGGATCCGGGACGGCGTCGATCCGCTGGACTCCTCCAGCGTGCACCCGGAGGCGTATCCGGTGGTGCGGCGCATGGTGAAGACGGCGGGCCAGGAGGTCGCCTCCCTCATCGGCAACACGGGTGTGCTGCGGTCGCTGCGGCCGGCGGACTTCGTGGACGACACGTTCGGTCTGCCGACCGTCTCCGACATCCTCAAGGAGCTGGAGAAGCCGGGGCGCGACCCGCGGCCCGCCTTCAAGACGGCCACCTTCAAGGAGGGCGTGGAGAAGATCTCCGACCTGTCCGCCGGGATGGTGCTGGAGGGCGTGGTCACCAATGTGGCGGCCTTCGGGGCGTTCGTGGACGTCGGTGTCCACCAGGACGGCCTTGTGCATGTCTCGGCGATGTCGAAGACGTTCGTCAAGGACCCGCGGGATGTGGCGAAGCCCGGTGACATCGTCAAGGTGAAGGTCCTCGACGTGGACATTCCGCGCAAGCGGATCGCGCTGACGCTGCGGCTTGACGACGAGGCCGCGCCGCAGGGTCAGGGCGGCCGCCAGCAGCGGGGTGGCGGTGCCCGGCCGCCGCAGCAGCGGCAGGGACAGGGCGGACAGGGCCAGCGGCAGGGACAGGGGCAGAGCGGACAGGGCCAGCGGCAGGGCCGCGGTGGTGACCGTGGCGGCCGTCAGGCGCCGGCCCCGGCCAACAGCGCGATGGCGGACGCGCTGCGCCGGGCGGGCCTGCTGAACCCGAAGGACGGACGGCGCTGAGTCCGTGGGGCGGGCGAGGCATACGGCATGCCTCGCCCGCCCCCGCGGCGTACGGTCGCGCGTCGTATGATCGGGCCGAAATCCGGTGGAAGGTGATCATCCGATCGGCAGACTGGCCGGATGACCGTCTCGGATCCCAAGGAAGACCTGCGGCTGTACCTGCAGGATGCCCGTGACGTCCTGCTGTGGAAGCTGGAGGGCCTGTCGGAGTCCGACGTCCGGCGGCCGCTGACGCCGACCGGCACCAATCTGCTGGGCCTGGTCAAGCACCTCACCGGGGCGGAGGCCCTGTACTTCGGGGTGACGTTCGGCCGGCCCTTCGCCGGGACGCCCCTGTGGATCATGGGCGACGCCGAGCCCGACTCCGACCTGTGGGCGCGGCCCGAGGAGACCCGGGAGGAGATCGTCGGGGCGTACCGGACGGCGTGGGCGCACTCCGACGAGACGATCGCCTCGCTGTCACTGGACGCGGTCGGCCGGATGCCGGGCGACCGGGGCTCCGAACCGACCCTGCACCGCGTCCTCACGCACATGGTCGCCGAGACCCAGCGGCATGCCGGGCACGCGGACATCGTGCGGGAGTTGATCGACGGGGCCACGGGCCAGCGGCCGAACGGGCTCAACGTGGCGCCCTTCGATCCCGCGCACCTGGAGCGTGTCGAGCGGGCGGCCGAGGAGGCCGATCGGGCCGTGCGCCCTCTCGCTCCGTGATCACCGGCCGCGCCGGCGTCCCGCCGCGCGGCGGGACGTCTCGGTACGCTCCCGCCGTCAGCGTTCCGTGACCTTGCCCGCGGCCACCTCCAGGCGGCGGGTCACCCGGACCGCGTCCAGCATGCGCCGGTCGTGGGTGACCAGGAGGAGGGTGCCCTCATAGTAGTCGAGGGCCGATTCCAGTTGCTCGATGGCGGGCAGGTCCAGGTGGTTCGTCGGCTCGTCGAGGACCAGGAGGTTCACTCCCCGGCCCTGGAGCAACGCCAGAGCGGCGCGTGTGCGTTCGCCCGGGGAGAGACTCGCGGCCGGGCGCAGCACATGGTCGGACTTCAGGCCGAACTTGGCGAGCAGGGTGCGCACCTCGACCGGCTCCGTGTCGGGGACGGCCGCGCAGAAGGCGTCGAGCAGGGACTCGGGGCCGTGGAACACCTTGCGGGCCTGGTCGACCTCGCCGACCAGGACGCCCGAGCCGAGCACGGCGTGTCCGGAGTCGAGCGGGACACGGCCCAGCAGCGCGCCGAGCAGGGTCGACTTTCCGGCGCCGTTGGCTCCGGTGACCGCGACCCGGTCCGCCCAGTCGATCTGCAACGACACCGGGCCGAAGGTGAAGCCGCCGCGTCGGACCTCGGCGTCCCGCAGAGTCGCCACGACCGCGCCGGAGCGCGGGGCGGCCGCGATCTCCATGCGCAGATCCCACTCCTTGCGCGGCTCCTCGACCACGTCCAGCCGCTCGATCATGCGCTGGGTCTGCCGGGCCTTGGCGGCCTGCTTCTCGCTGGCCTCGCTGCGGAACTTGCGGCCGATCTTGTCGTTGTCGTTGCCCCCCTTGCGCCGGGCGTTCTTCACGCCCTTGTCCATCCAGGCCCGCTGCATCTGGGCGCGGTCCTGGAGGGCGGCCTTCTTGTCGGCGTACTCGTCGAAGTCCTCACGGGCGTGCCGGCGGGCGACCTCCCGCTCCTCCAGATAGGCCGCGTAGCCACCGCCGTAGAGGTTGATCTGTCCCTGGGCCAGGTCGAGTTCCAGGACCTTGGTGACCGTGCGGGTGAGGAACTCGCGGTCGTGGCTGACGACGACGGTGCCCGCGCGCAGTCCGGTCACGAAGCGCTCCAGGCGCTCCAGACCGTCCAGGTCGAGGTCGTTGGTGGGCTCGTCGAGCAGAAAGACGTCGTAGCGGGACAGGAGGAGGGAGGCGAGGCCCGCGCGGGCCGCCTGGCCGCCGGACAGGGAGGTCATCGGCTGGTCCAGGTCCACGGCGAGGCCGAGCGAGTCGGCGACCTCCTCGGCGCGCTCCTCCAGATCGGCGCCGCCGAGGTCCAGCCAGCGCTCCAGGCTGCCCGCGTACGCGTCGTCGGCGCCGGGCGCGCCGTCGACCAGCGCCTGCGTGGCCTCGTCCATCACACGCTGTGCCTCGGCGACACCCGTACGGCGGGCCAGGAACTCCCTGACGGTCTCGCCGGGCCTGCGCTCCGGCTCCTGCGGCAGATGGCCGACGGTCGCGGTGGGCGGGGACAGCCGCAGCCCGCCCTGCTCGGGCGGGGTCAGTCCGGCGAGCAGCCGCAGCAGGGTGGACTTGCCCGCCCCGTTGGCACCGACCAGTCCGATCACATCACCGGGCGCGACGACGAGATCGAGCCCGGAGAAGAGGGAGCGGTCGCCGTGCCCGGCGGCGAGATTCTTGGCGACGAGGGTGGCAGTCATCAGGAAGCCGATCCTAATGTCCCCGGCGGGTGACGCTCAGCGGGGTTTCCTGCCGTCCGCGTGCGGCCCGAGCCCTCATCTCCCCATCGGCTCGACCAACACACTGCCCGAGGTCCGGGCCACCACGAACGACTCCCCCTTCACCGCCTTCGGGTCCAGTGGAATGCGGTGGTGGCCGGGTTCCAGGATGCCGTCGAAGACCTCCTGGGTGTGGGTGCGGTAGAGGCGGTCCAGGCGGTATGCGGTGATGCGGACCCGGCACGGCGAGGTCACCTCGATGCCCGCCTCGCCGTCGGCGGCGACCAGGCCCGTCAGCCGGCGCTGCGGGAGCGGGCTGCGGTCCAGGGCGTGCTCGATCTGTGCGACGAGCAGCGGGACGATCGGGGCCAGGCCGTCCACATAGGCGACCTCCACTCCGGCGCGCTCGAACGCCTCGCGCACGGCGGCCCGTTCGGCCTCGCCGACCACGCGGCCGAAGGCGACGGCACCGTAGCCGCGCAGTTCGTCGGCGGGGACGGCACGGGCGTCCTGGGTGATGTCGGCGCCCACGCCGATGGTGCGCAGCGCGGCGGCGAGTTTGGCGAGGACGGCGACCCGGGCGCCGATCAGCAACACCCGGCGGCGGGGCGCGGTAGGGCCTTCGGAGTCCTCGATCAGGGCGGCGAGAGCGGCGCGGTACTCGGGGCCGGCGAAGCGGAACGGCCCTATGCCGTGGTACCCGTTGAGTTCCAGGTCGGCACGCTCCTCGGTCTGCCACGCGAAGTCGCGCCAGATGTAGTCCTCGCCGTCCCGTTCGATCACGGCGGTGACCGCACCGCAGCCCAGGTCCGCGCACTCGGGGCAGCCGTAGATCACGAACCGGCCGTCCGGGAGCGGCGGACCGGTCTCCAGCAGGAGGCTCTGCACCTGCTCGGTGAAGATGGCGGGCGGGACGTCGGAGGCGAGCGGGGAGACGGCGTCCAGGTCCGACAGCTGGAACAGCAGCGGACGCCCGTCCACGACGAAGTCCACGAAGTCGCGGTGGACCTGGTACCCGCCGTCGGCGAGGACACCGCCGGCACGTGTCGCCGGTGCCAGGCCGAAGGTCGCGTATGCGGCAGACATGCTGTGAGTATTCCCACAGCGGGACGGATGTGAGCGCGGCATGACATATTCCGTTAGCGTCCTCGCGTGGAGCGCGAGTCGGGTGACGAAGTGATCGTGGTCGGCGGCGGGGTCGCCGGGCTGACGACGGCCGTGGTGCTGGCCAAGTCGGGCCGCCGGGTACGGGTGTGGGCCCGGGAGCCTGCCGAGCGCACGACCTCGGCGGTCGCCGGCGCGCTGTGGTGGCCGTACCGGATCGAGCCCGAGCCGCTGGTCGGCGCGTGGGCGCTGGAATCCCTCGGTGTGTACGAGGAGTTGGCCGACCGCCCGGAAGAGACGGGCGTACGCCTGGTCGAGGGCGTACACCAAGGGATCCGGCTGGACGAGCTGGGTGAGTGGGCGGGCCGGGTGCCGGGGCTGCGTGCGGTGGCCGACGGGCTGGCGGCGCGGTTGCCGCTGATCGACATGCCGGTGCATCTGGCCTGGCTGCGGGAGAGGCTCGCGAGGGCGGGCGGCGCGGTGGAGGAGCGAGAGGTCACGGACCTGGCCGGGGTGCCGGCCGGTGTGGTGGTGAACTGCACGGGCCTCGGGGCGCGCTCGCTGGTGCCCGATCCGGCGGTGCGTCCGGTGCGCGGGCAGCTGGTCGTGGTGGAAAACCCGGGGATCACGACCTGGTTCACGTCGGTCGACCACGCCTGCGACACCTCGACGTACTTCTTCCCGCAGCCGGACGGGCTGCTCCTGGGCGGTACGGCGGAGGAGGGCGCCTGGTCGCTCGAGCCGGATCCGGCGACCGCCGCGGCGATCGTCGCGCGGTGCGCGGCGGTCCGGCCGGAGATCGCCGGGGCGCGGGTGCTGGCGCACCGGGTGGGGCTCAGGCCCGCCCGGGACGCCGTACGGCTGGAGCGTCAGGCCCTTCCGGACGGCCGGGTGCTGGTGCACAACTACGGGCACGGCGGGGCCGGGATCACGGTGGCCTGGGGCTGCGCCCGGAAGGCGGCCGGGCTGTCCGGAGCCTGAGGAGCGCCCGTGCCGGGCGGGCGATCGCGCGAAGTCCCGGAGGACCGGGCACGCTCGACCGCTCGACACCGGCGGGAGTGCCCGCAGGCGGCCGGACCGTACGACCCGGCCGCCCTGAAGGTCAGCTCGCGGGGATGTGCCTGGCCGTGTCCGGCACTCCGACGCCGTCCCACACCCTCGGTGCGGGCGCGGTGGACGCGCTGCCTGAGGTGGCCCGGGCGAACGCCGCCGTGCCGCCGACCAGCGGGACCCGGGCCGTCGTACGGGACAGGTCCAGGGTGAGGGTCGGCTTGGTGGCCGGCGGGTCGATCAGGTCCTTGTCCGTGCCGGCGACGATCAGGGCCAGGCGGTGGCCCTTGGGGATGACGTGGTCGGTGGCCGCCAGGTCCAGGGTCATGGTGTAGGCCTTGCCGGGGGTGAGCGGGACGCCCCGGTCGAGGGAGGCGTAGTGGCCGAGGTCGGCCCAGCCGCGGCTGACCACCGTGTAGTCGACCTTGGCCGTCTTCGCCTCGGTCGCCTTGAAGCAGGCGCTGTCCCCGGCCGTGCTCCGGCCCCAGCAGGTGCGGTCGGTGAGCGTGGTGATGCCCTCGGCGCTGTCGGCGTAGTCACGGATGGTGTCCGGGCCGAGGTCCACCAGGACGGCGGACAGGTGCGCCGAGGAGGTCGTCGGGGTGGCGGTCACGGTCACCTTGGAGGAGCCGGACAGGCGCAGGTCGCGGGTGAACGGCGCGGTGATGAAGCCGGCCTTCTCCGGTGTGGGCGTGGCGAGGTGGGCGGCCCAGTCGGTCTCGCTCAGCTTCGGGTCGTCGGTGAACGTCTCGGTGCCGGTGGCCGGGCCGAGGCCGAGGGTGCCGACGCCGGGCCGGGTGCCGGGGGCGGGGCGGAGCGTGGTGGCCCGGGTGCCGTGCGGCGGCCAGGACTTCGCGGTGACCCACTGGTCGGGGTGGCGCTCGATGTCGGCCATCGGCTCGCGGTCGATGCCGTTGTGATAGCCGAGGAGTTCGTGGTCGAACCAGCGGTGCAGGGTGTCGACCCAGGCGCCGCGCCGGTAGTCGAAGGGGTCGACGTGCCCGGTCTGGGAGAGCCAGATCTTGCGCTCGACACCGTGCTCCGCCAGGGCGTCCCACCACTGGCCGAAGTGCTTGGTGCGCACGTTGAGGTCCTGCATGCCGTGCACGAGGAACACGCTGGCCCGCACCTTGGCCGCGTCCTTGACGTAGTTCCGCTCGGTCCACAGCCGGGTCCAGTCCCCGCTGCGCGGGCTGCCGTCGGCGAGTTTCTTCTGCACGGCCGCGCAGTGGGCCTGCGCGCCGTCGCTCTCGACGTAACCGGCGAGTTCGTCGGGGCCGCCGTCGTAGAGCGGGGCGCCCTGGGCGAAGTAGTAGTCGTACCAGGAGGAGATGCCGCTGATCGGGACGATGGTCTTCAGGCCCTTGACGCCGGTGGCCGCGACGCCGTTGGCGATCGTGGCGTCCCAGCTCTTGCCGATCATGCCCGTTCTGCCGTTGGTCCAGCTCGCCTTGACCGTTCGCGTGCCGGTCCGGGTCGTGTACGCCCTGGCACGCCCGTTCAGCCAGTCGACGACCGCCTTCGCGGACTGGATGTCGGAGCGGCCGCCGACGTCCACGCATCCGTCGGAGCGGTTGGTGCCGGCCAGGTCCACGCCGACGACGGCGTAGCCGCGGGGCACGAAGTAGTTGTCGTAGAACAGCGGCATCTGGACGACACGGCCGTGCGCGTCGTACGTCTTGAGCTGGCTCTCGTTGCCCCGTCCGCAGCACGAGTAGTAGGGGCTGGCGTCCATGATGACCGGCACCTTGCGGCCCTGGCGTGCCGGTTCGGCGGGCCGGACGATGTCGGCGGCGACGCGGTCCTTCTTCCCGTCGCCGTCCTCGTCGAGGCCGGTGTCCACCCAGACGGCCTCGCGGACGGCATGTGCGTACGAGTAGACGGGCCGGCTCTCGCGGGGCGGTGCGGCCTGCGCGGCGGCGGGGGTGAGGAAGGCGGCCGTCAGGGCTGTGACGGCCGCGGTCGCGAGCGTTCTCCAGATCGTGAAGCGCGTGCGTATCGGTGTGCGTATCGGCATGCGCGGACGGTACTCCGGTCAACTCCCTTGCAGAAGAGGGCAGCTGAGGGACTCGCGGAACTCGTGACGGCTGAATGGCGATCGTGTGACACGAGGGGCCATGGACAGGTCGGGGGCACAGCGACTGAATAGGCTCCGAACAGACTTCCTGTCCAGACGACTTGGAGCTGACGTGCACCGCAGAATCATCGCGCCGGGCACACTCGCGGCGGCCTCCCTCCTGCTGGCAATCCCGGCATCGGCCGCGAGCCACACCCCCGGCGCGCCGGGCATCGGCGACCCCTACTACCCGTACTACGGCAACGGTGGCTACGACGTCTCGCACTACGACCTGAGGCTGCAGTACCAGCCGAAGACGGACGAGCTGCAGGGCACCGCGACCATCCTGGCGAGGACCACGCAGGATCTGTCCAGCTTCGACCTGGACTTCCTGCTGGACGTGAGCGAGGTGCGGGTCAACGGCGCCAAGGCATCCTTCGCGACGTCCGGCCAGCACGAACTGGTCGTCACCCCGAAGACGCCCCTGGCCAAGGGCGCAGCGGTCACCGTCGTCGTCCGCTACAGCGGGGTGCCGTCCACCAAGAGCGCCTACGGCTTCACCACCTGGCACCGCACACCCGACGGCGCGGTGGCGGCCGACGAGCCCGAGGCCGCCTGGTGGTGGTACCCGAGCAACGACCACCCCAGCGACAAGGCCACCTACGACGTGTCGGTGGCCGTCCCGGACGGCACGCAGGCCATCTCCAACGGCACGCTGCAGTCCACCGCTTCGAAGCTCGGCTGGACCCGCTACAACTGGCGGCAGAACAAGCCGCAGGCGACCTATCTGACCACGCTCGCCCTCGGCAGGTTCGACATCACCACCGGTACCTCCGACGGCGGCGTGCCGGTCGTCAACGCCTACAGCAAGGATCTCGGCGACAACGACGGTGCCGCGCGGGCCAGCGTGGAGCGCACCGGGGAGCTGGTGGACTGGCTGAGCGGCTACTTCGGGCCGTATCCGTTCAGCTCGGCCGGCGGGTACGTGCCGAACACCACGACCGGTTACGCACTGGAGACGCAGACCCGCGTCTACTACAGCCCGAAGCAGTTCGCGAGCGGCTCGAACACCTCGGTGGTCGTGCACGAGCTGGCCCACCAGTGGTACGGCGACGACGTGTCGCTGAAGGGCTGGAAGGACATCTGGATCAACGAGGGCTTCGCGCGCTACGCGCAGTGGCTGTGGTCCGAGCACGAGGGCGAGGGCACCACCCAGGAACTCGCCGACTACGTCTACGACAGCCACGCCGCGGACGACGCCTTCTGGACGGTCAGGCCCGGAGACCCGGGCCCGGACGGCCAGTTCGACATCGCCGTCTACGACCGGGGCGCGCTCGCCATCCAGGCGCTGCGCAACAAGATCGGTGACGACGCGTTCTTCGCCGTCCTGAAGGGCTGGCCGAAGGAGCACGCGTACGGCAACGCGTCGGTGGCCGACTTCCAGAAGTACGCCGAGCAGGTGTCCGGCAAACCGCTGGCCGCGCTGTTCGACACCTGGCTGTTCCAGCCGTCGAAGCCGGCCGCGCCCGCGGCGCGCCCGGCGCCCCTCGTGAAAACGGGTACGGCCGTCGCACAGCCGAAGTCGTGGAAGAAGATCGAGGCGACGAACGACGTACACGGGCACTGACGCCCGGGGCCTCACCGTCTCGGCCGGGCCGCCTGCCGGAGCAGTTCCGCCCGGCCCATCGCCTCCGCGCGCGTGGCCGGGACGGTGCAGGCGTACCCACCGGCGACCGCCCCGTAGCGAGCGCACCGGCGGGGCGGCTCGCCGGTGAGGCGGCCGTAGAGGAACGCGGCCGCGAAGGCGTCGCCCGCGCCGTTGGAATCGACCACCGGCGCGGGCGGGGCCACCGCGGGTATCCGGGTCAGCTCCCCGTCGGCCAGCAGATACGCGCCTTCGGCGCCCGCGGTGGCGACGACGGCCTCGGCCCGGCCGCGCTCGGCGATGCGCCGCATGGTGCGCTCGGGGTCGGTCAGGGCGGCCGCGGAGAGGAAGACGACGTCCGCCGCGAGTGCGAACGGCTCGTGGTACGGGTTCTCGCCGTCCCAGTCGTGCAGGTCGGTGGAGAGGGGCACGCCCGTCCCGATCAGCACCGGCAGGGCGTGGGCGCAGGGCTGGGTGATGGTCACGTGGATGTGCCGGCTCGCCGCGGCCAGCGTGCGCAGGGTCTCCTCAGGGAAGCGGTCGTCGGGGTGGGCACGGCTGGTGTCGTACAGGGACAGGCGGCGGCCGTCCGGGCCGACGAGGTTCACCGCCCGCTTGGTCCCGGCGGGCTGCGGGAGCGCGGTGAGCCCGATGCCCCGCTCCTGGTGCAGGGCGCGGACGAGATCGCCCTCGGGGTCGTCGCCGAGCAGATCGAGGTGGTGGGTGCGCAGACCGAGCGCGGCCAGGCCCAGGGCGACGAAGTCGCCGGTCTGTCCGGCGCGGGTGCGGATCCCGGAGTCGATCATGTAGCTGTCCGCGTACGGGAGCGGCAGCTCGGGCACGTACACGATCGTGTCCACCCCTGCTCCGCCCAGCACCAGGACATCGATCGCGCTCTGCTGTGCCGTCATCCCCCGCCCTCCCCGTGGTCGTAGACCGTCACCGCGATCCCTCGGCTCACCAGCCGCTCGGTGATGAGCGGCGACACACGGGACCACTTGCCGCCAGCCAGGCCGCAGCCTATGCGTGGCATGTGCACAGAAGCGCCGAGTTCGATCACTTCGTCCGCGAGGCGGCCGAGGGCGGTGCCGATGGCCTCGTAGCGGACGGGGACGCCCTTGCTCCCCGTCCGGATGCCGCGCTGGCCGACCATGTTGGCCACCCACACATACGGCTCGACCTGGACCAGCTGGACGGCGCCCAGGCCGAAGTCGTTCCCGGCGCGGTGGCGGTGCCATGCCCGGTACGCCGCCTCCGGCTCCGGCCAGCGCTTCGAGAGCGCCAGGACGAAGCCCTTCCCCCAGCCCCCGATGTCGTTGCAGACATGGGCGATCACCTTGACGCCCTTGACCGACGGAGCGGTGGCGTCACCCCGGACATACGTGATCTCCGACATGACGCCACCGTAGGCGATGCCACTGACAGTGGCGTGAGCCGCTACTTCGTCATCGCGACAGCTCTGTCAGTTCCTTGTCGGTCTCCCGGGAGACCCGGCGGCGGACGCCGAACCAGCCGCCGACCAGCAGCAGGGCGATCACCGGGATGAGCAGCAGGGTCTTGCGGCCGACGTCCGGGTCGTTCCACATCATGCCGAGGCAGACCAGCAGGAAGGTGATCGTGGCGATCTCCGTGACCGGGCTGCCCTTCAGCCGGAAGTGGGGCCGCGTGGCCAGGCCCGCGCGGGCCCGCCGGACGAAGATCATGTGGCAGAGCATGATGATCACCCAGGTGCTGATGATGCCCAGCGAGGCGATGTTCAGCACGATCTCGAAGGCCTGGCTGGGCATCAGGTAGTTCAGGCCGACACCGAGCACGCAGACAGCACAGGTCAGCAGGATGCCGCCGTAGGGGACCTGGCTGCGGTTCATGCGTGCGGTGAACTTCGGGGCGGAGCCCGCCATGGCCATCGAGCGCAGGATGCGGCCGGTGGAGTACAGGCCCGAGTTCAGCGAGGACATCGCGGCGGTCAGCACGACCAGGTTCATCACGTCGCCGGCCGCCGGGATGCCGATCTTCGACAGGACCGTGACGAACGGGCTCTGGTCGGCGGAGTACACCGAGCCGGGCAGCAGCAGGGCGAGCAGCACGACCGAGCCGACGTAGAACAGGCCCACGCGCCACATGATCGAGTTCACCGCGCGCGGGACGACCTTCTCCGGCTCGGCGGTCTCGCCCGCGGCGACGCCGACCAGTTCCAGGGCGGCGTACGCAAAGATCACGCCCTGCATGACGAGGACGACCGGCATGACGCCGTGCGGGAAGACGCCACCGTGGTCGGTGATCACGCTCAGGCCGGGGGTGTGGCCGCCCACCTTGTGCTGGGTGGCGAGCAGGAAGATGCCGATCAGCATGAAGCCCACAATGGTGGCGACCTTGATGATCGCGAACCAGAACTCCATCTCGCCGAAGATCTTCACCGAGATCAGGTTCACGGCGAGGACCACCGCGAGGGCGATCAGCGCCAGCACCCACTGCGGGACGGTCGTGAACATGCTCCAGTAATGCGTGTAGAGCGCGATCGCGGTGATGTCGGCGATGCCGGTGGTCGACCAGTTCAGGAAGTACATCCAGCCGGCGACGTAGGCGCCCTTCTCGCCGAGGAACTCCCGCGCGTACGACACGAAGGAACCGGAGGACGGCCGGTACAGGACCAGCTCGCCCAGGGCCCGGACGACGAAGAAGGCGAAGACGCCGCAGACCAGGTAGGCCAGGGCGAGTGCCGGGCCGGCGTTGTGCAGTCGGCCGCCGGCGCCCAGGAGGAGGCCGGTGCCGATGGCACCGCCGATGGCGATCATGTTGACGTGACGGGCCTTGAGGTCCTTGCTGTAGCCGGCGTCGCCCGCGTCCGCGGGCGTCTGGGCCGCCTGGGGACGGGCGGCCGCCTGTGCCGATTCCACGGCTTCCTTGCTCACGGGTGGTTCCAACTTCCTGGTGCGCCCGGACCTCGTGGGCCCGGGTGTCCGTACAGTTCGGCCCGCACCACCCTGTGTGTCGCGGTACAGACCAAGGCAGCAGCTTCCCAGAGAGATCGCCGGGTATGCGGTGGCCCATGTCACAGAGCGTTACTTCTCACATGATCCATACGGGGTCCACACGCCGTTCACCCGAGCTTTCACACCCTTGGTGAGACAGCGATACTGCTGCACATGACGACCGAGGCCGAGGAGCCGACCCTCACCATCGACGAGCTGGCCGCGCGGGCGGGCGTCACGGTCCGCACCGTCCGCTTCTACGGCGGCAAGGGGCTTCTGCCGCCCCCGGTGATCGGTCCACGCCGAGTGGGTCGCTACGGGCCCGGGCACGTGGCGCGGCTGGCCCTCATCGAGGAGTTGCAGCAGCAGGGCATGACGCTCGCGGCGATCGAGCGGTATCTGGGGCAGCTGCCGCCGGACCTCACCCCGCACGACCTGGCCATCCACCGCGCGGTGGTCGCCTCGTGGGCGCCGGACCTGGAGGAGACGGTGTCGCGGCGGGAACTGGAGCGGCGGGCGGGACGGCCGCTCGCCGCCGAGGACATCGAGCGGCTGGCGGCGATGAACGTCGTCATGCAGGGGGACGGGGACACGTTCCGTGTCGACTCCGGGCTGCTCCGGCTCGGCGTCCGGCTGCTCGACGTACCGCTGTCGGAGGATGCGATCCTCGCGGCGCGCAAGGTGCTCATCGAGCACTCGCGCGCCGCGGCCCACGAGCTGGCTCAGCTCTTCCGCGGCGAGGTGGCGGAGCGGGACGCCCGGGACGTGAAGTCCCTGTCGGCGCACATGCACCCTTTGGTGGTGCAGGCGCTGCTGACGACGTTCCAGCGCTCGCTGCGGGAGGAGCTGAGCGAGTGGGTCACCGGATCACGAACGGGCTGAGTCGCTGAACCGCTCCCCCTTCGCCGCCTTCTCGACGAGCAGCGCGGGCGGCGTGAACCGGTCGCCGTAGCGCTCCGCGAGTTCACGCGCGCGTGCCACGAAGCCGGGCAGGCCTCCCTCGTAGCCGTTGATGTACTGGAGCACACCACCGGTCCAGCCGGGGAAGCCGATGCCGAGGATGGAGCCGATGTTGGCGTCGGCGACAGAGGTCAGCACGTCCTCCTCGAGGAGCCGTACGGTGTCGAGCGCCTCGGAGAAGAGCATCCGCTCCTGCATGTCGCGGAAGGGGATCTCGTGACCGGGCTCGGTGCTGCGCTTGCCCGGGGGGCGACCCCCGGAACCCCCGAAGTGCTCGCGCAGTCCCGGCCACAGCCCGGCGCGCTTGCCGTCCTCCGAGTAGTCGTAGAAGCCGGCTCCGCCGCTGCGGCCGGGGCGGCCGAACTCGTCGACCATGCGGTCGATGACCGCCTCCGCCGGGTGTGCGGACCAGGTGCCGCCCGCCTCCTCCACGGCCCGCTTCGACTCGTTGCGGATCTTGCGCGGGAGGGTGAGGGTCAGCTCGTCCATGAGGGAGAGCACCTTGGCCGGGTAGCCGGCCTGGGCCGCGGCCTGTTCCACGGAGGCGGGCTCGACGCCCTCGCCGACCATGGCGACGCCCTCGTTGATGAAGTGGCCGATCACCCGGGAGGTGAAGAAGCCGCGCGAGTCGTTGACGACGATCGGCGTCTTGTTGATCTGCCGGACCAGGTCGAAGGCGCGCGCGAGGGCCTCGTCGCCGGTGCGCTCGCCCTTGATGATCTCGACCAGCGGCATCTTGTCGACGGGCGAGAAGAAGTGCAGTCCGATGAAGTCGCTCTGGCGCTCCACACCCTCGGCGAGGGCGGTGATGGGCAGGGTGGAGGTGTTGGAGCACAGCAGCGCGTCCGGCGCGACGACGGCCTCGATCTCCTGGAAGACCTTGTGCTTGAGGGCCGTGTCCTCGAAGACGGCCTCGATCACCGCGTCGCAGCCCGCGAGATCGGCCGCGTCGGCGCTGGGGGTGATGCGGGCGAGCAGCGCGTCCGCCTTCTCCTGGCTGGTACGGCCCTTGGCGACGGCCTTGGCGCACAGCTTCTCGGAGTAGCCCTTGCCCTTGGCGGCCGCCTCCGCCGAGACGTCCTTCAGGACGACCTCGATGCCCGCGCGGGCGCACGAGTAGGCGATGCCGGCGCCCATCATGCCGGCGCCGAGGACGGCGACCTTGCGGACCTGGCGGGGCTCGATGCCCTTCGGCCGGTTCGCACCCGAGTTGACGGCCTGGAGGTCGAAGAAGAACGCCTGGATCATGTTCTTCGACGTCTGCCCCGCGGCCAGCTCCACGAAGTAGCGGGCCTCGATGACCTGGGCGGTCTCGAAGTCGACCTGGGAGCCCTCGACGGCCGCGGCGAGGATGTTGCGCGGGGCCGGATAGGGGGCGCCGTTGGTCTGCTTGCGCAGGGTGGCCGGGAAGGCGGGCAGGTTGGCGGCGAACCTGGGGTTGGCGGGCGTACCGCCGGGGATCTTGTAGCCCGGCTTGTCCCAGGGCTGCTGCGACTCGGGGTTGGCGTCGATGAAGGCGCGAGCCTTGGCGAGCAGCTCCTCCGGCGTGGCGGCGACCTCATGGACGAGACCGTTCTCCTGGGCTCGCTTCGCGTTGTACTGGGTGCCCTGGAGCAGCACCTTCAGCAGGGCGTCCGCGATGCCCAGCAGGCGTACGGTGCGGACGACGCCGCCACCTCCGGGAAGCAGTCCGAGGGTGACCTCGGGGCAGCCGATCTTGGTGCCGGAGGTGTCGAGGGCGACCCGGTGGTGGCAGGCGAGGGCCAGTTCGAAACCGCCGCCCAGGGCGGCGCCGTTGATCGCCGCGACGACCGGCTTGCCGAGCGTCTCGATGCGGCGCAGGTTGCGCTTGATGGCGAGGCCGCCGTCGAACAGGTCCTGCGCGGTCTCCGGCGTGACCCGGATCAGGTCGCGCAGGTCACCGCCGGCGAAGAAGGTCTTCTTCGCCGAGGTGAAGATGATGCCGCGGATCGACTCCTGCTCGGCCTCCAGGCGGTCGGTGATGGCGGCGAGGGAGTCGCGGAACGCCTGGTTCATGGTGTTCGCGGACTGGTTGGGGTCGTCGAGGACGAGGGTGACGACACCGGTGTCGTCCTGTTCCCAGCGGATGGTGGTGCTCTCGGTCATGACAGTCGTCTCCGTTGAAGTCTCTGAAGTCTCGTGGTTCCGCGGGGAGTTCAGATGCGCTCGACGATGGTGGCGATACCCATGCCGCCGCCCACGCAGAGGGTGGCGAGGCCGTACCGCTTGTCCTGGCGCTCCAGTTCGTCCAGGAGGGAGCCGAGGATCATCGCGCCGGTCGCACCCAGGGGGTGGCCGAGGGCGATGGCGCCGCCGTTGACATTGACCTTGTCCAGGGACAGGCCCATGTCCTTCACGAAGCGCAGCACGACCGCCGCGAACGCCTCGTTGATCTCGACCAGGTCGATGTCGTCGATGGTCAGCCCGGCCTTGGCGAGCGCCTTGCGGGTGGCCGGAGCGGGCCCGGTGAGCATGATGGTGGGTTCGGAGCCGGACACGGCGGCGGAGACGATCCGCGCGCGCGGGGTGAGGCCGTGGCGCTCGCCGACCTCCTTGGAGCCGATCGCGACCAGCGAGGCGCCGTCCACGATGCCGGAGGAGTTGCCCGCGTGGTGAACGTGGTCGATCTTCTCCACCCAGTGGTACTTCTGCAGCGCGACGGCGTCGAAGCCGCCCAGCTCGCCGATGTCCGCGAAGGACGCCTTGAGCTTCGCCAGGGAGTCGGCGGTGGTGCCGGGGCGCAGATGCTCGTCGTGGTCCAGGACGACGAGGCCGCTGCGGTCCTTGACGGGGACGACGGAGCGCTCGAAGCGGCCCTCCTTCCAGGCCGTCGCGGCGCGCTCCTGGGACAGCGCCGCGTACTCGTCGACGTCCCGCCGGGAGAAGCCCTCGATGGTCGCGATGAGGTCCGCGCCGATGCCCTGCGGCACGAAGTTGACGGCCAGGTTGGTCATCGGGTCGTTGAACCAGGCGCCGCCGTCCGAGGCCATCGGCACTCGGGACATCGACTCCACGCCGCCGGCCAGCACCAGGTCCTCCCAGCCCGAGCGGACCTTCATGGCGGCCAGGTTGACGGCCTCCAGGCCGGAGGCACAGAAGCGGTTCTCCTGGACGCCCGCGACGGTGTCCGGCAGTCCGGCGGCGATCGCGGCGATCCGGGCGATGTCGGAGCCCTGGTCGCCCACCGGGCCGACGACGCCGAGCACGATGTCGTCGATCGCGGCCGGGTCGAGGCCCGGGAAACGGGCGCGGATCTCGTGGATGAGGCCGACGACCAGGTCGATGGGCTTCGTGCCGTGCAGGGCGCCGTTCGCCTTGCCGCGGCCGCGCGGGGTGCGGATCGCGTCGTACACGTACGCTTCGGTGCTCACTGATGTGCCTTTCGGGAGGGTGGGCCGAGCGGGAGTCGGTCGCCCGGGGCGGGGGTCGTCGGCAGGGCGGGCTCAGCCACCGTCCGGGACGAGGTCGTCGTTCACGAGATCAGGTATGCCCCAGTCCCGCGCCACCGCCTCGGTGTCGGTGCCCGGCAGGGCCGGGCCGGTGCGGACGGTGGTGGGGGTCTCGGAGAAGCGGGGGGCGGGGGCCGGCTGGGTGATGCCTCCGTGGTCGGTGAAGGTGCCGCGGGCGGCCAGGTGCGGGTGGTGCGGGGCCTCGCTCAGGGAGAGGACGGGGGCCACGCAGGCGTCGGAGCCCTCGAAGACGGCCGTCCACTCGGCCCGTGTGCGGGACTTGAAGCGGGTGGCGACGCGCTCGCGCAACTCGCCCCAGCGGGTCCAGTCCTTGCGGGCCGGGGCCAGTTCGTCGAGGCCGAGCAGGTGCAGGAACTCCTCGTAGAACCGCGTCTCCAGGGCGCCGACCGCCATGTGACCGCCGTCGGCGGTCTCGTAGGTGCCGTAGTACGGGCAGCCGCCGTCCAGGAGGTTGGCGCCGCGCCGGTCCTGCCAGCCGCCCGCGGCCAGCATGCCGTGGATCATCGCGGACAGGTGTGCGGTGCCGTCCACGATGGCCGCGTCGACGACCTGGCCGGTGCCCGTCGCGCGTGTGTGGTGGAGGGCGGCAAGGACTCCGACGACCAGGTAGAGGGAGCCGCCCGCGTAGTCGCCGAGCAGGTTGGCGGGGACGGCCGGGGGCTCGTCCGGGCGGCCGATCATGCCGAGGGTGCCGGTGAGGGCGATGTACGCCACGTCGTGCCCGGCGCGGTCGGCGAGGGGGCCTTCCTGGCCCCAGCCGGTCATCCGGCCGTACACCAGACGGGGGTTCCGGGCGTGGCAGGCGTCGGGGCCGACACCGAGCCGCTCGGCCACTCCGGGGCGGTAGCCCTCGATGAGGACGTCGGCCCGTTCGGCCAGGTCCAGGACGCGTGCGGGGCCGTGCGGCGCCTTGAGGTCGACGACCACGGAACGCTTGTTCCGGTTCGTCACGTCGTACGCGGGGTCGATCCCGAGGCCCGGACCGCCGGGGCGGTCCACCCGGACCACGTCGGCGCCCAGGTCGGCGAGGAGCATGGCGGCGAACGGGCCCGGCCCGATACCGGCCAGCTCCACCACGCGCACGCCGCTGAGCGGGCCGTTCCCCGAGGTCCTCGGGGTCCCTGCCGTCGTCATGCCGTCCTGCCCCCAAGCCCATGTGACACAACTGATGTAACACCGGTGATGCTAAGAACACGTTCCACCGGACACAAGACCTGAACGAGCAAGCGCTTAGACAAGTGCCCGAAGAGTGCCACCGTCACTCCGGGGCGGTCGTCCGGCTCCGCACTGCTCACGCTAGCCTCAGCCACCGACTGCGGCGCGGGCTGCACGATCAAGGGGTGTCATGAGCAGGCTGAAAAGGACGGATCGTCCCTACGACATCGTGCTCTTCGGAGCCACCGGCTTCGTCGGCACGCTCACCGCGGAGTATCTCGCCGCCCATGCCCCCGAGGACCTGCGCTGGGCGATCGCGGGTCGCGACGAACGCAGGCTGGAGCAGCTGCGCGACCGGCTGCCCGGCGGCTCCGGCATCGGGGTGCTGCGGGCCGATGTGCGCGAACCTGCCACCCTGCGCGCGCTCGCCGGGCAGGCGCGCGTGGTGGCCACGACCGTGGGGCCGTACCTCACCTACGGCGAGGAACTCGTCGCCGCCTGCGCGGACGCCGGGGCCGACTACCTCGACCTCACCGGCGAGCCCGAGTTCGTCGACCTGATGTACGTGCGGCACGACACACGCGCGCGGGAGACCGGCGCCCGTCTCGTGCACGCCTGCGGCTTCGACTCCGTACCGCACGACCTGGGCGTGTACTTCACGGTCCGGCAGCTGCCGGAAGGGGTGCCGCTGACCGTGGACGGCTTCGTGACCGCCGACGCGGCTTTCTCCGGCGGCACGCTGGCCTCGGCACTGAACCAGTTCGCGCGCGGCCGGCGGATGATGGCCGCGGCGCGCGAACGCGGCCGCTACGAGCCGCGCCTGCTGGAGCGCCGGGTGACAGCGCCGACGGGCGCGCCTCGGTTCGCCAAGGAGGTCGGCGCCTGGGCGCTGCCGCTGCCCACCATCGACCCGCAGATCGTGCGCCGCTCGGCCAAGGCCCTGGACCGGTACGGCCCCGACTTCCGCTACCGGCACTACGCGGCGGTCAGGCACCTGCCGATCGCCGCGGGCGGCGTCGCCGCCGTCGGCGCGCTCGCGGCCGCCGCCCAGCTGCCGCCCGCCCGGCGCTGGCTGTCGGACCGGCTGCGGCCCGGGGCGGGGCCCGGCCCGGAGAAGCGGGCGAAGAGCTGGTTCCGGGTGCGCTTCGTCGGCGAGGGCGGCGGACGGCGGGTGTTCACCGAGGTCGCGGGCGGCGACCCGGGCTACGACGAGACCGCGAAGATGTTCGCCGAGGCGGCCCTCAGCCTGGCCTGCGACGAACTGCCGCCGACCGCCGGACAGGTCACCACGGCCGCCGCGATGGGCGACAGGCTGACCGAGCGGCTGCGCGCGGCGGGGATCACCTTCCGGGTGGCGGCCGGCCGGTAGGACACGGGCGCTGGGACCTGTCAGGCGGTTCAGGCCGGCTCCGGGCAACGGTGCCTCGTCCCCGTGATTCCGGCCTGATCCGCCGGGCAGGCCCTAAAGCTGCCACCCCACCAGGGTCCAGAGCATCCCGCCGATCCAGGCGAGCCCCGCGAGGACGGCGACCACGAGGGCAGCGTTCACGGCACGCTCGACAGGCCGGTTCGGGTCCGCGAGCGGCTTGGGTGCACGGTGCGTCGTCATGCGGCACAGCCTGCCGATCGCCCCGGGGCACGCACATCCGTAGGGATACTCAGACCGGGTACTCAGCCGCCCGTCGACCGGCGCCGCTACGTCCCTCGGGGAACGTCGTCGGAGCCGGGCGGCGGCCACTCCCCCAGGGCGTCCGCGATCCGGTCCCGTACGGCGGGGTCGTCGGCGAGGACCGCGAGCCGGTGGGCAAGGGGACCGATGTCCCACCCGGTCTGATGGTCGAAGAACGGCGGGGGCCCCGCCGCGTTGTGCGCGACCTTGGCGACGAGTTCCGCCAGCCGGAACAGCAGCCGCTGTTCCGTCGTGAGCCGCTCCTCCGGCAGGGGCGCGCCGCCGCGGACCAGTTCGAACACCTCACGCCCCTGACTCCACCGGCTGCGGTCCGCGGCCAGCTCCAGGGCGGCCTCGATCTCCGGTGTCCTGTCCAGCCCCTCGGCCGCGGCCCCGAGCACCCGGCCCGCCCAGGTCACCGGGTCGCGCCGGCCCTCGTACACGGTTCGGCCCCAGCTCCGGGCCGGGTCCGCGGCCGCCCGCTCGGCGAGGGGGCTCCTGGGGCGGGTCGCGTTCTTCAGCGCCTGCCTGCACAGCGCGTCCGCCCTGCGTGTCGTCTCCGGCAGGCGGTATTTCGGGGTCAGTGCCAGCGTGTGCGCCAGGGCGTTGTCGAGGCTCACCAGGTGGCCGACGGACACGAAGACCGGCTTGACGCCGTCCCGGGTGCGCAGGGCGCGGCCGACCTCCTCGGTGCCGGCCAGGAGCGGTGCGGCACTGCCCCGCCGGGGCCCGGGGTCGTCGTGGGTGAACGTGAACGGGTTCTTGGCGACACCGATGGTCGGCAGGCCCGTGAGCACGCCGAGGTGGCTGGCGAGGCCGAAGCGGCGCGGATGGGCGAGGCCGTAGCCGTCGCACACGACAAGGCCCGGCGGGCAGAGCAGGGCGTCCAGGGCGGCCCGCACGGTAGGGATCTCACGGAAGGCGAGCAGTCCGGGAACGTACGGGAACGAGATACGGCCGACGGCCGTCGTCTCCGACACGACCTCCAGGGTGGCCGCGTCCAGGACGACGGCCGCCGCGGCGACGAGGTCACGGTCGTCGTCGTAGGCGACGTCGACACCCGTGACATGGCCCGTCCCGGGCGGCGGCCCCGGCTCGTCCAGCACCACCTGCCCGCACAGTGCGTCCTGTACCGCGCGGGCCTCTTCCTCGGTCGCGGGCCAGCCCGCGGGTACGCCTACGGTCGTCATGATGGCCACGACTGTACGGCCCGCCGACCCCCGTCCCCGGCCTGGGGGTAGGGTCATGATCATGTTCGTACTGGAGCTGTCCTACACCGCCCCGCTCGACGCCGTGGACGCCGTCATTCCGGCGCATGTGGCCTGGCTCGACGAGCAGTACGAGAAGGGCTTCTTCCTCGCCTCCGGGCGCAAGAACCCCCGCGACGGAGGGGTGATCCTGGCCGTCGCCGAGGACCGCGCGCGCATCGAGGAGATCACCGCGGGCGACCCGTTCGTCGCCGCCGGGGTCTGCACGTACCGCATCACGGAGTTCATCGCCACCAAGACGGCCCCCGAGCTGGCAGGCCACCGGCAGACCCTGGGCTGAACCGGCAGGCTCAGCCCTTCTTCGCGTTCAGCGCGCGCTGCAGCTGCGCCTTGCTCATGTCCGAACGGCCCTCGATGCCCCGCTGCCTGGCCTCGTTGTACAGCTGGTCGTAGGTCGGGCCCTGGGAGCCCTTGCCCGACCGCCGGCCGCCGCGTTCGCCGGACGACATGTCCTGCGTCGAGCTGCGGCTGGCGGTCCTGGACTCGCCGGAGCGGGCACGTTCCTTGTTGACCGTCCGCGCGGCGATCTCCTCGGCACGCTTCGGGCTCTCGCCCCGCTCCCGCGCGCTCTCTTTGATGTGCTCGTACTGACGCTCCCGCTTGGGGCTGGAACCGCGCGGCATGACCGCTCCTCTCCTCGCTCCGTTACGGCAGGGAACGAGTACCCGCGGTCCGGCCTGGTACGTCAGCGTTCGAGCCGGGCCACCCGCCCCTTCTCCCCGGCTGCCCAGCAGCTGAGGTCGCGGGTGCAGGTGACGGTGTCGTAGGAGCCGGTGTCGATGGTCCGCCAGCTGCGGCCGCCGTCGGTGGTCAGGTCGGTGCCGGTCGGACCGACGGCGAGCGCGGCGCTCCGGCTGTGCGGGAGCCAGGCGGCGCCGGAGCGGTAGGCGGGCGGCGGGGTGGCGGCGGGCCGCCAGGTACGGCCGCCGTCGGAGGTGACCGCCGCGGCCTGCGGCGAGGACTGGTCGGCGCGGTAGTCGCCGCCGACCGCGAGGCCGTGGGTGCGGTCGCGGAAGGCGAGCGCGAAGACTCCCTTGGCCGGATCACCCGCCGGGACGGGTGTCTCGGTGGCCCTCCAGGTCAGTCCGCGGTCGGCGGAGTGCAGCACGCGCGCGTGCGCGGCGCCGCCGGTCGCCAGCCAGACGTCCTTCGGGCCGGAGGTGACCAGGCACTGGCCGCTCGCGGCGAAGCCGGCCTCGCCGTCCAGGGCGGCCGGCATGCCGTCGGCGGGCAGCACGCGCCAGGAGCGGCCGCCGTCACTGGTGGACAGGATGCGGAACCTGCCGTCCACGGGGTCGCTCATGGCGAGGCCGTGACGGCGGTCGAAGAAGGCGAGGCAGTCGTAGAAGGCCTTGGGGTCGGTGTTGCGGAAGGACTCCGTCCAGGTCGCTCCGCCGTCGTCCGTGCGGTAGATGCGCGAGGCCTCGCCCTCGCCGATGGCCAGGACCGTCGCGTGCCGTGCGTCGAACGCCTCGACGTCCCGGAACTCCAGGTCGGCCACGCCGGGCGGAGAGACGTTCCGCCAGCTCGACCCGCCGTCGGTGGTGCGCAATACGGTGCCTGCCGTGCCGGCCAGCCAGGCGGTGTGGCTGTCGACGGCGGACAGTCCGCGGAAGCGCACCTGCGGGGTGCCGCTGTCCTTCGCCTCCCAGTGCACGCTCTGCCGGCCTCCCTGGCCGAGCTGCCTCGCCTGCGCGGCCGGGACCGTCAGCACGGCCAGCGCCGCCCCGCACGCCACCCCAGCCGCCACCAGCCGGCCCGTCCGTCCCCTGCCCCGCGTGCTCCCCAAGCGCCTCATGGCGGGCGAAGCTAGCCCACCGGCCCGCCGCCGTCCAGAGGACCTCACGGCCGCCGGCCCGTGCATGAAGCCGGTGACCGATGTCACTCGTTCCCGGTGTGCACGCATCGGCCGTTTCTGTCGTCTCTTCCAGTACCAGGTCTCACACACCCGGAAGTACGTCCAGCCGTCACGAGGGAGCAAGGCGTTGTCCACCGTCATCGAGCAGCCCGTAGAGGCACGCCTCGTCGCCGCCGCACCGCGCATGCCGAGCATTCCCGCCACGCTGCGCTACGACCGGAGCGATCCGTTCGCCGTCCGCATGACCTTCCCGGCCCCGGCCACGCTGGAGGGCGTCGAGGTCTGCTGGACCTTCTCCCGCGAGCTGCTCGCGGCCGGGCTGCACGGCCCGGAGGGCTGCGGGGACGTCCGTGTGCGGCCGTACGGCTACGACCGCACCGTGCTGGAGTTCCACGCCCCCGAGGGCACCGCGGTCGTGCACGTGCGCTCCGGCGAGATACGGCGCTTCCTGCAGGCGACCGGCGAGCTGGTGCCCGTCGGCCTGGAGCACCTCCAGCTGGACCTCGACCACGACCTGGACGAGCTGATGCGGGACGCCTGCTGACAGGGCTGTTCGATGCGCGCTACGCGCGCGTGAGCAGCGTGTTCAGCTCGCCGTAGTCGAATCCGCCGGCCAGCGCCCCGTAGGTCCCCTCCCGCAGCAGCTCCCGCGCGGCGCGGCGGACCAGGGCGTGGGCGGCCTGGGCGAGGCCCGCGCCCGCGCTGATCCGGGCGACGCCGAGCGCGGCCAGCTCGGCGACCGTCGGCGCGCCGGGGCCCACCATCACGTTGAGCGGCCCGTCGATGCCCGCGACGAGCGCCTTGACCGTGTGCGGGTCGACGGCCCCGGGGACGAAGATCCCGTCGGCGCCCGCGGCCCGGAAGGCGGCGGCCCGTTCCAGGGTCGCGTCCACTCCCCCGGCACCGCTGAGGAAGGTGTCGATCCGCGCGTTGATGAACAGCGGCAGGCCCTGCTCGTCGGCGGCCGCACGGGCCACGGCGATCCGCTCGGCCTGCTCGGCGACCGGGCGCAGCGGCTCACCGCCCGCCTCGTGGCGGGCGTCCTCGATGTTGACGCCGACCGCGCCCGCGGTGATCACCGCCGAGACGGTGTCGGCGACACCGGCGGCGTCCTCGGCATAGCCGCCCTCGATGTCGGCGGTGACCGGGACCCGTACGGCGTCGACGATGCGGGCGACGGCCGCGAGCGCACGGCCGCGGTCGAGCCGGTCGCCGTCGGCGGCGCCGAGCGCCCAGGCGAGCCCTGCGCTGGTGGTCGCGACGGCGGCGGCTCCCGCCTCGGCGACGACGGCCGCGCTCACCGGGTCCCAGGCGTTCGGCAGGACCAGGGGACGGCCGGGCTCGTGCAGGGCGCGGAAGGCGAGGGCGGCGTCGCGGAGCGGGTGCTGAGGCGTCATGCGGCAAGTCAAACAGCGCCGACGGGGCGGGCGCTGGCAGAAATCCGACACGAACATGGGCGTCCGGGCGCCCGCAGTAAATCGCGTTGACAGCCTCATCGGCACCCTCGTACGGTGTAGAACGTTCCTGTTGCCGTTGATTGGAGAAGGACGTTGCTCGTCTGAGGTCCTGAGACACCGCGTTCACACCGGTGAGGTGTGCGTGGCGTTCGACCTCGGCGTCCGAGCCGTCCTCAGGCACAGGCCTCTCTCCGTGCCCCAAGGCCCTTCGGTTTCCGCCTCGCGGTGTCTCGACATGCGCCCGCCCAGACCGCATCCAGCCACTGCGAGGCCTCTATGTCTACCTCCCTAACCTGCACGTCCCTGTCCTTCGCCTGGCCCGACGGCACCCCCGTCTTCGACGGCCTCGACATCGCCTTCGGCCCCGGCAGGACCGGGCTCGTCGGCGTCAACGGATCAGGGAAGTCAACCCTGTTGAAGCTGCTCGCCGGTGAGCTCGGCCCGGCGGACGGCACCGTCAAGGTGACCGGCGAGGTCGGCCACCTGCCGCAGAACGTCACGCTCGACACCACGCTCCGTGTCGACGAGGCCCTCGGCATCGCGGCCCGGCGGGCCGCCCTGCACGCCATCGAGGCGGGCGACGTGTCCGAGGAGCATTTCGAGACGGTCGGCGACGACTGGGACGTGGAGGAGCGCGCCCTGGTCACCCTCGGCGAACTCGGCCTCGGCCACATCGGCCTGGACCGCACCGTCGGCGAGGTGTCGGGCGGCGAGTCGGTGCTGCTGCGCCTGGCAGCGCTGCTGCTGCGCCGCCCGGACGTCCTGCTCCTCGACGAACCCACCAACAACCTGGACCTGTACGCGCGCCGTCGGCTGTACGCGGCTGTCTCCTCCTGGCCGGGTGTACTGGTGGTCGTCAGCCACGACCGTGAGCTCCTGGACCTCGTCGACCAGATCGCGGAGCTGCGCTCCGGGGAGGTCATCTGGTACGGCGGCAACTTCTCGGCCTACGAGGAGGCCCTCGCCGTGGAGCAGGACGCGGCCGAGCGGATGGTGCGCGTGGCCGAGGCGGATCTGCGCAAACAGAAACGCGAACTCTCCGACGCCCAGGTCAAGCTGGCCCGCCGCAAGCGGTACGGGCAGAAGATGTGGGACTCCAAGCGCGAGCCGAAGATCGTCATGGGCGCACGCAAACGCGCAGCCCAGGAGTCGGCGGGCAAGCACCGCATCATGCACGAGGAGAAGCTCGCCGAGGCCAGGGAGCGACTGGACGAGGCGGCGGAGGCCGTACGGGACGACGACGAGATCCGCGTCGACCTGCCGTACACGGCCGTACCGCCCGGCCGCCAGGTGCTCACGCTGCAGAACCTGGAGATGGCCCACGGGGCGCGCGTCGAGGGGATCCTCGATCTGCGCGGCCCGGAGCGGATCGCCCTCGTCGGACGCAACGGTGCCGGCAAGACGACACTGCTGCGGACCGTCGCCGGAGAGCTGGCGGTGGTGGCCGGCGAGGCGCGGGCGCATGTCCCGCTGCGGTTCCTGCCGCAGCGCCTGGACGTGCTGGACGACGGACTGACGGTCGCCGAGAACGTGGCCCGGTTCGCGCCGGGCGCCACGAACAACCGGATCCGGGCGCGCCTGGCCCGCTTCCTGTTCCGGGGCGCACGGGCCGACCAGCGGGCCGGGACGCTCTCCGGTGGCGAGCGCTTCCGGGCCGCCCTGGCCGCGCTGATGCTCGCCGACCCCGCACCCCAGCTGCTCCTGCTGGACGAGCCGACCAACAATCTCGACATGGCGAGCGTCCGCCAGCTGACCACGGCGCTGGAGTCGTACCAGGGCGCCCTGCTCGTCGCCAGCCACGACCTGCCGTTCCTGGAGTCGATCGGCATCACCCGGTGGCTGCTCATGGAGGAAGGAGAACTGAAGGAGACCGCGCCCGACACGCTCGGGGATCCGGCCTAGCCGGACCGGCGGGGAGCCTCGCCAGGGGCACAGCCTGAACACGAGGGTTTTGTCCTGGCCGGAGCGCCCTGCATGATGGCGGACCGGCGCCGTATCTCCGGCGCCGCACCCGCACCACCGATAGGAAAGGCCCGTCGTGCCCAGCAAGAAGGCCCTCGTCCGCCGCCCCGGCCCGCGCCTCGCCGAAGGTCTGGTGACACACATCGAGCGGGAGAAGGTCGACGTCGAGCTCGCAGCCCGACAGTGGGAGGCGTACGTCGAGGCGCTCGGCACGCACGGCTGGGAGACGATCGAGGTCGACCCGGCCGACGACTGCCCGGACTCGGTGTTCGTCGAGGACACCGTCGTCATGTACAAGAACGTGGCGTTGATCACCCGGCCCGGAGCCGAATCCCGGCGCGCCGAGACCGCGGGTGTGGAGGAGGCGGTGGCCCGGCTCGGCTGCTCGGTGAACTGGATATGGGAGCCGGGCACCCTGGACGGCGGTGACGTCCTGAAGGTCGGCGACACGATCTACGTCGGCCGGGGCGGGCGCACCAACGTGGCCGGCGTGCAGCAGCTGCGGGCCGCGTTCGAGCCGCTGGGCGCGCGCGTGGTGGCCGTACCGGTGAGCAAGGTGCTGCACCTGAAGTCCGCGGTCACCGCGCTGCCTGACGGGACGGTCGTCGGGCACATCCCGATGGTGGACCGGCCGTCCCTGTTCCCCGGTTTCCTGTCGGTACCCGAGGAGTCCGGCGCGCACGTGGTGCTGCTCGGCGGCCACAAGCTGCTCATGGCGGCGAGCGCCCCGAAGACGGCCGAGCTGCTGAGCGGCCTCGGCCACGAGGTGGTCACGGTGGACATCAGCGAGTTCGAGAAGCTCGAGGGTTGTGTGACCTGTCTCTCGGTGCGGCTGCGGGAGCTGTACGCCTGACGGGTGATCCCATCTGTCCGACAGCCCTGGGACCTGCGCGTCCCGGGGCTGTTCGGCATGCCACCAAAAGCCTGGGGCGAGGGTGCTGATCAGCGATCTTTACAGCGAACTTAACCTACGGCTTCGTAACCTACGGCTTCGTAGCCTACGATCTCGTAGGTTTCCGGCACCGCTCGCCGGACGTCCCCTTTCTTTCCTCCTTTGTACGGCGTCCCCCTGGAGTTCCCGTGACGATCACCTCCCCTCACCTCGGCAGCCCGTCCGTGTGGACCGACGCGCGGCTGCTGTACGCGCTGGAGGAAGTGGTCGAGAAGGAACTGAACCGGCATCTGCAGGTGGCCAAGGACTGGATGCCGCACGAGTACGTGCCCTGGAGCGACGGCCGCAACTTCCCCGGCCTGTTCGAGGACGGCGAGGCCTGGGACAAGGAACACTCCAAGGTCACCGAGATCGGTCGCATCGCCCTCATCGTCAACCTCCTGACCGAGGACAACCTCCCCAGCTACCACCACGAGATCGCCTCGCTCTTCGGCCGCGACGGCGCCTGGGGCACCTGGGTGCACCGCTGGACGGCCGAGGAGGGCCGGCACGGCATCGTGATGCGCGACTACCTGCTCACCTCGCGCGCCGTGGACCCGGACAAGCTTGAGCAGTTCCGCATGTCCCACATGAGCGAGGGCTTCGAGTCGGACAACCGGCACTCGATGCTGCACTCGGTCGCCTACGTCGCCTTCCAGGAGCTGGCGACCCGGATCTCGCACCGCAACACCGGCCACCAGTCCGGCGACCCGGTCTGCGATCGCATGCTGGCGCGCATCGCGACCGACGAGAACCTGCACATGGTCTTCTACCGCAACCTCCTGAAGGCCGCCTTCGAACTCGCGCCCGACCTGACCATGCAGGCGGTCCGGGACGTCGTGGTCGACTTCCGCATGCCCGGCCACGGCATCCCCGGCTTCGAGCGGGCGGCCGCGCAGATGGCCATCGGCGAGGTCTACAACCTGCGCATCCACCACGACGACGTGCTTCAGCCCGTGCTGCGCTTCCTGAAGATCATGGAGATCGGCGGCCTCGGCCCGGAGGGTCGTCAGGCGCAGGAGGAACTCGGCCTGTTCATGGGCGGCCTGGACGCGGAAGCCCTGAAGTTCGACGAGAAGCTGGCGGCCCGGAAGGCGCGGATGGCGGCACGGGCCGGCGCCTGAGCGGCAGCTGACCCGGGGACCTACCGGGAGCCGACCCCGGACTTGGGGGCGAGGGCTGCTGCCGATGCCGCAGTTCTGCTGTATGCGTGGTGTGTGCGCGCCCCTTTGCGTGCCGTGCGCGCGCGTGCGGCATTCGGTTCCTACGCGCGCGCGTGCGGCATCGGTTCCATGGCCTGTCGGTGGCCGCGGCGGGGCATGCCGTTCGACGCCCGGCGCACCGGGCCCTGCGCGCTGACGAGCCCCGGGCCGGGGTGTCAGTGGGACGCGCGGCGCAGGGCGAGGCGCTCCTTCTCGGAGAGGCCGCCCCAGACGCCGAAACGTTCGTCGTTGTCGAGCGCGTAGTCGAGGCAGGCGGAGCGCATCTCGCACATGGCGCAGATGCGCTTCGCCTCACGCACCGAACTGCCGGGCTCGGGGAAGAAGAATTCCGCCCCGGTCTGCGCGCACAGGGCCTGTGCCTGCCAGGCGGCGTCGGGCGGGGTGATCGTTTCGATGTGCATGGCCACGATCGTGCCGGGCCGCGAAAAACGTTCGATCAACGCCGGGTCAACGGCACGGCCGAACCCCCGCCGTCGCCCCGATGATGCTCCGCACGGACACGCCCGCGCACGGCGGCGCGCGGGAGCGGTGCGAAAACCTGGAGAACCCCGCGAGGCACCCAGGGTGACCGGAGGCGTCGGACCGGCGCACGGCAGTGCTCCGGCAGCGATTGTCAGTGGGCGGTGCCAGACTCGGCAGTGCGCAGGACGGGCTCCCTTCCACGCACCCCTTTCCAAGGAGGGCGAAGATGCTCACCACCCGTTTCGTCAACGGCGCTCCGAACTGGATCGACGTCGGCACCCCCGACCTCGACGGCGCCCTCTCCTTCTACGGCGGCCTCTTCGGCTGGCAGTTCCGGTCGGCGGGGCCTGACGCCGGCGGCTACGGCTTCTTCCAGCTGAACGGCAAGACCCTCGCCGGCGGCATGCAGACCGGCCCGGAGCAGGGGCCGCCGGCCTGGACGGTGTACTTCCAGAGCGAGGACGCGCAGGCCACGGCCAAGGCGACCGAACAGGCCCACGGCAGCGTGCTGTTCCAGCCCATGGACGTGATGGGTCAGGGACACATGGCGGTCCTCGCCGACCAGGCGGGCGTGCCGTTCGGGATCTGGCAGCCCGGACAGACCAAGGGCGTGGACGTGGCGAACGAACCGGGCACGCTGTGCTGGGTCGAGCTGTACACGCCGGACATCGCCGCGGCCGCCGCGTTCTACCGGAAGGTCCTGGATCTGGAGACCTCTGCCGTGCCGTTCCCGGGTGGCACCTACACCTGTGTCAACGCGGGCGGTGCCGGGGAGGACGCGATGTTCGGCGGGATGGTCCCGCTGGCCGACGACCCGACCGAGGCGGAGGCCGGCGCGTACTGGCTGCCGTACTTCGAGGTCGAGGACACGGACGCCGTGGTCGAGAAGGCACAGCAGCTGGGCGGCACGGTGCGGATGCCGGCGACGAGCATGGAGGGCGTCGGCCGCATGGCCAAACTCGCCGACCCGTACGGGGTCCGCTTCGCGGTGATCAAGAGCGAGTCGCCGCAGAGCTGAGGTCGCAGGGGCCGAGCGTCGTCCAGGGCCTGTCCGACGGATCAGGCCCTAGGCGGACGCGCGTCGTATCAGGGTCGTCGGCAGGACGACGCTCGAGACGGCCGCGTCGGCCGGGTCCGCCGGGTCCGCACCGCGGGTCCGGCCGGCCTGACCGCGCAGCAGGAGGCGGGCCATCAGCCGGCCCATCTCCTCGATGTCCTGACGGACCGTGGTCAGGGGCGGGTCGGCCTCCTCGGCGACGGGCAGCACATCGTCGAAGCCGATCACGGCCACGTCGTCGGGCACGCGTCGGCCCTTCTCGCGCAGCACACGCAGGGCACCCAGCGCCGTGAGGTCGTTGGCGGCGAACACCGCGTCCACGTCGGGGCAGCGGTCGAGCAGTTCGCGCATCGCGCGTTCACCACCGCCCGGGGTGAAGTCGCTCTCCACGACGAGCCGCGGATCGGCGTCGCCCATGACGTCCCGGTAGCCGTCGAGCCGGTCCACCGCCGAGGTCTGGTCCAGCGCACCGGTGATGTGCGCGATCCGGGTCCGGCCGAGGCCCACGAGGTGGCGTACGGCCTCGCGGGCGCCGCCCCGGTTGTCGCTGTCCACGTAGACCGGCCCGGGTATGCCGTCGCTCCAGTCGGGCCGGCCGCCGAACACGGTGGGCACACCCGCGTTCCGGATCAGGCCGGGCAGCGGGTCGTCGAGGTGCAGGGAGAAGACCAGCGCGCCGTCGACGTGGCCGCCGGCGAGATAGCGGGCCACGCGCGCGTGGTCGGCGCGGCCCTCGGTCAGCAACAGCACGAGCTGGTTGTCGTGGGCCGTCAGCTCCTTGCTGATGCCCCGCAGTTGCAGCGCGAAGAAGGGGTCGGCGAAGACCCGGGCCTCGGGTTCGGCGATGACGACGGCGACGGCGTCGTGCCGCTTGGTGACCAGGCTGCGCGCGGCCTGGTTGGGCACGTACCCGAGTTCCTCGACCGCTTGGCGGACGCGTTCGACCACGGGCTCCCTGACGCCCTCGCCGCCGTTCACGACGCGCGACACGGTGGCCCGGGACACCCCGGCCCGTGCGGCCACGGCCTCCAGAGTGGGACGCGACACTCCCTCGGTCACTGCGGGACTCCTCATCGGCGGCTGGCGATCAGAATAGCCGCGGTGCGCCGGGCCGTAGCGGCGGCCTGGGAAGCGGGCGGAGGAGGGAGCCGAAGCGATGGGGTTGCCGTGCGCGAAGGTTCAGGACGTCTCCTCCCGCCGCGCCCGGCTCGGCTGGACCCGCTTGGGCTCGCCCGGCATCTTCGGGTACTCCGGCGGGTAGGGCAGGTCGCCCAGGCCGTGGTCGTGTTCGTCGCGGCGGGCCAGTTCCAGGAGGGCGTCGAGGGAGTAGGCGTGGTCGTCCATGTCGGCGTGCACGTCGCCGATCTCGGCGAAGCGGGCCGGCATGGTGGCGAGGTCGAAGTCGCGGGGGTGGGCCTCGCCGACCTCCTCCCAGCGCAGGGGCGCGGAGACCGGGGCGTGCGGGCGGGGTCGTACGGAGTAGGCGGAGGCGATGGTGCGGTCGCGGGCGGTCTGGTTGTAGTCCAGGAAGATGCGCTCGCCGCGTTCCTCCTTCCACCACTTGATGGTCACCTGTTCGGGCATCCGGCGTTCCATCTCCCGGCCGACCGCGATCGCCGCGCGCCGCACCTGGGTGAAGGTCCAGCGCGGTTCGATGGGCACGAAGACGTGCAGGCCGCGGCCGCCCGAGGTCTTGGGCCAGCCGCGCAGGCCGCCGAACTCGTCGAGGACGGCGCGCAGTTCGTGGGCGGCGCGGACCGCGTCGTCGAAATCGGTGCCGGGCTGCGGGTCGAGGTCGATGCGGAGTTCGTCGGGGTGGTCGACCTGGGTGCGGCGCACCGGCCACGGGTGAAAGGTGAGGGTGCCGTACTGGGCGGCCCACACCACGGCGGCCTCCTCGGTGGGGCACATCTCGTCGGCGCTGCGGCCGCTGGGGAAGGTGATGTGGGCGGTCGGGATCCAGTCGGGCATGCCCTTGGGCGCACGCTTCTGGTAGAACCACTCGCCGTCGACGCCGTCCGGGTAGCGCTGGAGGGTGGTGGGGCGGTCGCGCAGGGCCCGCAGGATGCCGGGGCCGACGGCGGCGTAGTACTGGGCGAGGTCCAGCTTGGTGAATCCACGCTCCGGGAAGAAGACCTTGTCCGGGCTGGACAGCCGCACGGTCCGCCCGGCCACGTCCAGTTCCACCGCTGCACCCATGCGGCCACCGTAGGCGCCCCTTGCACACCCCGCATACCGGGCGGCAGCTGATGTATGCGAGCAGAATCGGACGCATGGATCTGCCGGTGATGCCGCCCGTGAAGCCGATGCTCGCCAAGTCGGTGGCGAAGATCCCGCCGGGCATGCACTACGAGGCGAAGTGGGACGGGTTCCGGGCGATCGTGTTCCGTGACGGGGCCGAGGTCGAGCTGGGCAGCCGTACCGGGAAGCCGTTGACCAGGTACTTTCCGGAGCTGGTTGCGGCGCTGAAGGAGCGGGTGCCCGAGCGGTGCGTGCTGGACGGGGAGATCGTGATCGCCCGGGGCGGGCGGCTCGACTTCGACGCGCTGACCGAGCGGATTCATCCGGCGGACTCGCGGGTGCGGATGCTCGCCGAGAAGACCCCGGCCTCCTTCGTCGCCTTCGACCTGCTGGCGTTGGACGACCAGTCCCTGCTCGACGTGCCGCTGACCGACCGGCGAGCCCTGCTGGACCGGGCGCTGTCCGGCGCGAGCGCGCCGGTCCATCTGGCGCCCGCGACGACCGACGTGGAGGTGGCGCACCGGTGGTTCGAGCAGTACGAGGGCGCCGGCCTGGACGGGGTCGTCGCGAAACCGCTCGCTCTGCGCTATCTGCAGGACGAGCGGGCCATGTTCAAGATCAAGCACGAGCGGACGGCGGACGTCGTCGTGGCGGGCTACCGGTTCCACAAGAGCGGCCCGGTGGTGGGCTCGCTGCTGCTGGGCCTGTACGACGACCGGGGCGCACTGCAGCATGTGGGCGTGTCGGCGGCCTTCGCCATGAAGAGGCGTGCGGAGCTGGTGGAGGAGCTGGAGCCGCTGCGGATGGAGGACGTGAGCGGGCATCCGTGGGCGGCCTGGGGGGACGAGGCGGCACATGAGACGGCGCGGCTGCCGGGGGCGCCGAGCCGCTGGTCGGGCAAGAAGGACCTGTCCTGGGTGCCGCTCAGGCCGGAGCGGGTCGCCGAGGTGGCCTACGACCACATGGAGAACGGCGCCCGCTTCCGGCACACGGCCAGCTTCCGCCGCTGGCGGCCGGACCGGACGCCGGAGAGCTGCACCTACGCCCAGCTGGAGGAGCCGGTGCGGTACGACCTGGCCGAGATCCTCGGCGGCAGGGACGGCGGCTGAGCTACGGCCGCATCAGGATCTTGATCGCGCCGTCCTGCTTGTGCTGGAACATCTCGTAGGCGTGGGGCGCCTCGGCGAGCGGCAGCCGGTGGGTGGCGAAGTCGTCGACGCCGAGCGGGTCCTCGTCCGTGAGGTAGGGCATGATCCGGTCGCTCCACCGGCGGACGTTCGCCTGCCCCATCCGCAGCTGGATCTGCTTGTCGAAGAGGGTGAGCAGGGGCATCGGGTCGGCCGTGCCGCCGTACACGCCGCTGAGCGAGATGGTGCCGCCCCGCCGGACCAGGTCGATGGCCATGTGGAGGGCGGCGAGCCGGTCGACGCTGAACCGTTCCGCGAGGGGCACGCCGAGCCTGCGGGGCAGGAGCGCGGAGGCCGTCTGGGCGAGCCGGGCCGCGGCGCTGCCGTGGGCCTCGGTGCCGACGGCATCGATCACGGCGTCCGGACCCCGGCCGCCGGTCTCGTCGCGGATCACGGTGACGAGCGCCTTCTCGTCGTCGAAGGCCCTGAGGTCGTACGTCTGCACACCACGCCGGCCCGCCCGGGCCAGCCGCTCGGGCACCAGGTCGACACCGAACACCCGCTCGGCACCCCGGGCCGTGGCGATACGGCAGGCCATGTCGCCGATCGGACCGAGGCCGAGGACGGCCAGCGTGCCGCCGGGCGGGACGGACGCGTACTCGACGGCCTGCCAGGCGGTGGGCAGCACGTCGGAGAGGTAGACGAAGCGGTCGTCCGACGGGCCCTCGGGCACCTTGATCGGGCCGTACTGCGCCTGCGGGACCCGCAGGTACTCGGCCTGTGCGCCGGGCACCGCACCGTACAGGCGGGTGTAGCCGAACAGGGCGGCGCCCATGCCCTCCCCGGTGACCTGGGTGGTCTCGCACTGGGTCGGCAGCCCCGTCAGACACATCCAACAGGATCCGCAGGCGATCTGGAACGGCACCACGACCCGGTCGCCCGCCGCGAGGTCCGGCACCCCCGCGCCGACCTCCTCGACGATTCCGATCGGTTCGTGGCCGAGGACGTCACCCGGGGTCATGAACGGGGTGAGCACCTCGTACAGATGCAGATCCGAACCGCACAGCCCGCTGGACGTGATGCGGATGACGGCGTCGGTGGGCTCCTCGATCCGGGGGTCGGGCACGTCCTCAACGCGCACGTCCCGCCTGCCCTGCCAGGTGACTGCCTTCATGGGGTCGCGCTCCCTTGCTCGCGTGCGCACCGGTTCGTCCTGGCGCGCCCGGTTTGCGGTGGCTGCCGGGTACCCGCGCGCTCCCGCGCCGAATCCCCGCCCCTACCTGCGGGTTCGACCGCCCGGGTCACGCCCTCGGCCCGCTCCGCCCGCCGTGCGCGCATGACCGGTACCGACCGGGGATGGCCTGGAACGACCTGACGGGCACACAATCGGCACATACGAACGGGGTGAACAACGGTGGGCATCCGACACGGAGCGCGCAGGAGACGCACCGCGTTGACGGCGGCACTGGTCGCCGCCGCGATGACGGTCTCCCTCACAGCGGGCTGCACGCGGCACGGCACGGCCGACGACGCCCGCGCCCCGCACCGCACCACCGCACCGACCGGCTCGGCACCACCCGGCGCGCCGCTCGCCGTGAAGATCGACAACGTGCCCGAGGCCCGCCCGCAGACGGGACTCGACGCGGCGGACGTCGTGTACACGGAGCAGGTCGAGGGCGGTCTGAGCCGTCTGATGGCGGTGTACGCCACCACGATGCCGGAGTCGGTCGGCCCGGTGCGCAGCGCCCGGGAGTCCGACCTGGAGCTGCTGCGCCAGTTCGCCGAGCCGACACTGGCCTTCTCCGGAGCCCAGCGCAAGCTGCTGCCGCTGATCCATCAGGCCCCCCTGCGCGCCGCGTCACCCGACGAGGCTGCCGACGCCTACTACCGGAGCGCCGAGAAGGGCGCACCGCACAATCTCTATCTGCACCCCGCCCGGCTGCTGCCGTCCGCCCCGGGCAGGGCCGCGCTGACCACCGGGTTCCACTACGGCCCGGCACCCGCCGGCGGCACGCCCGAGTCCTCGCGGACCGTGCGCTACCCGTCGGCGCGCTTCACCTTCACCTGGTCCGCACGGCGCGGCGGCTGGCTGGTCGCGATGGACGGCACACCCACAGTGAGGTCCGACGGCAGCCGGGTGGCGCCGGCGACGGTCGTCGTGCAGTACGTCCGGATCCGTTCGTCCAGGTTCCACGACACTCTCGGCAGCAACACGCCGTACACCGAGACGGTGGGCTCGGGGAAGGCCGAGGTGCTGCGGGACGGGCGGTCCTTCGACGCCACCTGGTCCCGGCCGGCCGCCACGGTCGGTACGGCGTTCAAGACGGCGGACGGCGGCCGGATGGACTTCGCCGACGGCCAGGTGTGGGTGGTGTTCGCCGCGGCCCCTTCCTGACCGTCTCGCCTTTCAGCCCTGCCGACTCGCCTTCAGCCCCGCCGGCCGGCCAGCGGCTCGGCCGGGTTGCGCAGGCCTTCGGCGGCATCCGCGACCCGGCGGATCAGGTCGAAGAAGACCGTCTGCTCCTCGGCGGAGAGCGGGGCGAGGAAGACCTGGTTCATCCGCGCCGTGCGCACGGTCAGCTTGCGGTGGGTGCGCAGGCCCTCGTCGGTGAGACGGAGCAGGAAGCGGCGGCCGTCCTGCGGGTCGCGCACCTTGTGCAGCAGCCCGCGGCGGCCGAGCCGGCTGATGACCTCGGCGATGGTCGACCGGTCCAGGCCCACCCGCTCCCCCACGGTCCGCTGGTCGAGGCCGGGCTCGGCGACGAGCGCGTTCAGGACCGCGAACTGCGGTGAGGTGATCTCCTCCGAGACCATGGTGTTCCATAGCAGGTAGTGCGCCTGCTGGAGCCGCCGGGCCAGGTGCCCGGGATGGGTGGCGAGGTCCACCGCGGCCATGTGCGCTCCCCTGGTCGATTCGTCGGTGCACTGAAGAATACCCATAGGGAAGCCCGACTGTCCCTACGCGGAACCCCAAGTACTGCCCGGTCTTGACGGTCATGACGTCCAGTGGCAGCGTGAGGGGTATCTCGCTGAAATACTCAGTGCGCTGATTAATTTGCAGAGATGAGGCTTCACGGATGGACAAGGTGGTCGCCACGGCCCTCGAGGCGGTGGCCGATGTGCCGGACGGCGCGTCCCTCGCCGTCGGCGGCTTCGGGCTGAGCGGTGTGCCGAACGTACTGATCCACGCGTTGTACGACCGCGGGACGACCGGCCTGGGCGTGGTGTCGAACAACTGCGGCGCGATGGAGTCCGGGCTCGCGGTGCTGCTGGCAGCGGGACGGATCGCCCGGGTCACCGGCTCCTACATCGGCGCGAACAAGGAGTTCGCCCGCCAGTACCTGGCCGGTGAGCTGGAGGTGGAGCTGATCCCGCAGGGCACGCTGGCCGAGCGACTGCGGGCGGGCGGCGCCGGGATTCCCGCCTTCTACACGCCGGCGGGTGTGGGCACGCAGGTCGCCGAGGGCGGGCTGCCGTGGCGGTACGACGGCTCCGGAGGGGTCGCGCTCGCCTCGCCGCCGAAGGAGGTGCGGGAGTTCGACGGCGTGGAGTACGTCCTGGAGCGGGGAATCCGGACCGACTTCGCGCTGGTCCGCGCGGCCAAGGGCGACCGGCACGGCAACCTCGTCTTCAACAAGTCCGCCCGGAACTTCAACCCCCTGGCCGCCATGGCGGGCCGGGTGACCGTCGCCGAGGTGGAGCAACTGGTGGAACCCGGGGAGATCGACCCGGACGCGGTGCACCTGCCCGGTGTCTTCGTGCAGCGCGTGGTGGCGTTGCCCCCCGGGCAGGCGGCGGACAAGAAGATCGAGCAGCGGACGGTGAGGTCCTGATGGCCTGGACACGCGAGGAGATGGCCGCCCGCGCGGCACGCGAGCTGCGGGACGGCCAGTACGTCAACCTCGGCATCGGCCTGCCGACGTTGATCCCGAACCATCTGCCGCCGGGCGTCGAGGTGGTCCTGGAGTCGGAGAACGGCATCCTGGGGACCGGCCCGTACCCCGCCGAGGACGAGGTCGACCCGGATCTGATCAACGCGGGCAAGGAGACCGTGACGGTCCTGCCGGGGGCGTCCTTCTTCGACTCGGCCCTGTCGTTCTCGATGATCAGAGGCGGGCACATCGATGTCGCCGTCCTCGGCGCGATGCAGGTGTCCGCGGGCGGCGACCTGGCAAACTGGGCGGTTCCGGGCAAGTTGGTCACCGGGATCGGCGGGGCGATGGACCTGGTGCACGGCGCACGCACCGTGATCGTGGTGATGACGCACACGGCCAAGGACGGCTCCCCGAAGATCCTGGAACGCTGCACACTGCCGCTCACGGGCAAGGCGTGTGTGAACCGGGTCATCACGGATCTCGCCGTACTGGACGTGACGGAGGAGGGACTCACCCTCGTGGAGATCTCACCGGGAGTGACCGTTGACGAGGTCCTCGCCACAACCGACGCGAAACTGACCGTTGCGGAGAATCTGCTGTGAACCCGGTTTACATCGTCGACGCCGTCCGCACCCCGATAGGCCGCTACAACGGCGGACTGTCCTCGGTACGGCCGGACGACCTCGCCGCCCACGTCATCCGGGAACTCCTCGCCCGCACCCCGGACCTCGACCCTTCCCGCATCGACGACGTCTGCCTCGGCAACGCCAACGGCGCAGGCGAGGAGAACCGCAATGTCGCCCGGATGGCCGCCCTGCTCGCGGGCCTGCCGACCTCGGTACCCGGAGTGACGGTCAACCGGCTGTGCGCCTCCGGCCTCGAAGCGGTCATCCAGGCGGCCCGCGCCATCGCGGTCGGCGACGCGCGGATCGCCGTGGCCGGCGGAGTGGAGTCGATGACCCGCGCGCCGTACGTGCTGCCCAAGTCGGACAAGCCGTTCCCCGCCGCGCACGCCGAGCTGTACTCGACCACGCTGGGCTGGCGCATGGTCAACCCGGGCATGGACCCGCAGTGGACCATCCCGCTCGGCGAGTCCGCCGAACTGATCGCCGACAAGCACAAGATCAGCCGCGAGCGGCAGGACGAGTACGCGCTGCACAGCCACCGAAAGGCGGCCGCCGCGCAGGAACAAGGCCTGTTCGACGCCGAGTCGGCCCCCGTCCCGGTCCCGCAGCGCAAGGGCGGCCCCGTCGGCTTCGCCGCCGACGAGTGCGTACGCCGCGATGCCTCGCTGGAGGTCATGGCGAAGCTGCGCCCCTCCTTCCGCGAGGAGAACGGCACGGTCACCGCGGGCAACGCCTCCCCCCTCAACGACGGCGCCGCCGCCCTGCTCCTCACCGACGAGGAGGGTCTGAAGGCCACCGGCCGCGAGCCCCTCGCCCGCATCAGCGCCACCGGAGTGTCGGGGATCGCCCCGCAGTACTTCGGGCTCGCCCCGGTCGAGGCCGTCAACCGCGCCCTGACCAAGGCGGGCAAGGGATTCGACGACCTGTCCGTGCTGGAACTCAACGAGGCGTTCGCCGCCCAGGTCCTCGGCTGCGTCGCCGAATGGCCCGAGTTCGACCCGGACCTCCTCAACCCCCAGGGTGGCGCCATCGCCCTCGGCCACCCGCTCGGCGCCTCCGGAGCCCGCCTCGCCGGCACCGTGGCCCACCAGCTCGCCCGCCGCGGCTCCGGCACCGGCGTGGCCACCCTCTGCATCGGCGTGGGCCAGGGCCTCGCCCTCGTCCTCGAACGCTAAGGAAACGTCAGGTATCCCCATGGCTCTCACCCAGCAGGACATCGACCAGGAGATCGCGGCCGAGCACGCCGCGTACGAGAAGCGGGTCGCCGACGGCGCGCCCGTCGAGCACCACCCCCGCCGCGACTACGCGCCCTACCGCTCCTCCGTGCTCCGCCACCCCAGGCGGCCCCTGGTCGTCATCGACACGGGTCAGGACCCCGAACTGGTGGAACTGCGCTCCCCCGCCTTCGGGGAGCGCGACATCACCGAGATCGACAACGACCTGACCCGGCAGCACACCAGCCAACCGGTCGGCGAGCGGATCACCGTGTCCGGGCGCCTCCTGGACCACGCCGGACGCCCGGTCCGCGGTCAGCTGATAGAGATCTGGCAGGCCAACGCGGCCGGACGCTACGCCCACCAGCGTGAGCAGCACGAAGCCCCCCTGGACCCCAACTTCACCGGCATGGGCCGCACCCTCACGGACGCCGAGGGCCGCTACCACTTCACCACCATCCAGCCGGGGCCCTATCCCTGGCGCAACCACGTCAACGCCTGGCGCCCGGCACACATCCACTTCTCGGTCTTCGGTACGGCGTTCACGCAGCGGCTCGTGACGCAGATGTACTTCCCGAACGACCCGCTCTTCCCGTACGACCCGATCCTGCAGTCCGTGACGGACGACGCGGCCCGGCAGCGGCTGGTCGCCTCCTACGACCACGGCCTGTCGGTGCCTGAGTTCTCCCTCGGCTACCACTGGGACATCGTGCTGGACGGCCCGGCCGCCACCTGGATCGAGGAAGGACGCTGACCCCGCGATGACGAAGACCGACACGAACAGCCCGGAGACCGTGCTGCCCACCCCGTCCCACACGGTCGGCCCGTTCTACGGGTACGCGCTGCCGTTCCGCGGCGGCGAGGACATCGCGCCTCTCGGCCACCCCGACACGGTCACCGTGCACGGGTTCGTCCTCGACGGCGAGGGCAGGCCGCTCCCGGACGCCCTCGTCGAGCTGTGGGGGCCGCGCCCCGACGGCACCGTCCCGCAGGTGGACGGATCCATCCGGCGGGACCCCGCCACCGGCGACCATCTGGGCCGCAACGGCGTGGAGTTCACCGGCTGGGGCCGGATCCAGACGGACGCGAACGGCCACTGGTACGCGCGGACGCTGCGGCCCGGCGCACGCGGGACCGGCGCCCCGTACCTGAGCGTGTGCGTCTTCGCCCGCGGACTGCTCATGCACCTGTTCACCCGGATCTATCTGCCGGGCGACGAGGCGGCGCTCGCCGCCGACCCGCTGCTCGCCCGGGTGGGCGACCGGCGCGACACTCTGATCGCCGGCGACGAGGGCGGCAGCACCTACCGTTTCGACATCCGCCTTCAGGGCGAAGGCGAGACGGTCTTCCTGGAGTTCCAGTGACATTTGCGTCTCCTCCGTACGCCGACACCGGCCTGCTCGCCCCCGAGTGGGGACTGTCCGGCGCCGCCTCCGAGACCAGCGACCACGCATACCTGCGGGCGCTGCTCGACGCCGAGGCGGCGCTGACCCGGGCGCAGGCCGCGCTGGGCCTCGCCCCGGCCGAGGCGGCAGCGGCGGTGACCGCGGCGGCCGTACCGGCCGGCTTCGGCATCCGCTCCCTGGCGGCGCGCACCCTGACCGGCGGCAACCCGGTGATCCCGCTGGTCGCCGACCTGACCGCGGCGGTCGGCGAGGAGTACGGCCCCTACGTCCACCGGGGCGCGACCAGCCAGGACATCATGGACACGGCGACGATGCTGGTCGCCGTACGCGCCCTGGAGCTGGTTCTCGACGACCTCGGCCGGACCGAGCGGGCGCTGGCCGCGCTCGCCGCCGAGCACCGTGACACGGCGATGCCGGGGCGGACGCTCACCCAGCACGCCGTGCCGACGACGTTCGGGCTGAAGGCGGCCGGCTGGCGTTCGCTGGTGCTGGACGCACGGGACCGCGTCACCCGGGTACGAAGCTCGCTGCCCGCCCAACTCGGCGGCGCGGCCGGGACCCTGGCCGCCTTCCAGGCGTACGGCGCCCAGGACGTGGACGCGCTGACGGCGGCGTACGCCCACGAAGTCGGCCTGACCGCACCGGAGTTGCCCTGGCACACACTGCGCACGCCCGTCGCCGACCTGGCCGGCTGTCTGGCCCTGACGGCGGGGGCGCTGGGCAAGCTCGCCGTCGATGTGCTGACGCTGTCGCGCACCGAGATCGGCGAGGTGAGCGAAGGCAGCGGCGGCGGCTCGTCCGCCATGCCGCACAAGGCGAACCCGGTGCGGGCCACCCTCCTCGCGGCCGCCGCCCGGCGGGCCCCGCAGCTCGCCGCCACCCTGTACGGCTCGCTCGCCGCCGAGGACGAGCGGCCGGCCGGCGCCTGGCACGCCGAGTGGGAGCCGCTGCGCACCCTGCTCCGGCTGGTGGGCGGCGCCGCCGCCCACGCGGCCGAGCTGACCGAGGGGCTGCGCGTGCACCCCGCCGCCATGCGCAGGAACCTCGACGCCACCCGGGGCCTGATCGTCTCCGAACGGCTGTCCGCCGCGCTGGCACCCGTCCTCGGCCGCTCACGAGCGAAGGAGCTGCTGACCGGACTGGCCCGCCGCGCCCACACCGAGGACCGCCCGTTGCGTGAACTCCTCGCCGAAGAGGCTGAGTTGAAGGACATCGACCTGGACGACCTCACCGAACCCGCCCGCTACACCGGCTTCGCCGGTGCCCTCACCGACCGTGCCCTGGAGCGACGTTGACCGTGAAACTCCTCAACCACCTGGCAGAAGGCCCGGCTTCCGCTCCCCCGCTGCTGCTCGGCCCGTCGCTCGGCACCTCGTACGCACTGTGGGACAGGATCGCACCCGAGCTGTCGATCACCCACCGGGTGGTGCGCTGGGACCTGCCGGGGCACGGCGGTTCGGCGCCTGACCCGATCGGGCCGGGCGCCACCGTCGGCGATCTCGCCGCACTGGTGCTGGCGCTCGCCGACACGCTCGGCATCGAGCGGTTCGCCTACGCCGGCGTGTCGCTGGGCGGCGCGGTCGGCCTGCACCTGGCCGTGCACCACCCCGAGCGGCTGACCTCGCTGGCCGTCCTCTGCTCGTCCGCCCACTTCGGCGGCAGCGCATCCTGGCGGGAGCGTGCCGAACGGGTGCGCCGGGAGGGTCTCGAGTGGCTGGTGGAGAGTGCCGACGCGCGCTGGTTCACACCCGGCTTCACCGTGCCGCGGCTCGTCCGGGACCATCGGGAGGCCGACCCGGAGGCATACGCCGCCTGCTGCGACGCGCTGGCCGCCTTCGACGTGCGCGACCGGCTCGCCGGCATCACCGTACCGACCCTGCTCGTGGCGGGACGGCAGGATCCCGCGACGCCGCCCGCGCATCTGCGGGAGATCGCCGACGCCGTGCCCGGTGCCGCGCTCGTGGAACTGCCCGGGGCCTCGCACCTCGCGCCCGCGCAGTGCCCGCAGGCCGTCCTGACCGCGCTGGGCACCCAGCTGAACGGGGCTCCGGCGAGCGGGATGGCGGTACGCCGGGAGGTGCTGGGCGATGCGCACGTGGACCGGGCGCAGGCCCGGCAGACGCCGTTCACCGCACGGTTCCAGGACTTCATCTCCCGCTACGCCTGGGGGGAGATCTGGACCGACCCGACCCTCTCGCGCCGCGAGCGCAGCATGATCACACTGACCGCGCTGGTCGCGCACGGCCACTACGACGAGCTTGCCATGCATGTCCGGGCGGCCCGGCGAGGCGGGCTGACACCGGAGGAGATCGGGGCGGTGCTGCTGCAGACCGCCGTGTACTGCGGGGTGCCCGCGGCCAACGCGGCGTTCGCGACGGCCCAGCGGGTGCTCGCCGAGGAGGAGTCCGGCCGAGGGTGATCCTGCCGGTCGTAGCTTCAGCAGCACCTCCTGCCGCCCGCGGGCCGTGCCTAGGGTGGGAGCATGTCCACTGTTCTGATCACGGGCGCCACCTCGGGTCTCGGCCGCTACGTCGCCTTCGCACTGGTGCGGGACGGCCATGTCGTCCTCGCCCACGGCCGGGACCGGGCACGCACCGGGCACCTGGTCCAGGAGCTGCGCGCCGAGGGACGGGCCGAGGGGTTCGTCGCCGACCTGGCCTCGCTCACCGAGGTGCGCGACCTGGGCGCACGGGTCGCCGAGGCACATCCCGAGCTGGATGTGCTGATCAACAACGCGGGCGTCGGCGCCGGCCCGCGCGGCTCCGGGCGCGAGCTGAGCGCCGACGGGCACGAGCTGCGGCTCGCGGTGAACTACCTGGCCCCGGTCGTGCTGACCCGCGCCCTGCTGCCGGTACTGCGCACCGACCCGCCGGCCCGGATCGTGAACGTCGGCTCGGCCGGCCAGGAGCCCCTGGACTTCACCGACCCGGAACTCACCCGCGGCTACAGCGGCGTGTCGGCGTACTGCCGCAGCAAGTTCGCCCTCGCCGCGCACACCTTCACCCTGGCCGAGGAGCTGGCGGGCACCGGGGTCGCGGTGAACGTGCTGCACCCCGCCACCTACATGGACACGGCGATGGTCCGCGACGGCGGGATCACCCCGTGGCACTCGGTCGCCGACGGAGCGCCCGGCGTGCTGGCGCTGGCCACGCGCGACACGGGCTCGGGCGGCTACTACGACGGGACACGGGCGGCGCGGGCACACGAGGCTGCATACGACCCCGAGGTGCGCAAGCGGCTGGAGGCGGTCACCGGTCAGCTGCTCGCCATGTGAGGCCCAGGGTGCGGCCGTACTGTCTAGCGCAGCCCCCGCCCCGTCTCCAGCACCTCCCGCGCCTGCGTCACCAGCCCGTCGGCGCCGCATGAACGGGCGAGCGCCAGGCCGCGGTTGAGCTCGGCGACGGAGCGGGTCGCGATGCCGTACTCGACCCGGGCCGCCGCGTGTTCGTACTGGCAGGGCGAGGCCTCCAGATAGGCGACGGCCTGGGCGGCCAGGCGTACCGCGCGCTGGCCGGTCTCCAGGGCGGCGGCGCAGCGCAGGGCCTCGCCGATGGCGGTGTCCGTGCCGAACCGCTCGGCCTGCCGGCGGGCGTCCGCTGCGAGCTGGGCGGCCCGTGCGGGGTCCTGCGTGGCGAGGGCCTTGGCGAGGTCGATGGACCAGGGTGCGAGAACGGGGTTGTGGCCACCGCGGGAGACGGCGGTCTTCTCAGCGGCCTCCAGTTCGTTGACGCCCTCCTCGGTGCGGCCGACCGCGAGCAGCAGCCGGCCGCGCACGGAGCGGATGTCGGGCAGCACGATCGTGGACGGATAGGGCGGGGCGAAGCCGTACTGCTCGGCGATCGACCAGGCCTCGCCGACCTGTCCACGCGCCAGCAGGGTGTCGACGAGTCCGCAGGTCGCCGACCAGTACAGCGGCAGGCCTCGGCCGACGCGCTCGGCCAGGGCCAGCGCCTCGCGCAGCGTGGACTCGGCGTCCTTCAGGCGGCCCTGCCTGCGGTAGGCGAGCCCGAGGAAGGCGTTGGCCAGGGAGAGATGGCCGCCGCGCCAGCCGGCGCCGGTGTAGGCGCGCAGGGCCTCGGCGAAGAGGCTTTCGGCGCGGTCGAGCCGGTCGGCGTAGGTGTACGCGCTGCCGAGCATCATCAGCAGTTCGATGCCCCACTCACCGTCGGTCCAGCCGAGACCGGGCGCCAGGCGGCCGTTGACGAGGGCGCGGTCGCACAGCTGGAGGACCTCCTCGGCGTTCTCGCCGTGGGTCATCGCGTCGAAGCCGCGCAGGATCAGCAGGGCCCGCTCGGAGTTGTCCCGGCCGGTGCAGGTGCCGGCCAGTTCGGCCAGGCGCCGGGAGCGCTCCTGGGAGACGGTTTCCCCGTGGATGCCCTCCCACATGAACTGCACGGCCTGCAGCCGGAGCCTGACGGGACCCGCCTCGTGCCGGGTGGCCTCGGCCTCGACCGTGCGGACGGCCTCCTCCAGCTGGTCGTTGTGCAGCAGCGCCTGGGAGAGCCGGACGACGGCGTCCACGCGCTGGTCGCTGGCGAGCCCGGGCATGGCGAGCGCGCTCTGCAGGTGCTCGATGGTGATCGCCGGTGCGGTGAGCAGGGTGGCGCGCCCCAGTTCGTAGAGCACGTGCGCGTGGGCCTCGGGCCGGGGCGGCTCCCGCAGGGCGCGTTCCAGACAGCGGCGGGCCGCGTCGGGCGCGCCGACGGCCAGGTGTTCGCGGGCGGCCTCGCGCAGCTGCTCGACGAGCTCCTCGTCGTCGTCCGGGTGCACCTTCAGCAGGTGCCGGGAGGCCTCGGCGGCGCCATGTCCGGTCTCGGTGAGGATCTGCGCCGCGACCCCGTGCATGGCGGTGCACACACCGGGCGGGATGGAGTTGTAGACGGCGGAGGCGATCAGCGGGTGGACGAACTCCAGCTCGCCGCCCTCGGCCTCGGTGGCGGCGGCAGGGTCGGGTTCGGTGAGGATGCGGGCGTTGCACAGCAGCTCGGCGCAGTGCCGGGCGACGTCGGTGTTCATGCTGGCGAGCCGTGCGACCAGATCGACGGAGATGCCGGCGCCGAGGATGGCGGCCGCCCAGGCGAACCGGGTGGCCTCGATGCCGAGTCCCTTGAGGCGGTCGACCAGGCCGCCGCCGCGGGCGGAGCGGTTCAGGGCGCGCAGTTCGCCCGCCCGGGCCTCGACCGGCTGGACCTCGCTGTCCTGCACCTTGGCGAGGAGTTCGACGGTGTCGTACGGATTGCCGCCGGTGACGGCCCAGACCTCGCGGCAGAACGGGTCGTCGGCGTGCCGGCCGACGCTGGCGCGGGTGAGCCCGGCCGTGGCCTCCGGGGTGAGGGCGCTGAGGTTGACGGGACGGCCCGCCGCCGCGGCCACCGCGTCGAGGTGGCGGGCGCTCTCGCCGCTCACCTCGCCCGGTCGGCGGGCGACCACGACCAGCACGGAGAGGTCGTCCAGGCGTTCGGCGAACGCGGCGAGCCAGCGCAGGGTCTCCTGGTCGGCCCAGTGAGCGTCGTCGACGAGCAGCACCAGCGGCCACTCGCGGCGGGCGAGCCGGCGCACGGCCGCGACGAGTCCGTCGCAGACGTACTGCGGGTCGGCGCTGCCGTCCTGGGGGTCGACTATGCCGAGGGCGGGGCCGGCGATCTCGTACCAGTCGCCGAGGTACTCGCGGGCCTCTTCCGGCAGCAGGGCGACCAGTGCGGGCTGCAGCAGCTGCCGTACCACGTTGAAGGGCACGGACTTCAGGGTCTCGCCGCCGCGTGCCGACCACACGATGCAGCCGCGGCGCTCGGCCATGCGGCGTGTCTCGGTCAGCAGTGCGGTCTTGCCGAGTCCGGCTTCGCCGCGGAAGACGAGCAGGCTGCCCGCGGACGACTGATCGGCGCACAGGACGTCGAGCGCCCGTGTGACAGTGGCGATCTCCGTGTCCCGCTCCCACAGGGGAGCCGAGGCGGCCGCCGACGGCCGTCCCTCCGTCATCCCGTTACCTCCCCAAGGTCGCCCGAATGACGTACAGACCACGAGCGTAGCCGTCCGATGGGATGTGTGGTGGCCGGTCCGGGCAGGTGTTGCCCCGCCGGGTGAAGGAAGATGCGGGCAGGCGACGCGCGCCCCGCCCGACCAGCCGGTGAACAGCCGACGAAACGTCAACAGGGCCTGGAATGAAGCTGATTTTCGAAGACGGCAGCGACCGCGGCTCCCGCGGCGGTACGGCGGCCCGTACGCCGACGGTGCGGGCGGTGGCGGCCGGGTCGGTGGGCAACCTCGTCGAGTGGTACGAGTTCGGCGTCTACGGCTATCTGGCCACGGTCCTCGCCGAGCAGTTCTTCACCCCGGCGGGCGGGAGTGCGACCGAGGCACTGGTGCGGACGTACGCCTCCTTCGCACTCGCGTTCTTCTTCCGGCCCCTGGGTGCGGCCCTGTTCGGCAGGCTGGCCGACCGGATCGGGCGGCGGCCGGTGCTGATCGGGGTGATCGCGCTGATGACGGCCGCGACGACGCTGATCGGCGTGCTGCCGACGTATGCCACGGCAGGGGCCCTGGCGCCCTGGCTGCTCACGTTCCTGAGGGTGCTTCAGGGGTTCTCGGCGGGCGGAGAGTTCGGCGGGGCGGTGGCCTTGATGACGGAGTTCGCCCCGCCGGGGCGGCGCGGGCTGTACGGGGCCTGGCAGTCGTTCACGGTCGCGCTGGGTCTGCTGGGCGGTGCGGGGGTCGCGGCGGTGACGGCCACGGTGCTGACCGGGGCCCAACTAGCCGACTGGGGCTGGCGGTTGCCGTTCCTGCTGGCGCTTCCGCCGGGACTGGTGGCGCTGTGGCTGCGGGCGGGGATCGAGGAGACGCCGGAGTTCCGCGAACGGGAGCGGGAGCGGGCGGCTGCCGGCCCGGGCGGCACCGGAGCGGGCGGCGGCGGGCCGGTCGCGGCGACTGTGCTGCTGGCCGCCGGACGGGTGATGGGCTGGTCGGCGGCCGGATACACCTTCCTGGTCGTCCTGCCCTCCTATCTCCAGGCCTCGCTGCACACCGACGTCCGGCAGGCGCTGCTCGCCACCGTGCCGGCCAATGTCGGGTTCGCCGCGGCGATCCTCCCGGCAGGGCTGCTCAGTGACCGGGTCGGGCGGCGGCCGGTGATGCTGGCGGGGGCGGTGCTGGTGGCCGGGCTGGCGGTTCCCTTGTTCAACCTGCTCCAGGACGGCGGGACTTCGGCCGTGGCCAAGGGCATGGCCACCTGTGCCGCGGGCGCGGTGGTGGGGCTGATGGCCGGGCCGGGGCCCGCGCTGCTCGCCGAGATGTTCCCGGCGCGGGTGCGGTGCACGGGCCTCGGTCTTGCCTACTCCCTGTCGAACGCGGTGTTCTCGGGCTGCGCGGGGCTGATCATCACGGAGGCCGTGCGGCGGACCGGGAACGTGGATGTGCCTGCCTACTACGCGGCGGCGGCGTGTGCTGCGAGCGCGCTTGCACTGGTGAAACAACCCTTGAGAGACGTGGGTTGACCGACGCGGGTGATCGGGACGATGTCGGGGACGTCGTACGACACGGTCGACGCGACGGCCGCTGAGCTGCGCCTGGACGACGACACGCTCGTGCTGAAACGGTGCGAGCGTGCTGGGCTCGGTGACACCGGGGCGGGGCGGCCTGCGGCTGCCGCCGGGTGGGCCGGGTGGGCCGGTACGGCCTGCGGCTGCCGCCGGGTGGGCCGGTACGGCCTGCGGCTGCCGCCGGGTGGGCCGGTGCGGCTGGTGGTGGAGGGGTGAAGGGCCGGGCGGCGAGCGGCGGCAAAGGGCGCTCGGCCGTTGCCCGGCGCCCCAGGCGCGGCGGCAGCGCCGCCGGCGGGAGCGCGCGAGGCGGCCCGGGTCGAGCCATGGCGACGGACAGCACGGGCACAGTTGCCGCGCTGCACCGCCGGAGGGGAGCCTTGAAATGCCGGCGATCGATCGGTGCGAAATCGCCGTGCGGCAGATGCGGCGGGAAGCCCGGACGCGGGACTCGGTGCGGCCGGAGCCGTCGACCCGGCCGCCCGACCGGAAGGTCCGGCCGGGCCGAGCCGTGCGACCGGCCCGAGGGAACCGGACCCACCGCCAGAGGCCCCCGTACAGATTTCCGAGGCGAAATACCCCGTTCCGCGGAATTGGCGGCGGATCTTCTCATCCCTCTTTCACCGATGCCTCATACGGTGGGGGCATGACGCAGGTGACTCCTCCCGGGTGGTACCCCGACCCCGGGCAGACGAATGACGGTCCGCCCACCGAGCGCTGGTGGGACGGCAAGGCCTGGACGGACCAGACCCGCCCCGCCGGGACGGCCGCCATGTGGGGTCCCCCGGCGCAGCAACCGGCCGGCGGCGCGCAAGCGACTCCCCCGGCGTACGGAGCGTACGGGGCCTACGGCGCCCACCCGGGCTATCCGGCGTACCCCGTCCAGCCACCGGCCGCGCCGCGGTGGGGTCTGCGCACGGGCATAGCCATCGCGGTGGCGGTCGCGGTACTGACGAGCATCGGGGTCGGCGTGTTCGTCCTCACCAAGGACGACGACGGCAGCGATCGCGCCGGTACGCAGCAGGGCCAGGGCGGGCAGAACGGCGGACAGGGCGGGCCCGGCGGCGGATCCGGTGACTCGGGCGGGTCCGGTGGGTCCGACGGCCCGGGCGGGTCCCCGTCCCCGGGGCAGTCCGCGGCGCCCAAGATCAAGGGCGGCGGCACGGTACCGGATCCGGTGAGCGGGATCAGCCTGCCCGTGCCCAAGGGCTGGACCGGCGAGATGCTCAGCATCGGCGCGCAGGTCACCTCCGACGACTCCTACAAGTGCCCCGGCGCAGGCGACCAGACGTGCACCGCGGGCGGCGCCTACTCGGCGCCCGCCATCGCGCTCGGCACGGAGGGCGAGACGGCCGAGGCGGTCGCCAAGGCGGACATCGCCGCCAACGCGAAGCGGTCCTACGGCGGTACCACCTACGGCAGCATCACCTCGCACAAGGAGCTGCTCTCCAAGGCGGTGACGGTGGCCGGGCAGAACGGCTACCTGGTGCGCTGGAAGGCGGTCACCAGCAAGGGCGCCGACGGCTACGTCGAGTCGGTCGCCTTCCCCTCGCCCGACGACGCCAAGCGGTTCGTCGTGGTGCGCTTCGGCATCGACGTCGGCAAGGACGTGTCCGTCATCGACGAGATCCTCAAGGGGATCAAGGTCTCGGCGGGCGGCGGCAGCGGCCAGAACGTCTGAGGCCGTCCGAAGACGGAAATCGGCCGGGTGGGGCGCCCCTCCGCTCAAGAGGAGCCCCACCCGGCCGGGGGGTGCGCGCCGCCCCCGTCCCCACGGTGCGGCGCGAGCAGGTCGCCGTTCAGTCATCCCGTGAACGGCGGCCTGAGTCCTATGTCAGCCCGAGCGCGGGCAGCACGGCGGCCTCCACGAACCGGACGAGATAGTCGACGTCGGCGTACTGACCGCTCAGCACGGGGCGGACGCGCAGGACGCCGAACATCATGGCCGGGATGTACTCCAGCGCGGGGTGGTCCGCCGCCACCTCGCCCCGGTCCACGCCCCGGGCCAGCATCTCCTGGAGTGCGGCGATCTCGGGCAGGACGAGTGCCTCCCGCAGCGCCTGCGCCAGCTCGTGGTCGGCCGTGACCGCGTGCCCGAGCGCCTGCATGAGCCTGGCGTCCTTGTTGGACCAGTCGCCGGCGGCCCGCGCGGCCTGCCGCAGATCCTCGGCGAGCGATCCCGTGTCGATGCCCGCGAAGCGCACCTTGCGGCTGGCACGCAGCGCGGCCGCGACGAACTGGGGCTTGGTCCTCCACTGCCGGTAGAGCGTGGACTTGCTGCAGCGGGTGGTGGCGGCGACGCCCTCCATGGTCACGGAGTCGTAGCCGCACTCGCGGATCTGTTCCAGCACAGCGTCGAAGAACTCCCGCTCACGCTCGGGCGTGATCTTGGAGCGGCGCGAGGCGGCGACCGTCTCCGGGTCGTCCGCGGCCTGCGACGTCATGCGTGGCTTCTCCTCACTCTTCACCCTTGCACCGCCCACTAAAGCTTCGCTCAAGTGCGGCTGCAGAACTTGTCTCCAGTGTGGCGCACATCAATCGATACGTCAGTGTACCGGTACTCGAGCGTATCGGTACACTGACGTATCGGTACACTGGCGTATCGGTACGGCGACGTATCGATGAGTTCCGGGCCTCTGCCCGGTCTCGGCACGCACCACCACACGCACGACCGTCAGCGAAGGGGCCGGGGGATGAATGCCCGAACCGAGCCTGAAGAAGCGGAGCCGGACGCGATAACGCGCCCGCCGCTCCTCCGTGAGTTCCTGCTCGTCGCAGGGCTCTTCCTCGTCTACAAGCTCGGGCGGCAGCTGGCCACCGGCCACACCGCGGACGCCTTCCGCAACGCCCACCACGTGTGGGACCTCGAACGGGCCGTGCACCTCCCCCACGAGACCGCCGTGCAGTCCGCACTGCTGCACCGCGACACCCTCGTCCACCTGGCGAACACCTACTACGCGACCGTCCATTTCCCGGCCACCCTGGCCTTCCTGGTGTGGCTGTACCTCAGGCGGCCCGCGCACTACGTGTGGGCCCGCCGGGTTCTGGCCGTGGTGACCACCGCCGCGCTGGTACTGCCGTTCACGTTCCCGCTGGCCCCGCCGCGGATGCTGACCGGCACCGGCCTGGTGGACACCGCCCGGGTCTACGGCCCCTCGGTCTACGGCCCGCCGTCCAGCGACCATCTCTCCAACCAGTTCGCGGCCATGCCGTCCCTGCACTTCGGCTGGGCCCTGATGGTGGCGATCGGCCTGATCGCGGCCACCAGCCCGTCCGTCTCACGCAACCCCGGCCGGGCCGCCGCGCGCCGCGGCATTCGGCCCGGCCTGCGCTGGCTGTGGCTGCTGCACCCGCTGATCACCCTGCTGGTGATCGTGGGCACGGCGAACCACTACTGGCTCGACGCGATAGTGGCGACCGCCATGCTCGGTGTCGCCCTCGCGGTCGTCCATCCACCGCGGCGGATGTCCAGTACGGCGGGACGCGACACACGGCGGGCCGCCCCGAAGGAGACCGTCCTGGTGGGAGCGGGCCGATGAGCGCCGCCACCCTGGTCGCCGTCGGCCTGTCCCTGGTCTCGGCCGTCGCCTATGCCTCGGCCGCCGTCGCCCAGGAACGCCTCGCCTCCCGCAGCTCCGGCGCGGGCCTGCCGGCCCTGCTCGGCACCGCCGCCTGGTGGTCGGCCGTCGGCCTGAACGCCGCCGCCGCGCTGCTGCACGTCGTGGCTCTCAAGTACGGTCCGCTGACCCTGGTCCAGCCGCTGGGCGCACTCACCCTGGTCGCGGCCGTGCCGCTCGGGGCGCGGGCGGCCGGACGGCGGGTCAGCGCGGTGGAGTGGCGCGGTACGGCGCTCACGCTGCTGGGTCTCGGCGCGCTGCTGGTCACCGCGTCGGGTCCGGCGCCCGAGCGGGTGCTGAGCCTGACCGAGGCGCTGGCGGTCGCCGGTACGACCGCCGCCCTGATCGGCATGCTCTCCCGGCCCGGCGCCCGGCCGGGCCTCAGGCACGCGACCGCCGCCGGCTTCGCCTCGGGTGTCGCCTCCGCGCTCACCCAGACGGTGACGGTGGCGGCCACGGATCGCACGGGTCCGGCGCTGAGCGTCGAGGTGATCACGGTCTCCGTCCTGGTCGCCGCGTTCGCCACCGGCGGGCTGCTGCTGTCGCAGACCGCCTACCGAGGCGGGCTCGGCGCCCCGCTGGCCGTGGTCACCCTGGCCAACCCGGTGGCCGCCGCGGTCATCGGGCTGACCCTGCTCGGGCAGGGCCTGCAGGGCGGACCCGGCGGAGTGCTGCTGGCTCTGGCCGGGGCGGGTCTGGCCGCCTGTGGAGTGGTCCTGCTGACCCGGGCGACGCCCGAACCCGGCCGCTCCGACGGCCCCGACGAGCACGACGAGCACCCCGTCGCGGCGGTCCTGGCGCTGGAACCGGGCACGGCAGCGGCGGAACCGGCACTGGTGCCACGGCAACCGGAGCAGCCCGGGCATCTCACGGCGCTCTGAGCGTCACAACGGGCGGCGGCCGGTGCGCGCGGACTTTCCGCATGCACCGGCCGCCGTCGCCATGTCCGTTGGGACGTTGCTCAGCCAAGACCCCGCGAGTCCTGCTTGAGGGCGGTGTCGACGGTCAGGGCCGTCGCCACCACGAGGCTCAGCAGCGGCTCGGGGAGCTGGTAGTGGATCTGCAGGACGTAGTTGTCCGCCGTCGTGAACAGCGTCTTGGCGAGGCCTTCCCAGGTCTTGGTGATCCGGGCCACCTCGTTGTCCGAGTGGTCGACGATGGCGAAGTTCCACGCCCGCCAGTTCTCCGCCTTGATCGCGCCGACCTGCTGGCCGTTCGCGTTCATCGCGAAGTTGATCTTCCCGATCATGTTCTGCTGGACGATCTCACCGACCGGCGAGCCGTCCGGACGAGTCACGATGACCCGGGACTTGAGGAACTTCGCGGGCCGGGTCAGCAGCAGCTGCGGCTGGCCGTAGGCGTCGCGGATCTCCAGCTTGTGCGTCATGAACTGGTCGAGGCTGGAGACGAAGCGCAGGATCTTCTTCAGCGCGCTCTGGCCGACCTGGACGACCGAGCCGATCTCGCGGCCGCCCTGATCCATGACCTTGTACTCGTTGGTCAGCTCGATCAGCTTGGCCTTCTGGTTCACGACCAGGACCGGCTCGGTGAAGAGCGTGCCGCCGCCGGCACCGCCGGCCGCGACGCCCGCCTGCTGCTGCACCTGGCGCTGGACCTTGGGGTCGGCGGCCTGCTGCTGCGGAATGTGGGCGGCGGGCTGCTGGGGGGCGGCCTGCTGCGGCGGAACCTGCCCGGCGCCCTGCTGGGCCGGGTTCGTGTGCTCGGTCCACTGCGCGCCGTCCCAGTAACGGAGCGTCTGGGCAGCCCCGTGCGGATCGGGGTACCAGCCTGCAGGAGTGTTCGATTGCGTGGTCACCGGGGCACACTACCCTGATGTGACCGGCACCTGACCAGTCCGCACGGAGCGGTGTTCAACGCCCGTTCACCCCGTGATGATGGCCGGGTCACTGACGCCCGGACATCCGGTCTCGACGTGGCCGGCGAAGCCGCGCAGGAAGGCCGGGTCGGCGTCCGAGGTGACCGTGAGGTCGTACCAGCGCTTGCTCGCCTTGAGTCCGACGGTCTGCAGCACGGTGGCCCCGGACCGTACGGTGACGGTGACCGGGCTGCCGCCGTAGCCGTTCACGAGCTTCAGTTTCGCCGTGCCCGAGCCCTTGTTGGTGAAGGTGAGGACGACGTCCCCGCCGGTGTACCGGGCGGTGACCTCGGCTCCGGCGACCTTGTTCCGGCCCTTGAAGAGGCGCAGGAAGCCGTTCGGGCCGTGCACGGCGAGGTCGTACGAGCCACCGGAGTAGGCCGAGTTCCAGGTGTCGGAGAGGGTCTTGCCGGCCTCGGTGGTGTAGGGCCAGGGGCCGTCGGTGCGGTTGTTCGAGGTGACCAGGAACGCGGCGCCCGCCTGTGCGCCGGAGACGAAGGAGAGCGTGAACTTCCCGGCCGCCGTGTCCGCCGAACCGTCCACCACCGGGGCGTACTTGAGGGGGCGGGTGGGACGGCTGCCGCGCTCCTGCTTGGGCAGGGCGGGGTTGGCGGGCGGGGTGGGCACATAGTCGGGGTGCCGGTTGTGGTCCGCCGGCTGGTAGCCCGCCGTGGACGGCAGGGCGACCGGCGCGGTGTCCTTGCGGGAGAAGTCGAAGGCGGTGGTCAGGTCGCCGCAGACCGCCCGGCGCCAGGGCGAGATGTTCGGCTCCTGAACACCGAAGCGACGCTCCATGAACCGGATGATCGAGGTGTGGTCGAAGGTCTCGGAGCAGACGAATCCGCCCTTGCTCCACGGCGAGACGACCAGCATCGGCACCCGCTGGCCGAGCCCGTAGGGGCCGGCGGGGTGGCCGGCGTCACCCTTGAACAGGTCGAGTGCGGGGTCCACGGTCGACCGGCCCTGGGCGGCGGAGGCCGGCGGGAAGGGCGGGATCACGTGGTCGAAGAAGCCGTCGTTCTCGTCGTAGGTGATGAACAGGGCGGTCTTGCCCCAGACCTCGGGGTCGGAGGTGAGCGCGTCCAGGACCTGGGCGACGTACCAGGCGCCGTAGTTGGCGGGCCAGTTGGGGTGCTCGGTGAAGGCCTCGGGGGCGACGATCCAGGAGACCTGGGGCAGCTTGCCCCCCTTCACGTCCGCCTTGAGCTGGTCGAAGAAGCCCTCGCCCTTGCGCGCGTCGGTGCCGGTGCGGGCCTTGTCGTACAGCGGGTCGCCGGGCTTGGCGTTCCGGTACTGGTTGAAGTAGAGCAGCGAGTTGTCGCCGTAGTTGCCGCGGTAGGCGTCCTCGATCCAGCCCCAGGAGCCGTTCGCGTCCAGTCCGTCGCCGACGTCCTGGTAGATCTTCCAGGACACACCGGCCTGCTCCAGGCGCTCGGGGTACGTCGTCCAGCCGTAGCCCTTCTCGTCGTTGCCGAGGACCGGGCCGCCGCCCTTGCCGTCGTTGCCGGTGTACCCCGTCCACATGTAGTAGCGGTTGGGGTCCGTGGAGCCTATGAAGGAGCAGTGGTAGGCGTCGCAGATGGTGAAGGCGTCGGCGAGCGCGTAGTGGAAGGGGATGTCCTCGCGCGTCAGGTACGCCATCGTCGTCGCCGACTTGGCGGGCACCCACTTGTCGTACTTGCCGCCGTTGAAGGCGGTGTGTCCGTCGTTCCAGCCGTGCGGGAGGTCCTGGAGGAACGCCATGCCCAGGTCGTCGGCGTCCGGGTGGAAGGGGAGGATGTCCTTCGTGCCGTCGGACTGCTTCCAGACGGACTTGCCGTTCTGCGTGACCGAACGCGGGTCGCCGAAGCCCCGCACGCCCCGGAGCGAGCCGAAGTAGTGATCGAAGGAACGGTTCTCCTGCATCAGGACGACGACGTGCTCGACGTCCTCGACCGAACCCGTGCGGTAATGGGCGGGCAGGGCGGCCGCGCGCTGGATGCTGCTCGACAACGCCGTGAACGCCGTTGTGGCGCCCGCGAGTTGGAGGAAGCGCCGCCGGTTGACTTCGGGCATGGGTGAGGGTCCTCTCGTCACTGCGTCCTGACGTACGCGATACCGCCCGATGACGGAATCTGCGCGCAGCGAGTGTTCCAAGAGCAGCAAACGTCAGGGAAGGGTCTGGTGGCGCCGATGTGAAAGTCGGCGGTACGACAGGGGTTGGGGCCCCTGCGGCCTTTGCCCCGGGTCCTCACCACCACGGATTCCGTGGCCGGTTGTCATACGAGAGCCCACGATGTCCGGTCTCCGGTACGGGCACTGCGGCCCACACCCGCGAGATCCGGCCAACTGCCGGACGAAAGCAGGAGCACGGGCCCGCGCTGCGCCACCGGACGCGGAGAAGGATTCCGTTCCGGGCGCCGGGCGTCGAGGCGGGTTCCGGCCGCGCGAGCGGAGGGGCCGGATCCGGACAGGACGGCCCGGCCTCCGGCATGCCCGCGGGGCGTTCACGGATATCGTTGTCACCATCCGCGAGGGGGCGGACGGTACGGCGATCGGGGTGCCAGCCATGTTCGAGGTACGTCTGCTCGGGCCGGTGGAGGTCTGGGAGGGCGGCCGGCGGGCTCCGCTCGGCGGTTCCCGGCCCCTCGCCGTGCTCGGAGCCCTGGTCGTGCACCTCGGCGAAGTGGTGTCCACCGAGCGGCTCGTGGACTTCGTCTGGGACGAGCGGGCCCCGGCGACCGCGGGCGCGCTGGTCGCCACCCATGTCTCGGCGGTACGCCGCGCGCTGACCCGGATCGGCGCCGCCGAGGTCGTCCGCACCCGCGCACCCGGGTACGTCGCCGACCTCGACCCCGCCCAGGTCGACGCCCGTCGCTTCGAGCAACTCCTCGCGGCCGCCCGCACCGAGGCCGCCGCCGCCCGGCCGGCGGCGGCGGTGGACGTCCTGGGTGAGGCGCTGGGCCTGTGGCGCGGGCAGGAGGCCCTGGAAGGGCTCGGCCAGACCTTCGCACGGATCGAGTCGGCCCGGCTGACAGAACTGCGGCTGGTGGCCCAGGAGGAGTCCTTCGGGCTGCGCCTCGAACTGGGCCGCGAGGACGAGACGATCGCCCCGCTGCTGGCGCACGTCGCCGCCCATCCGCTGCGGGAGCGGCCGCGCGGTCTGCTGATGACCGCGCTCTTCCGCACCGGCCGCGTCTCCGACGCGCTGCGCACCTACCGCGAGGGCCGCGAGGTCCTGCGCGACGAACTGGGCATCGACCCCGGCCCACAGCTGCGCGCACTGCACCAGGCCCTGCTCACCGACGACACCGCCGCGCTGGGCATGCCCTCGGGTCCGCAGCCAGGGGGAATGCCGGGCGCCGGGCCGACCTGGGGCCCGGCGGGGCGGACCGTGCCGGGGGCGGACGCCGGGCGGACGGGGCCCGGTCGGATCCGGCCCTCCGGCGGTGGCACGGGAGCGGCGCCGGGGAGCGGGTCGTCGGCCGAGGGGTCCCGGTCCGAACCGGGTATCGCGTCCGGCGGCCGCGCGGAGTCCGCGTCCGGTGCCCGGTCCCCGGCCGGACCCGGCCCGCACACCCACCCCCGGGCCGCCGAGGACACCGCGCAGGCGGCATACGGCACCCACCCGCACACGGGGTCCGGCGCCCCGCCGCAGGCCGGACCCGCCGGCCGCCGGCACTCCCCCGCCCCCACCGTCCCGCTTCCGCGCACGCCCCCCGTCCCCTCCCATCTCCCGCCCGACATCGCCGACTTCGTGGGCAGGTCCGAACAGATCGCCTGGGCGGCCGGGCTGGTGGAGGACGCCGGTGCCACCGGGCGGACCGCGCCGCCGATCGGGGTGATCTCGGGGCGTTCGGGCTCGGGCAAGACCGCGCTCGCCGTGCACGTCGGCCACCGCACCGCCGAACTCTTCCCGGACGGACGGCTGTTCATAGACCTGCGAGCCGCCGACGCCACCCCGCTGCAGCCCGCCGACGCCCTCGCCCGGCTGCTGCGGGCCATGGGTGCCGGGCCCGAGACGCTGCCGGGCGGCCTGGAGGAGCTGACCGGCCTGTACCGCACCCACATCGGGCACCGCCGGGTCCTGCTGATCCTCGACAACGCGGCCGGAGAGGCGCATGTACGGCCGTTGCTGCCGCCCGGCGCCGGTTCCGCCGTGCTGGTCACGAGCCGCCGCCGGCTGGTGGCGCTGGAGGGCGCGGCCCACCTGGACCTGGCCGTGCCCGGCGAACAGGACGCGCTCGAACTGCTGCGGCGCGTGGCCGGACCGGAGCGGACGAGCGCCGAGCCGGAGCGGGCCGCGGAGATCGTCGCGCTGTGCGGCCGGCTGCCGCTCGCGGTGCGCATCGCCGGGGCGCGGCTTGCGGCCCGCCCGCACTGGGCGCCGGGCCGGCTCGCCGGGCGGCTGCGCGACGAGCGGCGCAGGCTCAACGAACTCAGCGCGGGAGACCTGGAGTTGCGCTCCAGCCTCGAACTCGGCTACGCCGACCTCGACCCGCAGGGGCGGCGGGCGCTGCGCCGGCTGGCCCTGCTGGATCTGCCCGACTTCGCCGCCTGGGTCGCCGCCCCGCTGCTCGACATCGGCACGGAGGAGGCCGAGGAGGCGGTCGAGCAGCTGGTGGACTGCCACTTCGTCGACGTCATCGGTGTGGACGAGACCGGCCGGGCCCGCTACCGCATCCATGACCTGGCCCGGGAACACGCCCGGGAACGCTGCCTCACCGAGGAGGGCGCCGAGGAGCGGGCGGCGGCGGTGCTGCGACTGGTCGCCTGCTGGCTGGACCTCGCCCGCAAGGCGGCCGCGCGGGGACCGGGTGGTGCTGCCCGGCACTTCCCGGAACCGGCCGCCGTCCGCCCCCTCGATCCGGAGACCGAGGCGTCGCTGCTGGAGCGGCCCGCGGCCTGGTTCGCCGCCGAGCAGGCCGGACTCCTCGCGGCCACCGTCCACTGCGCCGACCATCAGCTCCCGCGGGCCGCACGGGATCTCGCCGGAGCACTGACGGCCGGCTCGGCCGCCCTCTACAACCAGTTCGACGCCTGGTCCCGCTCGCACACCGCGGCCATGGCGGCGGTCCGCCGCACCGGCGACCAGGAGGGGGAGGCCTGGTTGCTCACCGGTCTCGGCCAACTCCGGTACGAACAGGACGACTTCGATGCCTCGTACGCCTACTTCGCCGACGCGCTGCGGTTGTTCGAGGAGCGCGGGGACGTACCGCACGGAGCCGCCCTTGCGCTCGCCGGGATGGGCACGGCCCGGCGCGAACAGTCCCGCCACGAACCGGCGTTGACACTGCTGCGCGCCTCGCTCGGGCGCTACGGCCCCTCGGGCGACGTCGGCGCGCGGGCGCGCGTGCTGTACGGCATCGGCCATGTGCACCGCGAGCAGGGCCGCGGAGCGGACGCCCGGCAGGCGCTGGCCGAGGCGCTGGAGCTGTACCGCACCGCGTGCGACCGGAACGGCGAGGGACTCACCCTGCGGTCACTGGCCCTGTGCCACCGTGCCGAAGGCGAACTCCTCGAGGCGGAACGGGTGCTGCGGGAGGCGCTGCGGCTCTTCGCCGACCTGCACGACACCTTCGGCACGATGTACACCGAGCAGTCGCTGGCCAAGGTGGAGCTGCGCACCGGCCGCACCGAGCGGGCCGCCGAGCGCCTCGGCCGCTGCCTCGAGGTGGCCAGGGAGCGGCAGGACCGGTTCGGCGAGGCGCTGGTGCTGCGCACCCTGGGCGAGGCCCGCCTGGCGGCGGGCGACACCGACGGCGCCCGTGATCCGCTGGAGCGGGCCCTGGCGGCCTGGGACGAGCTGGGCCTGCCGGTGTGGCGGGCGCGGACCCTGTGGGATCTGGCGGCGGTACGGAGGGCCGACGGCGAGGACCAGGAGGCTCGCCGGGCCCGGACGGAGGCGCTGGAGGTGTTCCGCTCACTGGGCTGCCGGGAGGCGCGGGAGCGGGCGGACAAGGGCGGCTGACCCGCGCGGCGGACGACCGGGAGGCGCGGGAGCGGGCGGACAAGGGCGGCTGACCCGCGCGGCGGACGACCGGGAGGCGCGGGAGCGGGCGGACAAGGGCGGCTGACCCGCGCGGCGGACGACCGGGAGGCGCGGGAG